>JANLFX010000138.1 GCA_024653325.1 Anaerolineae bacterium
CTTCTGTCAAGTCGAGTTTCCCCCTGACTTGACACGTTCATAGAAATCTCCTGTAGATTTATGCCTGTAGGTCAAGTTGGCATAACTTGACCTACAGCATGATAGTGATAAAATATAATTGTCAGTTTGATGAGGTTCAAGGTTTCAGCTCACAACCGGTTAACAAGCACCAGCGACAGGCAATAGCGTGTTGAACAAAACTGCGTATTTGAAAGGAGGCGAGGTGAGATGACAACCTTCGTGCTGCTTTCAAAAGTGTCCCAGGCAGGGGTGCGAGACATGAAGTCGTTGGCCACGCTGGACCGCGAACTGGACGAACAAATCAAAGCCCAGAACTTGAAAGTCAAACGGCTGGCCAGCTACGCTCTGCTGGGCGCGTACGATTTCCTCCACATTTTTGAGGCCCCCGATGCCAGAACAGCCACCAAGGTGGCCCTGATTGCCAACGCTTTTGGGGTAACGACCACCCAAACCCTCACCGCCATTCCCTTCGACGAATTCCGCGAGATCGCGGAGGAAATGCCAAAGCGCGGCTCATAGGGGCGACGCAAGCATCGCCCCTATTGGGGCTGCCTATCCCGCGAAAGGATGGACAGCACAATTAATGCTGCCACGCCTAAGCCCACGATGGCAATCAGCTTGTAGAGTCGTGAGGAGAGGACCAGCGCCAGTACCCCAAAAGCCGCGCTGAACCCCCAATATAGCCCGACGATCTGCCGTTGGGAAAGGCCCAGGTCCAGCAGGCGGAAGTGCAGGTGTCCCCGGTCGCCCTGGCTGATGGACCGGCCACGGCGCAGGCGGGAAAATATCTGCCAGGCTACATCCAGAATGGGGATGCCCACTACCAACAAAACCGTGGCTACCCGTGCTCCGGCCACCAGTGATAGGGCGGCCAGGGCAAATCCCAGAAACAACGCCCCGCAACTGCCCATGAACACCCGCGCCGGGTGAAAGTTGTAGGGCAGGAAACCCAGAGTTGCTCCCAGCAAAGCCAGGGGCAACAGGGCCACGCTATATTGTCCCTCGCGCAGCATGTGCACCGTCAACACGGCGGCAGTGATGGCTGCCACTCCCGCTGCTAACCCATCCAACCCATCGAGAAAGTTGACCGTGTTCATCATCCCCACGTACCAGAACAGGGTGAAGCCCAGGACCAGTGGCCAGGGAAAGACGGTTAACTCGTTGGTGAAGGGGTTCATCACTCGCTCGATAAACACTAACCCGGCGATAGCAATCAGGGCGGCGATGGTCTGGCCCAGGTACAATACCCGTGGGCTTAGCTCGCGCCGGTCGTCCACTAACCCAAAAACAAAAATAAAGGCCGAGCCAAGTAATACCGCCGTCAGACGGGTCATCTCTTTGGGATCAGGACCCAGGGGGCCGGGAGGTAACCGGGAGCGTATCGGCAGAGAAACCAGGACGGCGACGGTGAAGCCCAGATACATGGCCACCCCACCCAGGCGGGACACCACTCCCCGGTGATGTCGTCGCCCACCGGGCCGGTCCACAATGCCGTAACGCAAACCAAGACGCCCGGCCAGTGGGGTGACAATTAGGGCCAGGCTACAGGCGGTGATAAATACTGTCAAAAAAGGTGCCCAACTGCTCATGATTAGACCCGGGTTTCTGGCCCGGAATGTGCGTTGAGTCCCCTTCCGGGGTCGGCTGAGCCGCTGGTGAAAATGGTGTGGCGGCCGACTGATCAGTATTCTGCAGACAGCCGATGATGACCAGGGCCAGTAACAACAAAAGGGTAACCACAACTCGTTTGAGCATCCTCTCCCTCCGAGGTATGTTTACCCCGAGGTGTTTGACTCACCCCCCTCAGGGCAGTGTGTAGCGATATAAGGGCACAGCGTCGTTTGGGTATCGCCAACCGTCCGGCCCAACGGCCGGCAGGCGCGCTCCCGTCACCGGATCGTATAAGCCCACGACCAGGGTATAATCGCCAGCAGGTAAGCCCGCCGGCAGGGCGACAGTCTTCTCATCGCGGATGCGATCCCCGGCCTGCCAGAAGCTCGTCGGCACATAGTTGTGCACCGGTGGTCCATCCTGCTGGGCGACCGGCGGCCCGGCGACCGGGCCATAGAGGTGCACGAACACAGTGTAAGATTTTTGCGGTGCGGCCAGACAACGCCAGTCCAGAATCACTCGCAGAGTGTTATCCTCGCGCCGCACCTCGTACCCGGCCAGGACGATGTTTTCCCCAAAAGTAACCCTTGTCTCGCCGGGCGACTCAGCTACCCCTCCTACCTGCCAGTGATCGGAGAGGGCAAAGATCCGCCAGGCGGCCAGATCGCATAAATAAACGCGATTCTCGGCCAGGAATTGGCGCATCTGTTCCAGGGTGACCGGGTCACCATACGTTTCCCATCCGGGAGCAAAGGCCGCTGCCGTGATGCCAATAGCCGGGCGTCTTGGCCCGCCGTTGACAAAGATGAAATCGGATACCTGGGCATAGCGGGGGAAGGCCATGGCCCCGCTGGGGCCCAAGGGAAAGGGATTAGCACACTCTTCATGCTCCTCGCCAGCGGAACTGAAGTACAGGGGCAGGTTAACGTACACCAGTTCTTTGTCTGTTGGGGCGATAGCGGCGGTGCGGCTGACCATCTGCATCAATTCGGTGGCCCGCACGTAGAAATGCTGACGGCAGGCGACGAAGGCTACATCAAAGCGTAGCAGGGCCAATATCAGAACTGCGATTATCAGGTATGCCCCGCTTCTCAGCCAGCGAGATCGGCCCTCGACCAGGCGAACGAGTCCCAGACCCACCGTGGCCCAGAGGAGGGAAGTGCCCACCGAAGTCAAGTAGTACAGGCGGGGACTGCCACGTATGTACTCACTCTCCAGAAACAGTACGGCAGGTAGGGCCGCCAGCAAAGCCCAACCCCCGGTGAGAACGAACAGGGCCCGCATACCAGATCGGCAGGCGATCAGATAAGCCAGGCCCAGGCTTACCAAACCGATCACCACCAGCGCCAGGTCACGATTCAAACTCAGATGCGTGGCCAGATTCAGGGTCAGCGGGGCCACAGGATGGACGATGGCCTGGAAGAAGTACAGAGCGCTGACCCGCATAGCGGACAACGGTTGCAGGAGTGTTCCCTGACGAGGTAGCCTGGGTACCACCAGCCACAGGCCGAAGAACAGCGCCGCTTCCCCCAAAAACGTCCACGCCCGGCGATTGAAAGGCCGGCCTCTGCTCCACTCCGAGAATTCCCAGCCCAGGATGAGCAGCGGGGCAATGATGCCGTTCTCATGGGCGAACAGGGCCAGCACCAATGTGAGATGGGCGGCCCAGAACAGAGCGTTTGAGCGGCGTTGTTTGCTCTCGTAATAGAGAAGCAAAGTGCTCAGAACCAGGCAGGTAACCAGCGGATGGAACAATGCCCCCGCGTAAGCCACGGCCTCGTAGCTGAAGGGAAAACAAGCGAAGAGCAACCCGGCCAGCATCGCGTAGGCCCACCGCCCCGTAAGGACGTATCCCAGCGCCCAGACCAGAGCTGCACTCAGAGCGTGGAATAGAACGTTCAGCAGGTGGAAGCCCACGGGATTGTATCCGCCACCCAGAGCATACGCTGCTTTCCACAACACAAAGGTCAGGGGCCGGTAAAAAGGGTAGCCGGAGGCTGAAGTGAATAGTGAAACCAGTGAGCGGCCTTCCATCCAACGGAAATGGCCGGTGGGGTCATCGTTAAAGAAACCGACCTGCAGCGAACTGGCGTATAGCGTGCAGGTTACCGCGCCTGTAACGATTATCTGTACCAGTGGTTGCTGGACCAGCCGTTTGGCTACCTCCAACGCGCGGTTGTGCATGGCGATACCTGTGTGATTAAGCTTTTGCAGCTATAAGTGATTAAGGTGGTGGACATTGGCGCTTTTATTCGTGGTGACGGCTTCAGCCGTCCAAGAGAGCGAAAAAATGCATTACTGCATCTTAGCCAGTGCCGAACTGACGATCGCCAGCATCGCCCAGACCGGGGACGATGTAGCCGATTTCGTTGAGGTGATCGTCTACTGCCGCCACGTGGATATCCACGTCAGGATGGGCTTCAGTAAGAGCTTTGATCCCTTCCGGGGCGGCGATGATGCCCACGAATTTGATGCGCTGCGCGCCCCACTTTTTGAGGATATCCACCGTAGCTACAGCGGAACCGCCGGTGGCCAGCATGGGATCCAGGATCAGGCACACCTGCACGGTGGGATCCACGGGCAGCTTATTGTAGTATTCCACCGGGCGCAGGGTACGTTCATCGCGGTAAAGGCCGATGTGCCATGCCTCGGCGCCGGGCATCATCTCCCAGATACCCTCTACCATTCCCAGCCCGGCCCGCAGGATGGGCACCAGCCCAATCTTCTCTTTGAGGGTGTGTCCCCTGGCCTCGCCCATCGGGGTGATTACATCCACGGACTCCAGGGCCAGGTCGGCAGTGGCTTCGTAGGCCAGCAGGATGGCCAATTCGCGCACGAGTTCGCGGAATTTCTTGGGTTTGGTGTTGGCGTCGCGGAGCAGGCTGAGCTTATGCAGAATGAGGGGGTGGTTGGATACGTGTACTCGTTCCATACATGCCTCGCGAAACGGATACCAACCCTCCCGCAGGTTCGAAAACCTGCGGGAGGGTTATTCACGCTTTACGTTTCACTTCTCCCCACAAAGGGCCAGGAGTTTATCCCATTCCTCATCCACCTTGGCCTGCAGTTCCTCAATAACATACTCAAACTGCGGGGTGAACAGGTGGCGGAAGCGCCCCTGCATTTTTAGCCACTCGGTGACCGGTAGTTTCTCCTTGGGCTTGTAGTTCAAAGTCCACTCGCTGCCGTTGCGCACCTCGTATAGCGGCCAGTAACACGTCTCCACGGCCATTTTCGCCACCTCGATGCTCAAACTGGAATCGTGCCGCCAGCCACGGGGGCACGGGGAGATGACATTGAGAAACGCCGGACCGTCCGCCTCCACCGCCTTCTGAGCCTTCTCCATCAGGTCGCGCCAACGGTGTGGGCTGGCCTGAGCCACATAAGGGATGTCGTGCGCGGCCATGATCTTGGTCAACGGCTTGCGCCATTGGGTCTTGCCCGGAATCACCTCACCAGCCGGGGAGGTGGTGGTGTGCGCGCCCAACGGGGTAGCACTGGAGCGCTGGATGCCAGTGTTCATGTAGGCTTCGTTGTTCAGGCAAATGTAGATGACCTTGTGTCCTCGCTCGAATACACCGGAAATCCATTGCAGGCCGATGTCGTAGGTTGCTCCATCCCCGCCGATGGCCAGGAATTTGATGTTCTTGTCCTCAATCTTACCCTGGCGGACCAGCGAGCGGTACATGGCCTCCGCGCCAGCGGCGGTAGTCGCCGCGTTCTCGAAAGCGCTGTGGATCCAGGGCACCCGCCACGAGGACCAGGGGTACACCGAGGTGGCGATTTCCGTGCAACCCGTGGCCGTGGCGATAACGATGGGTTCCTCAATGGCGTTCACGATCTGACGGATGATTATAGACTCGGCGCACCCCGCACACAGACGATGTCCCGAGGTCAGGCGTTCTTCTATACCTGCTAACTCCTTCAATTTGATGGCCATGATCGTTCCTCCCCTATTCTCTTAACCCCAGATAGCGCACCAGGTCACCCCGCTCGCCCGTCTCGGCAATGTGCAGGATGTCCTGCGCTGCTCGTTCAATGTAGGCTGGGAGCACGTCGCGTCCGCCCAGGCCGAAGATGTAATCCACCACCTGTGGCCCTCGCCCGTCACCGTAAGCATACAGAGCCGCACACAGCTCCAGGAAGAGGGGGCCTGCCCCGCCCATCGCGCCAAAGGCGATGGAGCGATCCAGCACGGCCACGACCTTGACATTCTTCAACGCCTCGGTCAATTCCTGGGCCGGGAACGGGCGGAACACGCGCGGCTTGATCAGCCCGATTTTGATGCCCTTCTGACGCAGAGCCTTGATCACCGTGCGGGCCGTGCCCGCCGTGGAGCTGAGGACCACGATGGCTACCTCGGCATCGTCCATCTCGTAGGGGTCGAAAATCCCATACCGACGACCAGTCAGCTTACCGTATTCCTCGCCCACCTGGACGATGATCGGCATCGCCTTGCTCAGCGCGTCGGTCTGTTGCCGCTTGTGCTCGAAGTAGAAGTCATAGAAGTCCCACGCGCCATAGGTAGCCGGATGGTCCACATCGAGCAGCGAATGCTGGGGCTGATAAGTGCCGATAAACTTTTTGACCTCTTCATCATCCAGAATCTCCACCCGCTCGACGCCGTGGCCAGTGATGAAACCGTCTTGCATGCTCATCACCGGCACGCGCAGGTCGGGGTGTTCGGCAATACGGATGGCCTGCAGGGTATTGTCATAGGCCTCCTGCGCGGTCTCGGCGTAAATCTGAATCCAACCCGCGTCGCGGGCGCCCATCGAGTCCGAATGATCGCAGTGGATGTTCAGCGGGGCGGAAAGGGCGCGGTTGACCACCGACATGACGATGGGCAAGCGCATGGAGGCAGCGACATACACTACTTCCCACATCAGCGCTAACCCCGCCGAGGCCGTGGCGGTCATCACCCGCCCACCGGCCGCCGACGCCCCGATACAGGCGCTCATCGCCGCGTGTTCACTCTCCACGGGAATGAACTCGGTATCCACCAAACCATCGGCCACGAACTGGGAGAAATTCTGCACGATCTCCGTCTGCGGAGTAATGGGATAAGCTGCCACCACGTCAGGGTTGATCTGACGCATGGCATTGGCCACAGCTTTGGCTCCGTCCAGAGCCATTACGGTTGATTTTGCCATGATATTCCTCCTACCAACCCTCGAACTCGGTCTCCGGCACCATCTGGATGACCTTGCCCATCTGGCCGGTATACTCATGCGGTTCTTTGACGTTCACCGGGCATTCCTGAGCGCAAATCCCACAGCCTTTACAGTGGTCATAGTCGAAGCCGACCACTTTCCCATCCTTGACCAGTACTGCTGAGTCGGGACAATACACCCAGCAGATCATGCAATGGGTGCACTGCTCCATGTCGCGGATGGGCCGGAAACTGCGCCAACCACCGGTGATGTACTCGACGGAATTGCCGGCCTCGTAGACCACACCACCCCACGAGGCTTCCTTCCAGGTCGCTTCTAAGTTCGGCATCTGTCCCTCCATCTAGCCCTCAACGGCTTCCTCGTACGCGCGCCTGACGGCGGTCACGTTTGCTTCCACCACCTTTTCCAGCAACTTGCTTCCCAGCTTATCCCGGACCAGGTGGATCACGCTGTCCAACTTGACCATTCCCGTAGCCCGGACGACCGCGCCGAGCATCAGGGTACTGGGAATGTCGCGTCCCAGGGTGTCCATGGCAATCTGGGTCGCATTCAGGGTCCACACCTTGCCGGTGGTAAACTTGAGTGCCTTGCGCACCTGGGCTGGAGTATCGGGCGTGTTGATGATCAGCGTGCCATTGGGTTTCAATCCCTCGGTCACGTCCACCACGCCAAGGAGGTTGGGGTTGACCACGATTACCACGTCGGGGTTCAGAATTTGACAGTGAAAGTCAATGGGCTCGTCGCTGATGCGCGTGTAGGATTTCACCGGCGCGCCCATCCGCTCCGGGCCGTAGTCGGGGAAGGCCTGGAAATACTTGCCTTCGTCCAGCGCGGCCTCGGCCAACAGCTCGCCGGCCGTGACCACTCCCTGTCCGGCGCGGCCATGCCAGCGGATTTCGATCAGCTCACTCATATCGGCCTCCTTCGTTGGAATACGTATTATTGAAAGCAATCAATATAACTCGATGGGGCAAGAACGTGCTGCGTGTGGCGTATTGCGTGTTCCGTAAAAATGGGTTAGCCATCTCTCCTCAGTGGAGAAGCTAACCCCAGGTCCTTCTCAGATACGGAATTGACGTTCGGTACACTTTACCCCCGCCCCTGCACATAGTGGCGTTATTTTAGCACTAATTGGCGTGGTTGTCAAAGAGGATTTTTGGCGATCCTCCAACTCGCTACTTGTCAAGGTTGAACTTTTCACCAGGGAATGTTATAATGAGCCATGAAGTAAATCACCCTGTTTGGTTCCGGCTTGGCCGGGTTAGGAACTGGGGTCTGGCGAAAGGGGGGGCGTAGTAGCGGCTTCAGCCGCTTTTCGCTCTCTTGGACGGCTGAAGCCATCACTACGAACAAAAACGCCAATGTCCA
>JANLFX010000139.1 GCA_024653325.1 Anaerolineae bacterium
AAGGACTGGGTTAATGTGCCTATTGGTCCCCTATACCAAAGTTCGAACAGTCACATGTCTGGCGTATCCTTTGTGGTGGGCTGGATTTACTGGAAGACCGGCCGGTACGAGAAATACGCGGTTACCGGGCCGTTTGATGAGGCGGAGGTGGCCACCTGGGAATCGGGTCTCAAGGACTTGAAAGAGTTCAACAAGTATGTTACCTTTACGGCAGGTAACGTCGGTACCCTGGATGCCCTTAACCGGGGGGAGATTGCCATGGGGCCTGTGTGGGTGGACATGTTCTACACCTTCAAGTTGGAAGGGAAAATGGACCCCAAGATCCGCCTGATCCTGCCCGAGCCCGGGATGCCTGGCCAGCCCATGTACTTCGTCATTCCCAAGAATGCGCCACACCCCGAATGGGCCAAGAAGTGGGTGGAATATGTCACCAGCCCGAAGATCCAGGGTGAGGTCATCATTGACCGCTACAACTGGTATCCGGGCATTGACGGGAAGTTTGTTGAGGATGTAGCCCCGCCGGAGGCTTTCGAGCGTTTGTACGCCGATGTCGATCCAGAAACGCTCTCCAAGTACGGGCTGTCGTTCCCTATTACCGAATACTTTGACAAGATGCTGGAAGCCTATGAGCAGTGGGTCACCGGTGGCTAAAACGACAATAGAACACAGGGGAAGGGGAAGCCGGGAGTGGCTCTTTCCCCTTCTCCTTTTACTTCCGGCGGTGGGGCTTATGTTGGCCCTGTATGCTTACCCCTTCGTCTCGTCCATCTACAGGAGTTTCCTGGTCAAAGGCGAAGGAGCAGTGACCTTAGCCAACTATGCCAAAGCGCGGCAGCTCTACCTCCGCGATATTTTGTTCTCGCTGGAAGTATCTCTGCTCAGCACGACCATCGCGGCCGTGCTGAGCATCGCCCTGGCCGCCTATTTGCGAATGGCTACAGGGCGGATTGCTAAGATGGTGGGAGCAGTCTACCGCCTGCCCATTTTTATCCCCTTCGTCGTGGTAGCTCAGATGATGAACACCTTCCTGGCCCCCCACGGTTTGCTCAACGTTTTCCTGGCCCAATTGCACTTGATTGATCTGAAAGCCCCCCTGCAGTTATTTAACTGGAAAGGTTTGACTTTCAGCTTTGTATGGAAGCAGGCAGCGTTCATGACGTTGATTGTACTGAGCGGCTTTAAAATGATAGACGATTCCTACATCGAAGCCGCCAGAAGTTTAGGGGCCAGGCTGCCACGGGTCATTGTCAGTATCTTGATACCCATGAGCCTGGCTTCTATCTCCGTGGCTGTGATCCTGGCCTTTACCTCCATCATGGGCACTTTCACCCTGCCTTATATGATTATTGCCGGTGAACCCACAACGGTGACAGTAGACATTGCCCATCGAGTGACCTATTTCGGCGACTATGGGGTTGCCAACGCTTTGGGCACTATCACTTATTTGATGGTATCCTTCGCTGCCATCTACTATCTCAGGTACACGGTGAGAAAGAGTATCTACGAAGTGCAAGAGGGATGAGATGAGCAAAAGCAGGCTATTGACCAGGGCAGGGGAAGCTGTCCTGCTGATCGTGCTATGCCTGATTATCTTTGGCCCGATGACCGGTCTGGCTCTATGGTCCATCGCCCTGAGGTGGTATTGGCCTCACGCTTTGCCGCAGGTGATCGGGCCGGACTACTGGCTGCAAGCCCTGGGTCTGCAGAAGAGCCTGGCCATCGGTGCGGTCAGCATCATGGGCGCGTTTAAGACGAGTTTAATCATCGCCTTGATCTCGGTGGTGCTGGTGATGGCTGTTGCTATACCGGCCGGGTACGTGTTGGCCAAGTATTCCATCCCCTGGAAGAGTGCCATCCTGCTTCTGTTTCTGTTGCCACAAGCGTTCCCCCAACAGCCCGTGTTTGTCAACCTGCTCCTGCTGTTCAATAAACTGGGCCTGGCCGGAACCGTCCCCGGAGTGATTCTGGTGCATCTGATCGTCGGCCTGGTTTTCGCAGTATGGATATCAAGCGCCACTTTCAAATCCATTCCGCCGGAGCTGGAAGAAGCTGCTCGCAGTGTGGGCGCATCCAGAGTGACGGCTTTTTTCCGCGTTACCCTGCCTCTGGCCGCGCCGGGGCTACTGGCCAGCGCCGTGTTTGTTTTCTTGACCTCACTGGATGAGTTCACCGGCACTTTCTTCATCGGTCTGCCCTTCGTGACCACCCTGCCCATGCTGTTGTACTCTTCCAGCGGATACAACCTGCAATTCGCCTCGGTGATCGCCATTATCTTGCTCGTTCCCAGCATCCTGTTCATGGTGATCATCGAACGGTTCCTCAAAGCCGAATATATTGGCGGGATGGGGATATAGCCCTCTGAGAGTTATTAAGTCTAGGGAGGAGACCTGGATGCCAGCCCTACGTCTGGTGAACCTGACAAAGCGGTTCGGTAAAACAGTCGCAGTGCAAGATGTCAGTTTGGAAATCCGCGACGGGGAGATCATGACTCTGCTGGGCCCCAGTGGCTGCGGTAAAACGACCACGCTGCGTTGTATCGCCGGCCTGCTCAGCCCCGATGAGGGGGACATTTACCTGGATGACAGGCGGGTGACGGACTTGCCCCCTGAAAAACGTGGCATCGGCCTGGTATTCCAAAATTATGCCCTCTGGCCCCACATGACCATCTACGAGAACCTGGCTTTTGGCTTGCGCCTGCGCAAGATCCCCAAAGATGAGATCCAAAGAAAAGTGAGCGAAGTGCTGGCCACGGTCAGGCTCTCCGGATTTGAGCAAAGGTATCCCCGCCAGCTTTCTGGTGGCCAACAACAACGGGTTGCTCTGGCCCGGGCTCTGGTGATCGAACCCAGTGTGCTCTTGCTGGACGAACCGCTCAGCAACCTGGATGCCCAGTTACGGGAAGAGATGCGCTTCGAAATCCGGGAACTGCAGAGAAAATTCGGGATCACTACCGTCTACGTCACGCATGACCAGGCGGAGGCTTTGGTCCTTTCCGACCGCATCACCGTGCTGCATGGCGGGAAGATCACGCAGGTTGGCACCCCCAAGGACATCTATAACCGCCCCAGCAATAAGTTTGTGGCCGGGTTCATCGGCCTGACGAGTTTCATCGAGGGAACGGTGGTCGGGTTCGATGAGACCAGAGGTTATGCCATTGTGAAAACCAGCGATGGATTAGAGGTCCAGGCGCGCTCCACTGGCCTCCATTCACAGCAAAAGGTCACGCTGGCTGTTCGGCCGGAACACATCGAATTATTGCCCGGCAGCCAGGGGCTGTCTCGAGCCGGAGAGGTCAACGTGTTCGAGGGGGTGGTGTTACGCATGGCTTACCTGGGTGATACCATTGATTATCGCGTGCGTGTCGGCGACTGGGTACTGAGAGCCCACACCAGCACGAATATGGTGCTGAACCACGACGAAAAAGTCTGGGTTGTCCTTTCGCCGGACCAGATTACCGTGATACCAGAATGACGGTCTGGCCACCAGTCCGGGCAGGTCTAAATTAACGAGGGTTACCGGGGCTGTTTGCTCCGGTGGCCCTCGTTTATAATTGACAAGCGATGGCTTCTGTGCTATAGTCTGACCTCAATCCGGGGAATTTGAACAGGGCGTGAGTGGAATGAACGAAATTATCAGCAGCGAGCCGGACAAAACATTGCCACGGCGTAAGTCGTACAAACTTGTCATCGGCGGATTAGCCGTTGCCCTGGTCGTCGGCTGGCTGATCTTCACCAGCCTCACCGGTTCATCTGCATATTATCTGACCGTGGCCGAACTACAAGCCGAGGGGCCATCGAACCGCGTCTGGCGGGTTAGTGGGACTATTATTGGGGAGAGTATTGACTGGAATTCCCGCGATCTGGTGCTTAAATTCGAGATAAAGGATGCCAGCGGCCAACTGCCTGTAATCTACCATGGCCTCAAGCCTGATATGTTTCGCGACGGCGCACAAGCCGTGGTCGAGGGCAAGTATGAAACGGATGGCATCTTTCGGGCCAGCAGACTGCTTTTGCAGTGCCCGTCTAAGTACGAGGAGGCGGCGACGCCGCCAATGGCCAAATGACCAAACGGTGTCAAAGCCAGCTCCGCCAGGTTAGGGAGTGTGGTCATGGATAACCTGGGCTATTTGTTCGCAGCGTATCTCGTTTTCTGGCTCATTTCCTTTGTCTTCATCCTGGGCATCGCCGTGCGCCAAAAGCGTCTGGAAAGAGAGGTTGATCGTCTGAGAAGGGCACAGGAGAGTAAAGAGACGGAAGAACTGGAGTAAAGAAAGCAGAGGAGGTTGTTGTCTTAATGAACGAAGCCCGAAAGGGATGGCTATCCCGCAGAGGGATAGTTTTATTAGTGATTTGTTTGTTCGTAGTGAGCGGCAGCGGATGCCGGGGGGGCATCCCGCTGACCGATGTAGCCCCGACCGATAATGCGAATCCGGGCACGGCGGCGAGCCCGTCGTCCATTTTCACTCCCACAAGACCGGCAATTCGATCTGCTGTCTCACCTACCGCTACCCAGCCGTCCGCCAACCCCACACCAACACCACCGCCTGTCGCTCCCAAAGAGGGATACACAGCGCCAGACTTTTCACTGCCCGATGTGCAAGGCAACCCATTCACCCTCAATCAGTTCCATGGTTGGCCGGTGCTCATCAACTTTTGGACGACCTGGTGTCCTTATTGTGTGGAAGAAATGCACGCTCTGCAAAGCACTTACCAGCGTTATTCGGATCGGGGATTAGTCGTGCTGACTGTGAACGTGCAGGAGGATGCTGAAAAGGTGATCCTGTTTGCCCAAGAGCAGGGCCTGACCTTCCCCATTCTACTTGATAGCGATGCTTCAGTGACCATGACCTATACTGGCGGGGTCATCCCCACCACTTTTTTCATTAACCGGCAGGGGGTAGTGACTGCCATTCATTTAGGGCCCCTCACCGAGGACGACATTGACACATATCTGACTGATCTGTTTTACGGAGGAGAATAGTACATACATGGATAGCCGACCTGAAATCAAGTCTCATCTTGCTGCCACTCCCCGTCCGGTCACTGCGCGTACTCGCGCTCTGGTGATTTTCTTGGATAAGATGATCTTTCAACTGGCCAAGCACTGGCTGCTGGTCTTTAATCTGGTCACAGGGATATACGCCGGGCTGCCGTTCCTGGCCCCGGCTTTCATGGCCTGGGGATTGACCTCCTGGGGCAAAGTCATTTATACTCTTTACATTCCGGCCTGCCATCAACTACCCTGGCGGTCGTTTTTCCTTTTCGGAGCGCATCCTGCTTATACCTTCCAGGCTTTGCAAGATGCTCTTGGTCCTGAGGGTAGTTTGATCCTGTGGCAAGGCCGGAATTTTTACGGCACTCCGCTCTTGGGCTATAAGATGGCCTACTGTCAGCGCGATACAGCCATCTACACCGCCATTTTCCTGACCGGGCTATGCTTCGCCCTGTTACGCCGCCGGTTAAAGCCCTTACCCTGGCATTGGTTTTTTGTCTCCATCCTGCCGCTGGCGGTTGATGGTACTGGCCAGTTATTAGGTCTATGGGAAAGCACGCCCCTTTCGCGGGTGCTAACCGGGGGGGTGTTTGGTATAACTGGGGTGTGGTTGACTTATCCCTATCTCGAAGAAGGAATGAACGAGGTCAAACAAACATTGACCGACCGCTTTGGCTGGCAATAGTTTTTTGCTGGTACCTGGTCTGGCTATCAACCACCAGCTACCAGCACAACTTTGATTCCGGCTTGGCCGGGTTAGGAGCACGGTTAGATGAATCCTTCTGCCGAACAACTGAGCCTGTTCGGTCCTTCTGCTCAGAACCCTTACACGGTTAGCCAGATCACGCGCTACATCAAGGAATTGTTCGATACGGACTTCCAACTCCAGGACGTGTGGCTGGAAGGAGAAGTCTCCAATTTTTCCCGCTCGGCGGCGGGACACATTTATTTCACATTGAAGGACGCCGCCGCCAGCATTCAGTGCGTATTGTGGCGTTCCGTGGTTGCGCGCCAACCCAGCCTGCCCCACGATGGCGACACGGTGATCGCCCATGGACGGATCACGGTCTACGAGGTGCAGGGGCGCTATCAATTTTATGTGGATGCCCTGCAGCCGTCTGGCGTAGGACTGCTCTACCTGGAGTTCGAAACGTTGAAGGCCCGATTGGCCGAGGAAGGCCTCTTTGCCCCAGAACGCAAACGCCCGCTGCCGCCCTTTCCTCGCTGCGTGGGGGTGGTGACCTCGCCTACTGGCGCGGCGTTGAGGGATATACTACATGTTTTGGGCCGTCGTTTTCCACTAACCCGTGTGCTCCTGTCCCCTACCCTGGTCCAGGGCGAGGAGGCTCCTTTACAGATCGTCGCCGCGCTACGTGCCCTGCAGTGTCAGCCGGAGGTGGACGTAATCATTGTGGCCCGGGGTGGTGGTTCGCTGGAGGAGCTGTGGCCCTTCAATGACGAGCGGGTGGCGCGGGCCATTGTGGCCTCGCGGGTGCCGGTTATCTCCGGAGTGGGGCACGAGACCGATTTTACCATTGCCGATTTCGCCGCCGATGTGCGCGCCCCCACCCCTTCGGCTGCGGCCGAGGTCGCCGTTCCCGATCAGGGCGAGTTGCGCAGCGTCCTGTTCGCACAAGCACACCGTCTGAGACACCTGATGCAGAATAGAATTGCCCACGAACGGCGTGCTCTAGAGGCCCACACCCGAACATTGCGCCGTTTATCCCCTCAGTCACAAATCTACACCTTACGTCAGCGCGTGGACGAGCTGACGCGGGCCTCAATCACGCACATGACCCATCACTTAAGTCTGCATCGTGAACGACTGCGGGCCCGCATCCTTCAACTGCAAAGCATGAATCCTTACGCCATACTGTCCAGGGGATACGCCATTGTCCGTCAACGAGAAAGCGGCCGGGTAGTGCGTAGTGTGATCCAGGCGCGAAGTGGCACACAGCTCGACGTGCGGGTCAGCGACGGAGAGTTCCCGGCCGTCGTCGAGTAAACAGGCAAAGGTAGGTGGCAAATGGAGCAGATGCAAATAGAAGAACTGTCTTTTGAAGAGGCTTTCAAGCAATTAGAAGAGACCGTACACCGACTGGAGACAGGCGATCTGACTCTGGAGGAGTCCATCGCTTTGTTTGAGAGGGGTCAGGCATTGGCCCGGCATTGCAGTGCCGCTTTGGACCGGGCCGAGTTACGGGTCAATCAATTGGTGAGCACAGAGGAGGGTGAGTATCGTCAGATAGTTTTTACCGGGGAGTATGAGGAGAAAGAATAACGATGAGTAATCAGGTAAGTGAACTGCTGAGAAACACATCCCTTACAGTGCCCCTGATTTGTTGGGCTGTCGCTCAGGCTCTCAAGGTATTTTATCATCTCACGACACAAAGAAAGCTGGATCTGCGCCTGCTCACCAGCGCGGGCGGCATGCCCAGTTCCCATTCGGCCTTCGTCAGTGCCCTGGCCACGGCGATAGGTCTGCGTGAAGGCATGGGCTCCAGCGACTTTGCTATCTGTGTGGTGTTCGCCAGCGTGGTCATGTACGACGCTGCTGGCGTGCGACGGGCAGCCAGCCGGCAGGCCAGCATTCTCAACCGCATCCTCGATGAACTGTTCAGAGGCCAACCCCTCAGTGAGGAACGGCTGTGGGAACTCATCGGTCACACTCCGATCCAGGTGGTGGTGGGAGCCATCATCGGCATTGTGCTCGCCTGGTTGCTGGTTAAATAAGGTGCGCAAGGTGCGACGCACTTTTAAAGTGCGTCGCACCTATTCCACCGTGGGATAGCCAACCCCCCTGCTCCGCCAGCCTCTACCGAACAGGCTTCGACGGCCTCGCTGACGATTCGGGACACATCCACCAACCCTCGAGGCAATTCAATAGCCCCGCCCAACTCCGAGACGCTGATCAAATCGTTGACCAGGTCCACCATACGTTCCACATTGGCCCGGATAGTGCCTCGACAATGTTAAATTCGGGCTTTTTGACCTCTCCTAACCCCTCCCTCACC
>JANLFX010000013.1 GCA_024653325.1 Anaerolineae bacterium
CGAGGGCACCAGCGAGATACAGCGGCTGGTCATCGCCAACCAGGTGTTGCGGTAGGACGGCGATTGTAGGATATAGTTTGCTGGGCCACACATTTCGCAATTTTCTGGAGGATGGTGTATGCCTGTACCAACAGAAGTTAAACCGCTTGATAACTACCGACTCTGGGTCAAATTTTCCGATCGTTCTAGCCAGACCCGTCACGCTGCAAGCGTGACCTACTGAAGTACCCGGTGGAGCGCCACTACTGCAATAACAGCGGCAGCCCACCCAGCTCTGAATTGTGAGGTCAAATGGAACTGGCACCGCGAAACAAGGATCGGCTGACGGTTTATCCCTCGGCCGGACCCAAGAACTCATTGCAATACTGGACCAAGATGGCGAATCCCCTCAAGGTGATTCGCAATTTTCTGCTGATTTACACGGCCCGTTTTCTGCCCTCGGTGACGCTGAAGAATGTGTTTTACCGCTGGTGCGGGGCCAAGATCGGGCGCGATGTCTCCTTTGGGCTGTGTGCGATGATGGACATCTTCTTCCCGGAGGAGATCACCATCGGCGATAACACTGTCGTCGGCTACAACACCGTTTTCCTGGGCCACGAGTTTCTGCGGGACGAGTGGCGGCGTGGGCCGGTGGTTGTCGGGAAGAACGTGGTCATCGGGGCTAACTGCACTATCTTGCCCGGCGTGGTCATCGGCGACGGGGCCACGGTGAGCGCGATGAGCCTGGTGAACAAAGACGTACCGCCTGGAACCATGGTCGGCGGAGTGCCTATCCGCCTGATCAGGGGGGCTGAAAAAGAGGACCTGGAGTAGGGAAAGCATGGAAGCAGTGAGCGAAAAGCGGCGGGCAGGGGCTCTGTGGGCCTATTGGTGGATGCGCGACCTGGTGCTTTACAGGCCGATGGCGATTTTCATCATCCTCTGCAACCTCATCGGCTCGATATGGGGATTCATCTTCTGGTACGGACAGACCCTGTTGCAGACCCCCTGGTACATGTGGGTCTTTGTCCCCGATTGCCCGTTGTATGCCCTGCTGTTCGTGGCCCCGCTGGCGCTGATTCTGCTGGGACGCAGCCGCCCCTGGATCAACGCCCTGGTCGCTGTAGGGCTGATCAAGTACGGCATCTGGACGGTGTTCTACTGGGTGGTGTATTGGTCGCGCACAGCGGATTTCAACTTTATGAGCATGGCCATGACCGTGACCCACACAGGGATGATTTTGGAAGGGCTGTTTCTGCTCTCATTCCTGCGCATGGACTGGCCCACTGTGCTCGGGGTCGGTGGGTGGTTTTTGCTCAACGACTGGGTAGACTATGGTCTGGACTACCATCCCAGTATCCCCTGGCAAGTGCCTCTCAATTGGATGCAATGGCACACCGTGGCCGTGACAATGGTGTTTATATTATTGTACGCGGTCATGGCCGAACGGCGGCGGATGTGAAGCGCTCCACCGGACTCACCTGGTTCTCCTTGTGGGTCTTCGCTCTGGGCGGATATAGCCTGGCCCGGGCCTGGGTGCTCTGGCGTCAGTGGGATGTGCTAGCCGAATTGGGGGCGGCGATCAGCCCGCTGGTGATTGCCTGGAGCGTGTTGTGGGGAGTGGGGCTGATGGCGGCCGGCGCAGGCCTGTGGTGGCGGCGGGAATGGGGGCGTAGATTGGCACTGGTCTGCATCCCGTTGTATTATCTTTGCGGGCTGATCAATCAGTTCTTTTTTGTGCGCTCCGAATTCTGGCGTCGTCGCGATGCGGTGATAGTTTTGGTGGCCGTCGTGGTCAACGCTTTTGCCCTCTGGTTCTTGAACCGGAGAAGCGTACGGCGGCAATTCAGGTAACGAGTAACAAGAAGGAGAGGTTAAGCTGATGGCAGGTGACTCGAGGTTGGAGCGGCTGAAAGCAATGCGGGAACAGGCTCACCAGGGCGGTGGGCAGCGGCGCATTGACGCCCAGCATGAGAAAGGCAAACTCACCGCCCGTGAGCGATTGGGGCTGCTCCTTGATCCGGGCAGCTTCTACGAAATAGATGAGTTCGTTATCCACCGGGCTACCGGTTTCGGGATGGAGGAACAACATTACCTGGGCGATGGTGTGGTCACCGGTTGGGGTACAATAGATGGCCGGCTGGTGTACGTCTTCGCTCAGGATTTCACGGTGATGGGCGGCAGCCTGGGACAGGCCCACGGGGCGAAAATCTGCAAAGTGATGGACCTGGCCATGAAAAACGGCGCACCGCTGATCGGCATCAACGACTCCGGTGGGGCACGCATTCAAGAGGGAGTGGATTCCCTGTGGGCCTACGGCGAAATTTTCACCCGCAATACCCTGGCCTCGGGCGTCATCCCCCAGATTTCGGTCATCATGGGGCCTTGCGCTGGCGGCGCGGTCTATTCTCCGGCCATCACCGATTTTGTCTTTATGGTGGAGGGCACCAGTCACATGTTCATCACCGGCCCGGCGGTGATCAAAGCCGTCACCCGCGAGGAGGTGACCCAGGAGGAGCTGGGTGGGGCCATGGCTCACAACGTGAAAAGCGGGGTGGCCCACTTCGCCGCCCCAGACGAGGAGACCTGTCTGGCCCAGGTGCGACGGCTGCTCAGCTTCCTGCCGCAGAACAATGTCGAGGACCCGCCCCGTGTCGTACCCACCGACAATCCGCAGCGCATGGATGAAGCATTGGATACCATCGTGCCCGATGATCCCGGCAAGCCCTACGACATGAAAGAGATCATCGCCCGCGTGGTGGACGATGGGGAGTTTATGGAGGTGCACGAGCACTTCGCCCAGAACCTCATCGTCGGCTTCGCCCGATTGGACGGCTACCCGGTGGGCATCGTCGCCCAGCAACCCATGGTCCTGGCCGGAGTGATTGATATTGACGCTTCCGACAAGGGGGCGCGTTTCATCCGCTTTTGCGACTGCTTCAACATCCCCCTGGTTACCTTCTGTGATACCCCTGGCTACATGCCCGGAGTGGCCCAGGAGCATGGGGGCATCATCCGCCACGGGGCCAAAATGCTCTACGCCTACGCCGAGGCCACCGTGCCCAAGGTGGCAGTCATCACCCGCAAGGCCTACGGCGGGGCCTACATCGTGATGAGCTCCAAACACCTGCGCGGTGACATCAACCTGGCCTGGCCCAGCGCCGAGATCGCGGTGATGGGGCCGGAGGGGGCCGTAAACGTGGTGTTCAGCCGCGATCTGGAGGCGGCGGAAGATAAAGAGGCGCGGCGGGCGGAATTGATTCAGGAATACCGTGACAAATTTGCCAATCCTTACGTCGCGGCGGCGCGGGGCTACCTGGACGCGGTCATTGCCCCGCACGAAACCCGCCCGCGCTTGATCCAGTCCCTGCGTATGCTGGAGAACAAGCGCGACAGCCTGCCACCGAAAAAGCACGGGAACATCCCGCTATGAGTCAGGTGACTGTCACCTGAAGGCCGGAGGGAGAGTAGATGTCAGCAACATTAAGCAAGATCAAGCGGTTAGAAGAATACTTCTCATTGATGGGTAACGGACCTGAAACCAAAGTATGGGATTTGGCCCTGGATAAATTGTTGGCGCGTGAGATAGCTCACTTGAGGGCAGACATGGCCCGCCTGGAGGCCGAATTAGCCAAGGCGGTGCCTGTTTTTGGACGTCGAATGTCTGGAAAATTGGGCGGAAAGCAGGCAACGGGATTTCGACTACGTGTACGTCTCCCAAAGCCTGGTGGGAGAGGCGGGGACCGATGACCCAAATGTGATCCTGGGGAACTCATTCATACAATCTATGCAGGTCTCGCCAGACTACCAACTGGTTTACGCCTCGGAGCGGATCAAGATTTTTCAGTATGTAGGGAAGTAGGGCAACTGTTGCACAGTTGCCCTATTTGGGAGGATACAATGTCCGAAAAACTCACTCCCTTACGTATCACCGATACCACCCTGCGCGATGCGCATCAATCGTTGCTGGCCACGCGCCTGCGCACCGACGACATGTTGCCCATCGCCCCCAAAATTGACCGGGTGGGCTTCCACTCCGTCGAGGTGTGGGGAGGAGCCACTTTCGACGCCTGTATGCGTTTCCTGAATGAGGACCCCTGGGAACGCCTGCGTCAGCTCAAGGCGGCCATGCCCAACACCCCCTTCCAGATGCTTTTGCGTGGTCAGAACCTGGTTGGCTACCGCCATTATCCCGATGACATCGTGGAGCGGTTCATTGTCAAAGCCCGCGAAAACGGGATTGACATCTTCCGCATCTTCGACGCCTTGAACGATGTGCGCAATATGCTATGGGCCATGAAAGTAGCCAAGCGAGAGGGCGGGCACGTCCAGGCTGCTATCTGCTACACCACCAGCCCCATACATCACTTGCGTACTTTTGTCCGCCTGGCGACCGAATTGGAAGAATTGGGCGCGGATTCCATTTGCATCAAAGACATGGCCGGCCTGATCACCCCCCAGGTGGCCTTTGAACTTGTAGCTCGAATAAAGTACGCCGTCAAGATCCCGGTGCAATTCCATACCCACTTCACCAGTGGAATGGCCACTGCTGCCTGCATCAATGCCGCCGAAGCCGGGGCTGACGTGGTGGATGCGGCTATCTCATCTATGGCTTTGGGCACTTCTCAACCGCCCATCGAGACCTTGGTGGGTGTTTTTGAGGGGACCCAGCGCGATACTGGGTTAGACCTGGACCTGCTGATGGAGATCGCCGCCTACTTTGCCACCGTGCGCCAACGTTATGCTCACTTTGAGGGGCGGGACAAGGGTGTGGATGTCAGCGTGCTGCGCTATCAGATCCCCGGTGGGATGATTTCCAACCTGATGACCCAATTGCGAGAACAGAATGCCCTGGACCGCTACCAGGAGGTGCTGTCCGAAGTACCCCGTGTGCGGGCCGACCTGGGTTATCCACCTTTGGTCACCCCCTCCAGCCAGATCGTGGGCACTCAGGCCACGCTGAACGTCCTGCTCGGCGAACGGTACAAGGCCATTATCGAGGAAGTAAAAGCCTATCTCAAGGGATTGTACGGCCGCCCCCCTGGACCGGTGAATGAGGACCTGCGGCGCAAAGCCATTGGCGACGAGGAACCCATCACCTGCCGCCCGGCAGACCTGCTGGAACCGGGATACGAGAAGGCAAAACAAGAGATTGGCGAGCTGGCCCAATCCGAGGAGGACGTGCTTTCCTACGCCTTGTTCCCCCAGGTTGGGCGGGACTTCCTGGAACGCCGCGCCCGCGGGGTGCGCCTGGAGGACGAGGCGGTAGCGGCTATCGCTGCGGTGCTGGCCCGCCAGGAAGGTTGGGTTGCTAAACAGTCAGATGCACCAGCATGGGCTGCGTTCTCGCCGTGGAAGCTGCAAGGCCGACCGGTGGGCCGGTGGGGAGGGTGGATACGATGGTGACCGAGGCAACCCTGACCATAGATGGCATCCCTTACGAGGTGATGATCCGCGGCGAGCTGGTGACCGTGGATGGGAAACCCTTCGCCGTGCAAGTGGCTGATGATGGAGTACATCTGACTCACAAGAAGTACTCCGTGGAAATTGATGGGGGCATTGTCATCGTAGATGGCGTGCCCCATCGCCTGGAATGGAAGCGCCGTCGGACCACGGCAGGGGTTGCTCAAAAAACCGAAGCGCCACTTCCTGCGGCGGAGGGAGCGGTCACAGCCATCTTGCCCGGTAAGATTGTAGAGCTGCGCGTGCGCGAAGGCGATGTGGTGAAGCAGGGGGATGTAGTCGCTATCCTGGAAGCGATGAAAATGGCGAACGAGCTGAAAGCGCCACAGGGGGGCACCGTGCGCGCCGTGCACGTGCGGGTCGGCGATGACGTGGAACAACACCAGGTATTGGTGGAGATCGAATCTGCAGGAGAAGCTTGAGCTTGTCCTACATTTACCCCAAGTACATGGCCTGAGCAAAGGTGGTGGCGAACTGGGGAGCAGTGGCCAGCTCGATGTACCTGACGCGACTGGCGATAGCCTGGGCCTCTCTCCGTTTAGTCTTAGAGATGAGCGCCAGCTTGGCTCCCATCCCGGCAGCATTTCCCACCTGCCGAAAACGATCCAGAGGCAGTCGTGGTAACATGCCAATCGCCACCGCGCTGGCCACGTCAATGTAAGTGCCAAAGGCTCCGGCGATTATCACCTGGTTGATCTCGTCTGAGGTCACGCCGTTTACTTCCAAAAGCACATTGATGCCGGTGCGCATCGCCCCTTTGGCCAATTGTAACTCGCGCACGTCCTTCTGCGTGAAGGTGATGGCCGGACGGCCATCACCCCATTCATCCTCGGCGACGAGCACGAACTCGCGAACCCCCTGAACATCGCGTACGCGAGGGTGTTCGCCCATCCGTCCCCGGCTATCCACGATACCAGCCTGGTAAAGCTGGGCCAGAGTGTCCAGAATGCCTGAGCCGCACAGGCCCACCGGTGGCGCGCCTCCAATGGTCTGATATTCGACCCGATCATCCACCAGGCGCAGGCGTTCGATAGCCCCGTTAGCTGCCCGCATCCCATGTTTGATGTGCGCCCCCTCAAAGGCTGGACCTGAAGCACAGGAAAGGCTGGTCAGCGTGCCGTGGTTCACCAGGCATACCTCGGTATTGGTGCCGATGTCAATGGCCAGTACCAGGCCCTCGGCCTGGGTCACGCCGGTGGCCAGCAGCATAGCCACATGATCCGCGCCAACATACCCGGCGATATTGGGCAACAAGTGCACAGTCGCCCCCGGCGCGAAATGGAGCCCCAGATCCCGGGCCTTAACGTCCAGAGCCGAGGCGACGGCCGGCACATAGGGCGCTTTGGCCAACTGATCCACCGGCAGGCCCACGAAAAGGTGGTGCATGGCCGTATTGCCGACCACGACTGCTTCGACGATGTGAGCAGGCGCGACCCTAGCTTCGGCGCACATCTCGATGGCAGTCTGGTTCAGGGTTTCGACGACCAGCTCTTGTAAGCGTGCAGCCTGGGCCGGTGATTCCCCGGCAAAGGCCAGGCGGGCGATGACGTCCTCGCCGTAGGCGATCTGCGGGTTCATAACGCCTTTGACGGCCAGCGTCCGTCCTGTTTCCAGGTCTACCAGATAAGCGGCGATCTTGGTCGTGCCCAGGTCCACGGCCAATCCCAGGGGGCGGACCGCCGATGGCAACAGGGCCACGACCTCTTCATCTCGTACTGCCACACGCACCTGCCAGCCTTCGCCCCGCAGACGCAGGGGGAGCTCGCGTAAGACGGCGAGATCCAGAATAGAAACCATGACCCCATATTGTTGGGCCAGTGCCTCTAGCAGCCGCCCGGCATCAGCCCGCAAGTCATCCAGGGAGGGAGGATCAAGGGTGACCAGATAGGTTTGCACCGGTGGTTCCACCGCCACAGGGAGTTCTTCCCCTTCCACCTGGGTCCTCTGTGGCGTGGTCAGCGATTCTGGGGGCACGCGCACCTTGCAATTGCCCAAAGGGACAGTCTGGCAGGCCAGGCGATACCCCGCTGCCAATTGTTCAGAGCTGAGGAATTTGCCCTCGCTCGATGTGGGTGTCGAGACCTCGCCCTCCATGATCTGGACAACACAGCGGCCGCAGGTTCCGCCTCCGCCGCACAGATTAACCAGGTCCACGCCCAATTCGCGGGCGCAGTTCAGCAGGGTACTGCCGGTCGGACACTGGCCCCGGCGTCCTACCGGCTCAAAATCAACGTGTACTGTCATGCACTGCTCCTAACCTCTTCGCTACCAGCCACGAGACAATTGTACCAATACCGGCCACAATCGTCAAGCTGGTGCTACCTGCTGACCAATGGTTTTGGCTGAAGATAGCCCCCAGGACCGGCGGCCCTGTGAGCGAACCGGTATTCGCACCTACGGTCAAGATAGCCACAGCCAGACCGGCCAATTCAGGGCCAGGCATGGTCTCCGGGGCGAAGGCCAGCGCCGCCGTGGGAATGAAGTTGGAAATAAACCCCAGGGCGATCATATAAGGCGCTACCATGTTCACATTTGCCAGGCGGAAACCCCAAAAGATAAGAAAGCTCATGAGCAAAAAGGAAGCCGGGAGCAAGGCATAGCGGTTTTTGAGGTGCCCGAGAACCCAGCCGGCGATGACGTTTGCCGGAATAGCAGCCAGGAACATCAGGCTGGCGTAAAAGCTGGCCGTGGCCGCTTCGATGTGCAGGGCGTCGCTCAGAAAGGTAGGAGCCCACGAGTTGTACCCGATCAGGCTGAAACTGAAAGTAGCAAAAGCTAAAGCCAGACACCAACTCGGCGGGTTGAACAGCCTCATGCCGACTGAGCTTGCCGGCTTCCGTTCCCGCCGGGTTGCTGTCTGGGGTACAGTCACCACCAGGCCAAAGAGGACAAAGGCCAGAAAGGCTAAGAGCGCGCCAAACCACCAAATCGCCCGCCAGCCAAAGGAAGCCAGCAGAGGATGGGCGATGTTGAACATGATCACATTGCCGATAGGAACCCAGGCTGTCCAGAGGCCCATGGGCAGGCCCAGTTCTTTAGGTCTGAACCACATACTGATCACCGTCGGCGCTGTGACGGAGAGTAGCCCCAGGCTGATTCCTTCGATGACGCGACCGAGCAACATCACCGCCGCGTTCGGGGCCATGGCCCCGATAGCCGACCCGATGATAGTACAGCTCAGAGCGATGAGTCCGGTGATCTTGGGCCCCAGCCGGACCAATAGAAAAGCGGCGGGAATGGCAAGCATGAGGCTGGTGGCCGACGACACGGACATCAGCCAGCCGCCGGCCACCATGCTCACGTGCAACTCATTCATCAGCACCCGTATGAGGGGCGGAACTTTGAAAGAATTAATGGCGGTGATGATACCGGCCAGAAAAGTGACCATCATCACCGCCCAAGCCTTTTGTTTGTCGGTCAAGATATTGCCCTGTGGAAAACGGTATGGCTGTTCAGGCGCTATTTATATACCCCATATTCTTTGGTGGAATCAACCATCGCCTTGACATTCTCCGGCTTGGCATGGTCGAAGAACGCCCCATTGCACACGATGAGGCCCCCGTCCTTGCCCACCGTCTCGATGAGATTCTTGACGTAGTCTCTCACCTCCTGTGGTGTACCCAGGCTCAACATGGAAGAAGGCACGTTGCCGAGGAGACAGGCGTTCCGGCCCAAGGTTTTCTTGACCTGCACCATATCCGACTGGTCAACCATCCACAGGGTCTTGCCCTGGGGGATGTCCTGGACAATCTCCAGTCGCGTATTCCAGAAGCCCTCAAGCGCAGGAAGCGGTACGCACCCGCCCTCAATCAGGCCCAGGATGACCTCTTTAAGGGTCGGCCAGAAGAATTTCTTGAACTGCTCATCGGAGAGGAAACCATCAGCACCCTTATGGAGCGGAATGAAGATGAGCGGATTGCCAGTCGCTTGCGCTGAGCCTATCCCCATCTTAATCATGAGCGGCGTCAGGACCTCCATGGCCTTGAGGAGTTTGTCGGGCCGCCGGTAAATGTCCAGCATAATCCCTTTGGTGCCGCGGAGAGTATCGCCGATGACGTCGAACGGGGCCTTGGTGAATCCACCCAATATGTTCGGGAAGCCGAACGTGGCTAACGCACCATCGGCCCCACCTATGGCTCCTATCCATTGCAACGCCTCAGCACCGGCTTTGAAAAGAGCCTGAAAGGTATTCTGAACGGGTGGCAACCCGAAGGGAATGAAGTTGAGGGCAACACCGTACATCTCGAGGATGCCGGGGAAAAACGGGAGCATCTGAAAGCCCCCCAATGCCCCGAAGACACGCGGCAGGTAGACGTTGATGAAGTAACCCGATGGGTCCTGAATCAGCGCGTCATACTCCTCTGGCTTCATGTATTCGCCCTCATTGCACTGGTAGCAGTGTTCAGGCGCGACCCCGTGGCCTGGCCAGGAGTAGAGCTTATAGTCCAGGATCTCGAAAAACTTCCCCGGACCGGGGGCGTATGCACCCCAATGTACATCCGGTTCAAACTCGAGCACGAAATTCTGAAAGACTTCGGCACATTTGCCGTAGTCATACATGGCCTCTTCAACGGTCATCCCGGCAGAGGTCCAGGGGAACATGCTGGGGAACACGGTGACCGGCACCCTGTCCGGAAGCTTCTTCATCTCGATAGCATCTTTGAACCTGATGATTCTCTCCTTATACGCCTTCTCGGCCTCCGGACTCTGGAACTGAAGGGCATTCCCCTGAGGATCCTTTGGCGAAAGTTTCCCTTGCCACAGCGCCTCCAGCTTTTCATCTGGGGATAACTGTTTTCCCATTTTTGTTACCTCCATTTCTCTGCTGAGAATTCTTACTTAGCGCCGACCCATTGCTTGGCCAGGGATACTCCGGCCATGGCATCTCGCCCGTAGGCATCAGCGCCGGTATATGCCTTTATCTCCTCGTTGACTTGACCACCGCCAATCATGATCTTGACCCCATCCCGCAGGCCCGCCTCTTTGATGGCATCAACGGTCTCCTTCATAGTGTCAAAAGCCAGGGTCAGGAAACCGCTCAGGCCGACGACCTGGGGCTGAAAGTCGCGGATGGCCTCCACAAACTTCTGCGGGGGCACATCCACACCCAGGTCCAGGACAGCGAAGCCGTTGACGTCAAGCATAAAGGTGACGATGTTCTTGCCAATGTCGTGAATGTCCCCCTGGACGGTGCCGATGACCACTTTGCCGTAGCGGGTGACCTCCGGTGCCTTGGCCAACGCTGGCTTGACGATTTCCGTGATCTGGCCCAGCATCTCACCGGCCAGCATCAATTCGGGCAGGAAATAAGTGCCCTCCTCGTAACGCTGACCGACGACGGCCATGGCCTCCCGGGCCGCGTCCAGGATTGTCATGGGATCTGAATCGCTTTCCACCATCTCTCTGACTATTCTGAGAGCATCTTCCTCCCTCATGTCAGCGATGGCATTGACCAGTTCCTTTGACATAATATCCTCCTTTCCTTATCAAAAAGAATTATTCGGGGCCACACCGCCCCGTGATGGTCCGTAGAAGTTCGTCACTTGCCAAAGACCCCGGCGCGGTAGGCGCGGGTATAATTGAGACAGTGACGGTCGCGCCCCAGCACCAGCTCGGCTGCTATCAGCACGGCCTTCATCTCGCGGTCCAGTGGGTCAATAATCGCGCTGTCCAACCCGGCTTGCAACGCCAGCGTCAGGAAAACTCGATTGATGTACGACCGGGCCGGCAATCCGAAGGAAATGTTGCTCAATCCTATGGTCAGGTGCACATTGGGGAATTCGCGGCGGATAGCGTGGATCGTATCCAGGGTGATCAGAGCAGCTTGGGTGTTGGTGGCCAAGGTCATGGCCAGGGGATCGACATATACCTTCTCGTCGGGCACGCCGGCGGCACGGGTGGCCTCCATGACCTTATGCACAACCGCCATGCGCTGCTCGCAGGTTTCGGGGATACCCCGTTCGTCCATGGCCAGAGCGATAACCGGGCAACTGTGCTTGGCTACCAGCGGCAGGATGCCCTCCAGCCGTGACGGCTCGCCGCTGATGGAGTTGATCATAGGTGTCTGCTGGACCACCTGGATGGCGGCCGCCAGGGCCTGGGGGTTGGCGCTATCCAGACATAGTGGCACTTTCACCACCGGCTGGATGGTTTCCACCAGCCAGATCAAATCGTCCGGTTCGCGGTTAGGGTGCGTGCCGGCGTTGACGTCCAACCAGGCAGCACCCGCCTCGGCTTGTCTGATGGCCAGGTCTTGTATAAAAGCCGAGTCACGCTCCATAATGGCCTGGGCCACCCGCTTACGCGTGCCATTGATTTTTTCGCCAATAATTTGCATACACGGCTCCTTTCTCCATAAATTTTTTGCAACATCGTCTTACGGATTGGTGATGAAATCCTGGTAGGTTATCTTTTCACCGGGGCGAACGACAACAAAATCGCCATCCCACGGGCCGTAAAGCATCTTTCTGATCAGAGCATTGGAGCCGGGTATCTCTTCATAGCGCAGCCCAAAACGCGCCGCTGTACACCGGCTGTATTCCCGGTAGCGCTCCAATTCGTACTGGCCAGTGTTGATCAACGCCAGCCGGGTGTAGTTCTTGAGCATCTGGTTCATCAGCCATCTGGCCTTTTCTTCGCCGTACTGTTCCACTAGGCGATCGTACTCGGCAAAGGGGCTGTCGCCTACCTCGATCCAACCCTTGGTCAGATAGTAGGTCCCTGGCTCGCGGTGGGCTTGCTGACGGTAAGCTGTCCTTGACCCTAAAAAAATGGCGATGCAATCGTCTACTTTGGGCACGACCAGGGTGCAATGCGTGGCCTGCAATCCGACCACGGCCATGGAACAGAGACCATAGCCCAGGAGGATTGTGTCTATCTGGGGGGCGGTGGCATCAATGGCTTCCTGGAGAATGCGCTTGAGTTCCTGGGGATTGATATGCAGGCCAAAGTCCAGTACCTGAACTTCCATGCCGGGCGGCAGGTGGGGTCGCATCTCTTCGATAACAGTCGCACAGGCGATCACTTTTGTGCGCGCTGCGTTTCTTGGATCCGATAGTTTAATATGCGTCATAGTAAGTATATTATACAATTATATATGGAAGTTGTCAAATCTGCACGTTTATTTATTTGACAATTCCAATGAGATATTATACACTGATATAGAGAAGTCATTTGAGGTACAACCCTTGATAGACGAAGCAAACGATACCATTGATCGCGATTCATACGAACCGGCTTACGCCCAATTGGTGCGCATCCTGCGACGGCAGATCGCCACCGGTGTCTTTCGCCCTGGCGACCGCCTCCCCTCCGAGGCCCAGCTCTGTGAACGTTATGGCGTCAGCCCGATGACCGTGCGCCGCGTCATCAACATCCTGGCTGACCAGGGGGTGGTGGTGGCCGAACAGGGACGAGGTACCTTTGTCAAGCCCTTAGAGCTGGGCACCGCCATTTTTGATCTGGACAGGCTACAGCAGCTCTTCCGCGACGAAAGCCAGTCCCAGGTAAAGCTTTTGGAGGTACGCATCGTCCCCGCCACCGAACGCACTGCCCGCAAGCTGGCCATCGAGGTCGGAGAGCGGACTATTTTCATCCGGCGGCTGATCTTTCAGGGTGAGAACCCCATGCTTTTGCACCGCGAATACGTGCTATACGACCCCACCCGCCCCATTATCGAGGCCGAGATGGAAGTTACCTCCCTGCGCGGCCTGTTTATGGGCGGCAACGAGTCAGCCTTGAAATGGGGCGATCTGGCCATTGATGCTACCGTGTTGACCGACGATGAGGCTACCCTGCTTCACTCAGAAGTGGGCGCTGCTGCCTTTCGCCTGGAGCACATTTTTTATGACTTTGACAACCGACCGGTCAGTTGGGGGTGGTTCATCTGTCCTGGTGACCGTTTGCGTTTTACCGCCAAGGTTGGCATTCACGATCAGGAGACAAACAACCCATGACCGATTCAGATACTAATGTGGAACTGATTACGGCTATCGCTGATCTCAAGGAGCAGGCTGCCCTGGCCCTCGTTGAAAAGCGATTGGCTGGTGGGGAAGACCCATTGCTCATCATTAAAGACTGCCAGGAGGGGTTGCGCCGGGTGGGCCTTCGCTACGAGCGAAATGAATATTTCCTGGCTGGTTTGATTATGGGCGGTGAGATCTTTCGCCAGGTGATGGAACTGGTCCAGCCCGTTGTGGAGCGTCAGGTCTCGGGTCAGGCTTCGGGACGCATTCTCCTGGGCACGGTCGCGGGCGATATTCACGACCTGGGCAAGAACATCGTCAACATGCTGTTGAGTTGTCACAACTTTGCTGTCTATGACCTGGGTGTGAATGTGTCGCCCACGACCTTCGCCGAGCAGGCTGCCCAGGTACACCCTCACCTGATTGGCCTCTCCGGCCTGTTGACCAGTTCTTATCAGGCCATGCACGAGACGGTGGCCCTGCTGCGCGCTCAGGGATACCACGGGCCGATCGTCATCGGCGGGGGGCAACTCAGCGAGGAAGTATGTCGGTATGTGGGGGCCGATGACTGGACCACCGATGCAGTGACTGGCGTGGAACTGTGTCAGCGATTGGTGGCAGGGCGGGGGCGAGAGAAATAGCGCAGCTTGGCCCTTCAGTTACACCCATGCTGTCTTCCCCTCTTCCCTCCCTCCAACTTGCAATCCACAGATGTTCTTGACATTTCCATATCAATGAGATACAATGTTCGGCAGGTATCTCCTGCCGGACGATTATGCGGACCGCCTGGAGCGCTGTCCGCTTTGTCGTTTTTATCGGACGAGACCTCGGTTGGCGGAGGTGAGTTTTGACCCCCTCGTTATTAATCACCGTCTTAATCGTCGTGGCCCTGATTTTCGATTTTCTCAACGGGTTTCACGACTCTGCTAACATTGTGTCTACCATGATCTCTTCGCGGGCCATGCGTCCGCGCTCGGCATTATTGCTCAGCGCGGCGGCGGAATTCTGTGGCCCCTTTCTTTTCGGCGTGGCAGTGGCGACGACCCTTGGTCACGAGGTCCTCGTTGGTCAGGCGGTGACCATGTCGGTGATTTTATCTGCTTTGGGTAGTGCCATCGTGTGGAACCTCGTTACCTGGTTGCTGGGCATTCCTTCCAGTTCGTCGCACGCGCTCATCGGCGGGTTGGTTGGCGCCGCCGTGTTGGGTTTCGGTTTTGAGGCCATTTTGGTTGGTGGCCTGTTAAAAGTGTTGGCCGCCCTGTTGCTCTCCCCGCTTTTCGGATTGTCGTCCGGCTATCTTTTTATGAAACTGGTTTTATTTGTGGCCAGAGGGGCCTCCCCACGGATCAACTGGCTGTTCAAGCGAGCTCAGGTGCTGACTTCGTTGGCCTTGGCCTTGAGCCACGGTTCTAACGACGCGCAGAAGACAATGGGTGTCATCACCATGGGCCTGGTAGCGACAGGGTATTTGTCCACTTTTGCCGTGCCCTGGTGGGTCGTGCTCGTGTGTGCGGGAGCAATCTCCCTGGGCACGATGCTGGGCGGATGGCGGATCATCCGCACTCTGGGCGGCAAGTTCTATAAGATCCGACCAGTACACGGTTTTTCAACGCAGGTAGCCTCTGCCGCTGTTATTTTGGGCGCAGCATTGCTGGGTGGACCGGTGAGCACCACGCAGGTAATAAGTTCGGCCATCATGGGGGTGGGGGCGGCAGAACGCATTTCTAAGGTGCGCTGGCAGGTAGCGGGCGAGATTGTCATGGCCTGGATATTGACTATACCAGCCACGGCGTTGATGTCCGCCATCTTGTATTGGCTAATTCCCAGTCTGGGGCACGTTTAGGAGCGAGCGATGGGTCTGCGAGACTTTTTCAAACCACGTCAAGATAAATTTCTGCAACTGATCATTGACCAGGCAGCCAAGACTCTGGAGGGCATGGAAGCCCTGGATGAGTTCATGAAGGATCCCACCGAAGAGAAAGCCAGGGTAGTGCGCAAAGCCGAAAAGGAAGCCGACGAACTGCGTCGTATCCTGATTGACGAACTGAACCGCACCTTCGTCACCCCGATTGACCGCGAGGATATCTTCGCCCTATCGCGAGCCGTGGACGACGTCATAGATTATGCCAACACCACCGTAGAGGAAATGAGCATCCTGGGGGTGCAGCCCACTCCTTACTTGCGTCGTATGGTCTCGCTGTTGGAGGATGCAGCCGCCGAATTGCACATGGCAATGCTGAGGCTGAAAGGGCACCCTGGCGTGGCCAACGAGCACGCCATGCGAGCTAAGGCGCTGGAGAACCGGGTGGAAGCCGTTTACCGCGAGGCGCTGGCCGACTTGTTCAACGGACCAGAGGACGTGCATCACATTGTGCAGATGCTCAAATTGCGGGAGATATACCGGCACTTGAGCAATTGCGCCGACCGGGGCGACGAAGCGGCCAATATCATCTCCGACATCGTGGTGAAAATGACATAACGCAGCAAAGTCAGCGAGTTCAGCGAGAGCTCGCCAATTCGCTGATTCGCCGGGTAGAGGAAAGAGTTTTCTATGGTGGTCGCAGAGATTGGTCACTGGTCGCTGGTGCTGGTTCTGATAGCGACGCTGGGTGCAGCCGTGGCTTTTATTGTGGGAGCAGGGCGCAGCACCAGGTTGCTGGCCGGAGCGGGCAAAGCGCTCATCGCTTCTTGGGTATTGATTACCCTGGCTATAGTTATTTTGACTTACGCGCTGCTGGCCCGCCAATTCCCAATCAAGTACGTGTACGAGCACACTTCAATCACCTTGCCCCTGGTTTACACTCTCTCGGCCTTGTGGGCCGGACAGGAGGGTTCACTGCTCTTGTGGCTGTGGCTGGTCGCGGGGTTCACGCTGGTGGCGGCCCGGCGCAGGGCAGGGCTGACCGGTTTGCATCCCTATGCCCTGGCTGTGCTTTCCATCATTCAGGCGTTCTTCGCTGCCGTTCTGGTATTCGAGTCTAACCCCTTTACCCTGTTGCCAGAAACTCCCTCGGACGGCTTCGGGCTGAATCCCCTGCTCCAAAATGTGGGCATGGTCGTCCACCCCCCGCTGATTTTCATTGGCTATGCGGCGTTCGCCGTGCCCTTTGCTCTGTCCGTGGCCAACCTGATCGCCGGCTGTCTGGATAGTGGTTGGTTGCGCAGCGCGCGTCAGTGGGGTTTGTTTGCCTGGGGCGCGTTGGGAGCGGGTATTCTCGTTGGCGCGTGGTGGGCCTATCGGGAATTAGGCTGGGGCGGCTATTGGTCCTGGGACCCGGTGGAGAATGCCTCGTTGATCCCCTGGCTGACCGGCACGGCCAGGCTCCATGCGACGATGGCTGAGGAGCAACGGGGGGTATTCAGGGCGTGGAACGTCGCCCTGGTCACCGCCACTTTTCTGTTATGTCTGTTCGCTACTCTGGTTACCCGTAGCGGGTTCATCCAGTCGGTGCACGCTTTCGGCCGCTCCCGCATCGGCTATTATTTTCTGGGATTCATTGCCGTCTGGCTGTTGCTGGTGGTCATTCTTGCCGTTCTCCGTCGCCGTGAACTGTCCAGCCGGCATGAGTTGCGCGACTTGTTTTCCCGTGAAAGTGGGTTGCTGTTGAGCAATCTGCTGTTGGTGGGCGTGGCCCTGGCCGTGCTGCTGGGCACGCTGTTCCCCGCCCTCATGGAGATCGTACACGGCACGCAAGCGGCGTTAGAGCAGGCTTTCTACGAGCGGGTAATAAGCCCGCTGGCTCTGACTGTCATTGTTCTCATGGGGGTATGTCCGTGGCTGGTCTGGGGCCGAACCCAACCCGAGATCCTGAGCCGTAAATTGGTCGGGCCGGCCGGTGTTGCCCTCCTGGTTACTGTTGGCCTAGTCATCGGCGGGGTACGCCGTGTTTTCGCCGTGGTCTCGTTCGGTGTATGCGCCTTCGTCGCCATATCCATCCTGAGCGAGTTTGCGCGCGGATTCACCATCAGACGACAAAGCGGGGAAAATCCTACCCAGGCCTTGGTCAGGTTGTTCGGCAAAGCCCGCCACCGATACGGTGGTTATCTGGTGCATCTGTCTATCGTGCTCATCTCTATCGGGATCACCGGCTCGTCGGTTTACAAGGTTGAGCGGCTGGTGGCTCTTGACTGGGGAGAGGCGGTCACCGTCGGCGGCTACACTTTGACCTACGAGGGCCTCCAATTCGAGACTTTACCTGACAAGGAGCTGGCCCGGGCGACTCTGCGTGTGAGCGGTCACCAGCGGGTTGTGCTGTCCCCAGAGCTTAACTATTATCACAACATGAAACAGCAAGTCTCCGAGGTGGCTGTGCTGAGCTCGCTAAAGGAGGACCTGTACGTTGCTCTCGTGGGGTGGGATAATTATGGGGAACTGGCATCTTTCCTGATTCTGGTTAATCCATTGGTGACGTGGCTGTGGATTGGGGGAGGGTTGATGATATCGGGCACGATAATCGCCCTTTGGCCGAAAACAGCCGGAGGCCAGCGATGATCAGGGTGCGGGGACTGGTCAAGACTTTCGGAAACACGGTCGCTTTACAGGATGTGGATTTGGACGTGGCTGAGGGGGAGTTTCTGACCGTGGTGGGCGCCAATGGCGCGGGCAAGACTACCCTCATCCGCGTGCTGGCCACGCTCAGCAGATCGACGGCCGGGGAGGTGCGCATCGGTGGATTGGACCCGGCCCGAGACGCAATAACCATTCGCCGCCGGATCGGGGTGGTCTCACACCAGCCGCTGCTCTATGGCGACCTGAGTGCCGTTGAGAACCTGACCTTCTACGGGAGGATGTATGACGTGCCTGCCCTTCCATGCCGCATCGGGGAGCTGCTGGATCTGGTGGGCCTGAGCGCCCGCAGAAACGATGCGGTACGTACTTTCTCGCAGGGTATGCGCCAGCGACTGGCCATTGCCCGCGCCTTTCTGCACGATCCGGCCATTCTTTTACTGGATGAACCTTTCAGCGGTTTGGATCAACAGGCTACGGCGATGCTGGGGCAAATGCTGGGGAATCCCGGCCCTGGCAGGGAACGCACGGTGGTGGTGACCACCCACGACCTGGAGCGTGGGCTGGGCATGGGCGACCGACTGGCCGTCCTGGCCCGTGGCCAGATTGTGTACCAGGCCTGCCGTGATGAGCTGGACCTGGCACGTCTGCGCGCCATTTATCAGTCCGTTTCCACCCTCTGACCATCGTTCCTTTATCCGCCATCTGCCATTCGCTATACCATGAACTACCTGCGCAAAGTCTGGACCATCGTCTGGAAAGACCTGTTAACCGAACTGCGTAGCAGGGAGATGATCGCTTCCATGCTGGTCTTCGCCCTGCTGGTGCTGTTCATCTTCAACTTCGCCTTCGAGTTGCGGGTGGAACAGGTGACGGCCGTCGCCCCGGGCGTGCTGTGGGTGACGTTCATCTTTGCCGGCATGCTGGGTCTGAGCCGTGCTTTCGTGATGGAGAAAGACCAGGGATGTTGGGACGGGTTGCTTCTGAGCCCGGTGGATCGCAGTGTGCTTTATTTCGGCAAGATGCTGAGCAACGTTCTATTCATGTTGATCGTGGAAGCCATCGCCCTGCCCGCGTTCGTCGTACTTTTTAATTTGCCGTTTCCGCCACTGCTGCCGGTCGTCGTTTTCCTGAGCACGATTGGATTTGCCGCGGTGGGGACACTGTTTTCGGCGATGACCGTGCACGTCCGTGCCCGCGAGGTGTTGTTACCCGTGCTTCTTTTCCCAGTCGTCGTGCCGGTGATTATCGCCGCCGTTAAACTCACTGCTGGCCTGCTGGATGGACTGCCCCTGGGTGAGATGGGCCATTGGCTGCGGCTGCTGGTGGCCTTCGACATCATCTTTCTGGCCGTGGCCTGCATGACCTTCGATTACGTGGTGGAAGAGTAAAAAAACCCATCTGGCAAATTCGTAGTGATGACTTCAGTCGTTTTGAGAGCTACTGAAGTCGCTACTACGAGCACTTTTTCGGATAGGTTCTAAGGCATTCTACCCCCCATCCCCAGCGCTCGCTGGATGGCCTGCCAGCACCCCTCTGGTTTGGTAGGTTGCTCGGGCTCCTCTGGCGGTGGGGCAGCTTGCAGATAAGCCTGGTAAACGTCGGCGCGGCCCGCGCCCTGCGTATTGGCCTCGAAACCCAGGTCTTTAGCGGTTTGCGTCAGCAGCTCTTTGACCTGAGCGGGAGACAGGCCGGGAGCAGTCTGGAGTAACAGGGCCACGGCCCCGGTGGCGTGCGGAGTAGCCATACTGGTACCTGAGGCTTTGGTGTAGTAATCGTCCATAGGAAAGCCCATCGTCGTACCTTTAGCCCGGGGAGCAACGATGTCCACGCCGGGGAAGACCAGGTCTGGCTTGGTACGCCCGTCGCTGGTGGGACCACGTGAAGAGAACGATGCGATGTCGTCCAGCTTGTCCGATGCGCCAATAGTAATTACTTGCCGCGCACACCCCGGCGAACCCACCGTGCTCGCTCTAGGCCCCATATTGCCGGCAGCGACACAGACCACCACCCCCGCTGCCACCGCTGCGTCGCAGGTCTCGGACAGGGCGTCGGTACCGTCGCACGGGGCCGGCCCCCCCAAAGAAAGGTTGATTACCCGTACTCCCTGCTCCACCGCCCATTCGATGCCGGCCATTACCCAGCTCATCATCCCCGAACCAGAGGCATCGAGCACCTTGGCCACGTAGAGGCTGGCTTCCGGCGCGATTCCCCGGTATTTCCCGCCTTGCACCGAACCATCGCCGGCAGCGATACCCGCCACATGGGTGCCGTGTCCGTTGTCATCACGGTAACCGGTTCCGGTGGGCACGAAATTTGCGCCGGCCACGATCCGACCTGCGAAGTCCGGGTGATCGGGGTCAATGCCCGTGTCCACAATCCCTATTTTCACTCCACGTCCGCGCACGCCGGCAGTCCACACCGCCGGGGCGTTGATCAGGGGAGCAGAATCTTGTAGACAGGTGTGCACCGGCAGGTCTTGCCAGATATGCGCCACGCTGTCGTCCTCGCTCAGAGCGTGGATGTCGGCAGGCTTGACCCGCATAGCTGCTGCTGGCACCAGTTTATACCGGAAATCGGGAACCACCCCCGCCACCAGCTTCTGGGCAGCCATCACTTCGGTGCGATATTTAACTATGATAGGGATCGTCTCCTCGGCTGGCGTAGTGGCCATGGTTTGAACCAGTCCTGTGGCGATTTTTGCCGTGTTCATGTCCTACCCCTTTCTGTGTGACGGATCATTTTCCCCAGGTATGCACCGGCCGATCTTCCTCCAAAACCTCGACCCAGGGCTCTTGCACCAGCGACAGACATGCGGCCGCCGGCCCCTGAATAGCCATCCGGCGGGTAAGCCGAAACTGCTGTCGCACCTCAATACCGCGCTCTTTCAATAAAGCGACGTACCGACCCGGTTCATCGGTCGTGCGCACGATGAGCTGAACCTGCGCAGTACCCGCCGCCCGCAATTTCTCCAACAGTTCGACGGAAGCCTTCCCCATGGTTCTCACAACCTAGTTTCTCTAGCGAAACTTCGCCTCAAACCGACGAGTCGGTCTCACCGCAGAGCACGCAGAGGGCGCAGAGCTTTCTCTATCTTTCTCTCTGCGTGCTCAGCGTCTTGGCGGTGAAAACTTGACTCATTTGTCGAGATTTGAGGTTATGAAGATGCCTAGTTGCTGGTTGCTGGTCGCCAGTTGCCAGCAACCGGTGTGAAAAAACGTCCTCGCCAACTGCGACGAGGACGCCTGGTAACAATTCTGCTAGACACTCTCCTGGAGCAGGTGTCTCACTCAGACCTGGTAACATCTTTTCTAAAAGCGGCAAACGCCTCGCCCTGGCTTTCTACCAGTTTGACGTAGGTCTGCTCCAGAGCTGCCTGTTGTTCGCTCACCTTTTCCGGTGCCTCACCGGCCAGTATTTGCCAGATGGCATCCATGACTGAGACCAGCGAGCCAAAAGACGGTATGGCGGTCATGGACTTGCTGGGGCAAATGATCACCGTATCGGCCACGTGCGCGACGGGAGAAGCGTGGGTACTGACCAGGCCCACCGTTTTGGCTCCGCGCTCGCGGGCAAACTGCAAAGCGCCGGCCGTCTCAATCGCGGCCTTGGAATGGCTCACGCCAACTACCAAATCCCCGGCAGTGAGTTTCCCCAAGGCCGGAGCCAGGGCTGCCGTGTCACCGCTGAACGCCTCTGCCGGTAATCCCTGTGAGCGCAAACGGGCGGCAAAAAAGTGGGCCAGAGATAGCGACTCTCCCTGGGCGATGATGTATATATACTTCGCTGCTCTCAAGGCCTCAGTGACTTGCTGTATCGTCTGAGCAGGAATGGTTGTCAACGCCTGTTCGATATTCTCACGCTCATTGAGCATGACGGCGATAAAAGGGCTCTCTGCTTTTATCTCACCCGTTGCCAGCTCGCGGGCGATCTTAAGTTCGCCTCTGACCAGGCTCTGTACCTCTCGGGCCAGGGGAGGATATCCAGAGTATCCGATGTCCTGAGCAAAGCGAACCACTGTGGCCACATCAACTTTGAGGTGGCGGGCCAGTTGTGAGGCACTCATAAAAGCTGCCTCTTGCGGCGATGACATCAAGAAGTCAGCAATCTTCTTTTTGTTAGGCGACAGCTTCGCATACGTCTGTCTTATCCGTTCTTGAAACATGTGACTCACCCTCTCTTTCGTATTGAGCTTTTTACCCCCTGCCTTCAGGGGAGTTCCACCACCCGTGAATAAAGTATACCTCGTTTGTCAGTATCTGTCAAATGCTTGGCAATCTTCGTTGCGGTTTCTGAAACAAATCCCTAACCCGACCAAGCCGGAACCAAACAGGCAAACCACAAAGGACACAAAGGGCACGAAGGAGACCAAGCTTGTACCTTTGTATCCTTGGTGTCCTTCGTGGTTCATTTTCTTACCCAATAAGCAAGAATTTCACTCGTAAGGTACCAGCACAGAGCGGAAGATGCCTCGTATTTGACAGATTTGATGAAATCAGGTATTCTCAGAGGTAGGATAAGTTGCCAACTCGTCTGCTAAAAAGTTCGATAAAGGGGTATTGATGAAGAAAATCCCGGTCCGGCTGGGTGTCACGCTGCGTATGGGCATTCTCCCCTTATTGGTAGTGATGCTCAATTTGGCGTTGTTGCGTACCGATTCTGTGCCCGAAGTGGTGACTGCTACCTACGTGCCGCGCCAGGCTACTCTAAGCGCACGCTACGGTACCCGTCCGCCGACGGAAACTGTCCAACCCACGATCACCTCCACAGCTACTCACTCATCGCCCACTCCTACCCTGACTGGGACACCGACCTCAACTCCGGCTGCCACCCCCACGGTGACCAAGACTCCTACACCGACGCCCACCGCGACAGCAACGCCTACTCCGCCTCCGCTGCCCACTCCGGATGGCGTGGCTCGCCAGGTCCGCGTGCCGATTTTGATGTATCATCACGTGGCTGTCCCCCCGGCAGATGCCGACATCTACCGCCGTGACCTCTCGGTCTCACCGGAGAACTTTGCCGCCCAATTGCAGTATCTCGCCGAACAAGGCTATCAGACGATCACTTTATATGACCTGGTCTATCACCTGAGCCTGGGTTGGCCACTGCCTCCCAAGCCCATCATCATTACCTTTGATGATGGCTACCGCGATAATTACACCAATGCCCTTCCGGTGCTGCTTAAACATGGCTTTGTGGGCACTTTCTTCATCCTCACCGAGCCCATTGACCAGAAACACGAGGATTATCTGACCTGGAATCAAGTCAGGCGAATGAGTGAGGCCGGCATGGACATCGAAGTACATGGGCGCACGCATCAAGACCTGCGCGGCAGGGATACCGACTTCCTGATCTGGGAAATTGTGGGACCGCAGGAGATTATTGAGGCACGTATTCATCAATTGCCGCGCTTTTTCTGTTACCCGTCCGGCCAGTACGACGAAAACGTGGTTGCTTTGCTGAAGTCCGCTTATTTTTGGGGCGCAGTGACCGTGGAGCAAGGCACCTTACATACAACTGATGGTTTGTTTCAACTCCGGCGCATCAGGGTTAAGGGAGCGGATACCCTGGATGATTTCATCGCCAAGCTGGAATGGGACTGGCCTGACTGATTGATCCCGGCCAGGCCGGATTAGGAATAGTTTAGGAAATCTGATAGTTTTTGACAGACAAGCTGTGTTATAGTATAGCTAACTTGGCAAGCCGCAACTTAAGTTGGGGCTTTTTTATGTGTTTTCGTACGGAGGCTGAATGGCACGGACTTCCCGGTTGCCGGATTTTTATAAGTTGAGCGCGGATGAGCGGGTGGAGATAATCGCCCGCTGGGCAGACCTGACTGCCGAGGAAACGAGTATCCTTATTGGCCAGCAGGGACTTTCTGTTGCTCAGGCTGATCACATGATCGAAAACGTGGTCGGCGTCCACGGCCTGCCATTGGGGATTGCGGCGAATTTTCTAATCAATGGCCGCGATTATCTGATCCCCATGGCCATCGAGGAGCCATCGGTGGTGGCGGGAGCCAGCTTCGCCGCCCGGCTGGTGCGCGCCGGCGGGGGCTTCATCGCCACCAGTACGCCGCCAGAGATGATCGCCCAGATTCAAGTGCTGGATGTGCCTGATCCGTGGGCGGCGCGCTTCGACCTGCTGGCTGCCAAGCCGCGCCTGCTGGAACTGGCCAATCAAACCGATCCGGTGGTCGTCGGCCTGGGCGGAGGCGCGCGCGACCTGGAAGTGCGGGTCATCGAGGATAGCCCCATCGGACCGATGGTTGTCGTCCATCTCATCTTCGATTGCCGGGACGCGATGGGAGCCAATACGGTGAACACCGCTGCCGAGGCTCTGGCGCCTACGGTCGAGAAGATTACCGGCGGACGGGTGGTCCTGCGCATTCTGTCCAATCTGGCCGATAGACGCCTGGCCCGGGCCAAGGCGGTCATCCCCGCCGAAGCTTTGGCCTTCGGTGAGTTCGCCGGGGAGACGGTGGTGGAGCGCATCGTGGAGGCCTACGCGCTGGCCGCCGCCGATCCATACCGCGCAGCCACGCACAACAAGGGCATCATGAACGGCATTGATGCGGTGGTCATCGCCTGTGGCAATGATTGGCGGGCCATCGAGGCTGGTGCGCACAGCTACGCCGCCCGCTCAGGGCGCTATACGTCCCTTTCAACCTGGGCTAAGGACGCGGCAGGCAACCTGGTGGGCACGCTAGAACTGCCGCTGGCGGTGGGCATCGTCGGCGGAGCCAGCCGGGTGCATCCTACTGCTCGGGTGGCGCTGAAAATCCTGGGGGTGAAGACGGCCAATGAGCTGGCAGAAGTCATCGTGTCCGTAGGCCTGGCCCAGAACCTGGCCGCCATCCGCGCCCTGGCCACGGAAGGCATCCAGCGAGGACACATGGAACTTCACGCCCGGCAAGTAGCCATCGCCGCTGGTGCGGAAGGGGAACAGGTCGAACGGGTGGCAGCCCAATTGGTGGCCGAACGCCGCATCCGCCTGGACCGGGCGCAGGAAATTCTACACGAAATAACCGCAGCACATCGTTGAGAGGAGTGTATCCAAAACCGTGACATCGAAGCTCATGAGACCGACTCGTGAGGTGGGTATCATCGGCTACGGAGCCTACGTACCCCGCTATCGCCTGCCGGCCACCGAGGTGGACCGCGTGTGGACCGATGGCTACAGCGGTACGCCCATCAAAGAGAAAGCCGTGCCTGGTCCAGACGAGGACACGGCTACCATGTCCATCGAGGCCGCCCGCAATGCCTTAAAGCGGGCTGGAATTGATCCGGTTCGTATCCGCGCCGTATGGGTAGGTTCGGAATCGCCCCCCTACGCGGTGAAACCCGCTGCCACTATCGTCGCCGAGGCCATTGGAGCAGTGCCGGAAACCCAGGCCGCCGATTGGGAGTTTGCCTGTAAAGCCGGTACCGAGGCGATGCAGGCCGCGATTGGCATGGTGGGTTCCGGGATGATGGATTACGCCCTGGCCATCGGCGCAGATACCGCCCAGGGCCGTCCCGGCGACGCGCTGGAATATACGGCCGGCGCGGGAAGCGCGGCTTACCTGCTCGGTCCCAAAGAGGAAAGCCTGGCCTACTTCGAGGCATCGTACTCGTACGTCACCGACACGCCGGACTTTTTCCGTCGGCCCTATCAGCACTACCCACAGCACGGCAGCCGCTTCACCGGCGAACCGGCCTATTTCAAACACCTGCTGGCCGCGGCCCAGGGCCTGCTGAACGAGTTGGGCTACACGGCCAAAGATTTCGCTGCCGCCGTGTTCCATCAGCCCAACGTGGCCTTTCCCCAGCGAGCGGCCAAAGAGTTAGGGTTCAGCCGCGAGCAGATTCAGACCGGCCTGCTGGTTTCGGAAATAGGCAACACCTACGCCGCTTCTTCCTTACTCGGTTTAACCGCCATTCTGGATCAGGCCAAGCCTGGTGATCGCGTGCTGTTGGTGTCCTATGGCTCGGGGGCGGGCAGCGATGCCTTCTCTTTGATCGTTACAGACAGGGTGGTCGAGCGGCAGAATAAGGCTCCGCATACGCGGGATTACATCGCCCGCCGCAAGGAGATTGATTACGCACTGTACGTGCGCTATCGGAAAAAGTTGCACATGCACTGATCAATGCACAATGCACAATTGACACTGCACAATTGAGCATTGAGCATTGTGCATTCCTGAGGAGGTGGGATTTTTGCGCGACGTATCTATCATTGGCATTGGACAGACGAAAGTTGGGGAGAACTGGGAGAAGTCGTTGCGCCAGTTGGCCGGAGAGGCGGTATTGGCGGCCATGCGCGACGCCAGCATCGAAATGGCCGACATGTTGTACGTGGGCAACATGCTTTCCGGCGAGATCGCGGCCCAGGAGCACCTGGGGGCTTTGGTGGCCGATTTCGTCGGGTTGCGGGGGATCGAGGCGGTGAAAGTCGAGGCGGCCTGCGCCTCCGGAGCGGCGGCGCTGCGCCAGGCGTACATCGCTGTGGCCGGCGGGATGGCCGACGTGGTCATCGCCTGCGGGGTGGAAAAGATGACCGACGAGGTGGGAGAAGTGGTCACCAGTGCACTGGCCCTGGCTGGTGATGGTGAATACGAGACTTTCCATGGCCTGTCTTTCGTAGCCATTAACGCGCTGCTCATGCAGCGGTACATGTACGAGTTCGGCTGGAAGCACCGCGATTTCGCTGCTTTCGCGGTCAATGCGCACCAGAACGCTGTCCATAATCCCTACGCCATGTTCCCCAAGCCCATCACGGTGGAGCAGTTCGAGCAGGCCCGTTTGATTGCCGATCCCATCAATCTGATGGACTCCTCGCCCGTGGCCGACGGGGCAGCAGCCGTTGTGCTCTGTCCCACCGAACAGGCCAGAGCGTTCACCGATAACGCAGTGCGCATCGCGGCTTCGGCTGTGGCCACGGATGCCGTGGCTATCCATGACCGCCCGGATCCGCTTTTCTTGCAGGCGGTGTACACATCGGCGCAGAAGGCGTATCGTCAGGCAGGGATCACGCCGCAGGACATTGACCTGTTCGAGGCCCACGACGCTTTCACCATCATGGCCGCACTATCCCTGGAAGCCTGCGGCTTCGCGCCACGGGGCCAGGGCGTGCGCCTGGCCCAGGAAGGGGACATCGCTTTGGACGGACGCATCCCCATTTCCACCATGGGCGGTCTGAAGGGGCGGGGTCACCCGGTAGGGGCGACGGGCATCTACCAGGTGGTGGAGGTCGTGCAACAACTGCGCGGTCAGGCTGGCGGCAATCAAATTAAAGATGCCCATTGGGGCATGGCCCAGAACATCGGAGGCAGCGGCGCGACAGTGATTACCCATATCATGGAAGCATTGTCGTAGCGACTGGTGTCAAAGAACGAGATTCCCTTCGGCTGCGCTCAGGGCAGGCTTTGCCCCTACGGGGCTCAGAATGACAAGAGCAGAGTTTTATTCAACGGAGGTATACAGATGGGAATTCCCAATCATTGGAGAACGCAGCATCAACGCTATCGGCTGGTCGGTGAAATCTGTCAGCATTGCGGGGCCAAGTTATTCCCGCCCCGGGACGTGTGTCCGGAGTGCTCGCAGCCGGCGTACGAGCCGTTTACATTCAGCGGACGGGGCCAGGTTTACTCACATTCCACCGTCTTACACGCACCCCGGGGTTACGAGGAGTTCGTGCCTTACACCGTGGCTCTGGTCAAGCTGGAGGAGGGGCCGCTGGTCACTGCTCAGCTCACGGATGTGGACGCGGGTGAAGCATACATCGGCATGCCGGTAGAGATGGTCACCCGGAAACAGCGGGAGGATGGCGAGGAGGGGGCCATTATCTACGGGTACAAGTTCCGGCCCGTCTTACAGTAACTTGACATTGTTAAATGCGGACGGAAAGTGCGCCGCACCTGAGAGGTGCGGCGCACTTTGCATCAGGGCCGCCAGGAGGGAGCCTGGTCGTCGGCATCGTTGTCGGTGATGTTCACCAGGCCGCTGCCGTCCCGGTTTATCACGTAAATGTCCCAATCGCCGTCCCGGTCGGAGTAAAACATGATGCGCTTCCCATCGGGCAGCCAGACGGGGCCGTGATAGCTGGCATACGGATCGCGCGTCAAGTTCACCTGAGCGGAGCCATCCGCGGCCATCAGGAAAATATCCGTATAACCGTCACGGTCGGACTCGAAGGCAATGGTGCTGCCGTCCGGCGACCAGACCGGCCCAAAGTCGTCGGCCGGGTCGTGGGTCAACTGGGTGACGCGCTCACCGGTGTGATCCATGACGAAGATGTCCCAGTCGCCTCCGCCACGGCGCGAGGCAAAGGCAATGCGCTTTCCGTCCGGCGACCAGGAGGGAGATACGTCGCTGGCCGGATTGTCGGTGAGACGCGTCACGTTCGAGCCGTCGGCATCCATGATGTATAGCTCCCAGTTCCCATCGCGGAAAGAGGAAAAGGCCAGTTGCTCGCCATCCGGCGACCAGGCCGGAGTCCAATCCTTGTTCTCGTGGCGGGTGAGGTTGGTCTGCTCGCTGCCGTCGGCGTTCATCACGTAGATCTCCTGGTTGCCGTCGCGCAGGGAGACAAAGGCGATGCGCCGTCCATCCGGTGACCAGACCGGATCGAATTCGTCGGCCTCGGTCAAGGTCAGCCGCACTGGCAAAGAACCGTCCTCGTTCATGAGGTAAATTTGCAAAGGCTCATCGGTGTTTTGCCGGAAGGCATAGGCGATGACCGGCGCAGGGATGGGAGTGGGAGTGAAGGGCACGGGCGTCCCATGGCTTGTGGGCACGATGACGGGCGACGTGTTACTGGCCGGCGTCTCTGGAGCGGTAGGGGAGAATCCGGCGGGGAAAAGGCGATGGAGGAGCAAAATTAGCAAGACAACGCCCAGCAACCCTATCGCCCCTATCCAGAGAAAGTCCGTTCCGGATTCCGATTGGGGGCGCTCTTCCCTTTCTACTGGCGCTGGCCGTCGTTCTGGACGGCGCCGCACCCGCCAGGGGCCTTCGCGCAACACGGTCTCCACCGGGTGTTGACGAGCCACCCACAGGCGGAAGAGTTCGACGGCGAAGCGGAAGCTGTTCGCCCCCATGCGCACCAGAAGTCCACGGTGCTCCAGGTTGCTCAGCTCATCCTCGATCTCGGGCAATCTCAGGCGAGTTCCCTGGCTGCTCAAGAGCTGGTGAATGTCGTACTGAGTAGCTATTCCATGCTGGCCACGCAGGGTAGCCAAAGCGGCCAGTACCCCTTGTTCCCGGGGTGAAGAGGTTACCCACCATTCCTCGAATATAGGTTGGGGAGCTTCCACCAAATCGGCAAGCGCCGCCTCCACATCCGAAAGAGCGACATGCCCACTGCCGATGCAGCGGTTGACCAGCTCTCTGCAGAAGAGTTGGATGAAACAGGGATGATTGGAAGTCAGTTCCAGGACGCGAGTCACAGCCCAGGGATCGTAATGCAGCCAATCTTCTACCGGCCGGCGCACCAGGTCTTCGCCCTCATGAGTGGCCAGAGGCCCCAGGTCACGAAGCGCGGCATCCGCGAAGAGGTCAGGCCAGCGTTGAAAAAGGGTTTCCAAGTCCGTGGCTGTAACCAGGAGGCTTAGCCGCTGCTCGGAACGAATGGCGGCGAGCAATGTCTTTGCCAGAACATCATCCGCCATCCGGTCGAAATCATCCACCAGCAAAACTAACCGGTTCTCGCCCAAGGCTGCCTGGGCCTGGCGCAGAAAGGTAATAAAGGTTTCCCCAGCAGCCTCTTCCTCGAAATCTGCTGGTGACGGTGGAAGCATTGTTAGAGCATGGGCCATGGTGTCCGCTACCGTCCACAGAGATATGGCCCCGCTCTCCGCTCCAGATTCCAGACCGATCGAGACGGGCACACAATTGGGGGGCAATTTGCCGGCCAGGTGGAGCAACAGGGAGGTTTTGCCCATCCGCTCAGGACCGTGGACGACGATAACCGGGTGGCCGGTGAGCACTTGTTCGTGCACCCAGGCGATTATGTCTCCCCGACCGAAGAACATTTTCCCTTCGGCGGGGCGGCCAATTCGGTAAGGATTGAGCTTAGTTTCCATCTGTGATTTCCTCAAGCAGCCAGGTGACAGTCACTTCACGGCGACTATGACCCGTACCGGACCATTCCCCGGCCATTCTTCTGTAGCCCTCAGTCCAATCTCTTGTAGATAAGCATCCACCTGTGGCCGGGGGCCTCGTTGGCCGGTGATCGCGTAGAGCCATTCGATAAAACGACTCAGGAAACCATGTCCTTTCAGTCTCGCTTCGGCGACGACTACCGCCCGGCCACCTGGTCGCAGTACCCGGGCTACCTCACGCAGAGTGCTTGGCTGAAGGATGAACTCGGCTGGAAAAGTAGACACCACTGCGTCGAAAGCGCCATCGGTGAAAGGGAGGGCCTGTGCCCACCCGCGACACAAGGGCACATCTAATCCCCGCCGGCGCAACTTGCGCCGGGCAATGCGCACCATATAAGGCGACAGGTCCAATCCATATGGCCGGTAACCTGCCCCCGCCAGGTCTATCAGCAGGTTGCCTGTGCCGAAGGCCAGGTCCAGGACCCGCTCGCCTGGCAGGTAAGGGATCGCTGCTCGTTGCCAACGCCGCCAGTTCCCCAGGGAGACTAGCCAGCTTACCACGTCGTAGGTCCAGGCGAACTGATTATACAGTAGATGAAAACCCCAACGCACCAGTGCGATCCACAACCGGCGGGTCATCGGACCAATACGCTGAAATTCACCAACTCGATGCCCAATTCGTTCACCTTTTCCTGTACCTGGGGATGGCAGAGCAATTCCAGCTCGCGTTCCCGTTCCACCGCGTAGCCGCTTTCCCGGCGCAGTTGTTCATCGGCCAGACCGGGGTGGGTCATCAGCTCAGTAACACCAGGGGACAGCCCTTCCAAAAGTCTCAGCAATCGCTCCGGGGTGAGGGCTTCCGTGCCGAAAAACTCCCCCACGAAGTGATCGGGATGAGGTACCCTGGCTTCCTGCACCAGCCGCCAGTCCTCGGCTGCGATCTGAAGCAACATGTCCGATGGCATGTCGGCAGCAATGGCCGGCATCCCCTGTTCGCTGAGTTTCTCCAGCGGTGGCAGGGGCATGCGCATCGGCAGATTGAACTCCTTGGCCAGGTCCACGTGCACGGCGAAGAAAGGTGGGTACAGGTACGCGAGGTGGTGACAATCCAGGTGAGTTGGCCGTCGTCCGCTGGAAAGGAAAAGCTTGATCTGGGCGCGCAGTTCGGCTCTGAGTTGCTCCAGGTCAACCTCGATCAGGCGCTCCACGAGTTCTGCTGGCCGGTAGAAGGCTCCGCTCCCGTGCACCAGACTGGGCACGTCCTCTGGTAGAAGAACAGGATAGCCCGAGGTAAACACCAGATGTACACCCATGCCCAGGCGAGGGTATTCGGCGGCCAGGCGCAGCGCTTCACCAGCGTAGGGCATATTCATCATCACCGATGTGCTGGTGACAATACCATACTTGTGGGCCCGGAGGATGCCCTCGGTCACACCCGGCGTGCGTCCGCAATCATCGGCGTTAACAATCAATCGTCTGACCATGCTTCACCCTTTTTTAGTAACGCGGGCTTAAGCCTGTATTACATAAGCCCTATGGCCCGGTACCAATCCAGTGTCTCACGTGTTCCTTCTTCAAAAGAACGGGCGCGGAATCCCAATTCACGCTGAGCCTTCTCGCTGGAGACCTGCCAGTCGTAAAACACGTAGCTGGCCAGATTAAGGGGATACCACGGTTCGCGGCGGGTGAAAAACGCTATCCCCTCCAACACGCCAGCGAAAGCCAGCATTAACCAGGTTGGAGCATTGATACACCAGTTACCCTTACCGGAAAGCCGGCTGACAATAGTGTTAATCTCACGGTGAGAGAGGCTTTCACCGCTTACGTTGTAAATCTGCCCGACGCGACCCCGCCGCAGGGCCAGGGCAATGCCCCAGGCCACGTCTTTGACGTAGGCGGGGAAGGTTATCCGACGCCCGCCGTGCACCTGCACCCGCCAGCCACGCAGGAAATCCTCAAAGAACAGCCGGTTGAAAGCGTAATGTCCCCACGGCCCATAGAGTGCGCCCGGACGGACGACTATCGCCGGCAGGCCGTACTGGGCATGGAAACTCAGCACCAGACGCTCGGCTTCCAGTTTGGTCCGCTGATAAGCGTCGTGGGGTGCGCAGGGATAATCCTCGTCAATCACCTGTCCAGAAAGCGGGCGACCGATCACGGCTACGGTGGAGATGTGGACAAAACGCTGTACCTCGGCCTGACAGGCAGCGCGGAGCACGTTCAGCGTGCCCTGTACATTGGTTAAGTAGAACTCGCGATAGGGCCCCCACATGCGGAACAGGGCAGCAGCGTGGATCACGTGCTCGCACCCCCGGATAGCCTGACACACGCTTTCGGCATCGCGCACGTCACCCCAGGCCAGGTCTACCCCCAGGTTGCGCAGGAAATCAAGTTCGTACTCGCCATCTGGCCGCTGGCGGCGGCGCACCAGGGCGCGCACCTCATCCCCCTGGCCGATCAACTGTTCACATAGATTGCGCCCCAGAAACCCCGTGGCTCCGGTGACGAGGATCATTGTCCCCCCCATGCTGTTTGCTGGTTACTGGTTGCTGGTTGCCAGCTCCCTGGCCATGTCTTCTAAGCCCAGGGCTGCGAGGCGCTCGCGCGCGGGCCTGCCGGTGAGCGGGTCCCAGCCGCGCCAGGCATAGTACTCGTCCATCAGCCGGTCCATATCCGGGACACGGCCTTCGGCACCGCCCCCGGGCAGGGGCTGTAAGAGCAATTGGGGTAAGCGGTCATCGGCAGCGGAAAGGCCCAGCCGCACGTTGATGATCCGCTTGAGGTTGAAGGCCCGTTCGCCCAGGGGTAGCAAATCCTCGAGGGCCAGGTCCCAGCCGGTGGCCGCGCTGAGCATGCCCCGGGTAACAGAAGCCGGTGGGTTGGCGAATACGCACATGATCAGCGCGTTGTACAGCGTGCGCCAGTCCTGCTGGCGGGCAGTGATCCGGGCCTTCTCCGCCGAGGACTCGAAACGATCGCCCATGACAATGCCCAATTCCTCTTGTTGCAAGCCCTGATCCACCAGGTACATATCGCCCTGGTTGTGACACGCCCCTCGCGGTCCGGTGGCATAATTCACCGCCATGCCAAAGAAAGCGCGCGGGTCGTGCATGGGCACTTCCAGGCCCTTGACCTGCACTGCTAATTCTTCGACACCGAAATGCCGGGCCACGGCCCGCGAGCCCTCGGCCAGCAGGTCGCCGAAACCATAACGATAGGCGATCATCTCCATGAGACGGATGGCTGTTTCAGCATCGCCCCAGTGTAACTCCAGACCACCGGTGTCCCGGGTGGTGATAAGGCCCTGCTCATACAGGTAATAGGCCAGGGCGATGGTCACCCCGCCGGTGATGGTATCCAATCCATAGCGGTTGCCCAGGTGATTGATGTAGGCGATGGCCGGCAGGTCGTCCACCAGGAGCAGCGAACCGCAGGCGGCTATCGTCTCATATTCCGGGCCGTCCACCCGGCTCAGGCCATACCGCTCGCTGATGTCGGTCAGCCGCCCACAGGCGATGGGACAGCGATAGCAGGCCACATTTTTAACCAGGATGGTCTCGGCCATGGTCGCCCCGCCGATGGGAGTGACGTTCATCTCGGCTCCGGTGAAGTAGCGGCTGGGCATGTCACCAAGCATCATCAGCATCTCGGCGCTACCCGCCGTGCCCATCAGGCGCAGAATCTCTGTAGTGAGGTCTTCTTTAATGGCCTCGCGTGCCTGTTGTACATAATCTCTGAACGCTTGCTCGTCGGCCAGGGGCACCTTCCCCGTTCCGCGCACGGCGATGGCTTTCAGGTTTTTACTGCCCATCACCGCGCCCATGCCGGTGCGACCTGCCGCGCGCCCCGCGTCGTTCATCACCGCCGCGTACTTCACCAGGTTCTCGCCCGCCGGGCCGATACAGGCTACCCGCGCCTGTGGCTCGCCCAACTCCTGACGGATGGATTCCTGAGTCTGGTAGCTATCCTGCCCCTGCAGGTGACTGGCATCGCGCAGTTCGGCTAGACCGTCTTTGATCCACAGGTAAACCGGGTGCGCGGCCCGCCCGGTGAGCAGGATGCCGTCGTATCCGGCGAATTTGAGTTCCGGCCCCCAGTAGCCGCCGGAATTGGACTCACCCCAGATGCCGGTCAGCGGCGAGCGAGCACAGACGACGTAGCGCCCGCACGAGGGGGCTGCTGTGCCCACCAGGGGCCCGGTCATGAACATCAACGGATTCTCCGCCCCCAGGGGATCGGTCTGCGGGGTGATGAGGTCATAGAGATAGCGGGCTGCCAGTCCACTGCCGCCCACGAACTGGCGCGCCCAGTTCAGATTCAAAGACTCGTCTGCAATGTGGCCGTTGCTCAGGTCCACGCGCAGCAGCTTGCCCATGTAGCCACTCAATATGTCCTCCTTCGGTAGGGCAGGCTCGCAGCCTGCCAACGCCCCGTGGTAGGCGAAGGTGTCCTCACCGAGCCCCTTTCGCCTCGGTCGGGAGACCTTCGGCGATCAGCCGCGCCTATCAGAAATCCACCTCCTTACCCGCGAAGGCATAGCGATACAGGCGCTCGATTTCCGCGGTGGTAGCCATCCGGGCGTTGGTCAGTGCCGATGCGTCTAACTCAGTCTTTTCCGTCAGTTCCGCCAATGCCGACTCAAAGTCATCAGCGCTGATGCCCAGCTCCGGCAGAGTGACCGGTTGCCCTATCCTGCGCATCAACTCCCGAATGCGGTGGGCCAGCACGTATGCCGCGCGCCCGGCGGGCTCAGGTTCCATGCCGAGAAAACACACAATTTCGGCCAGGCGCTCACCAGCCTCCGCGCGCGTGAATTCCAGCACGTAGGGCAACGCCAGGCCCACCGCCCGCCCATGAGGGATATGCCAGACCGCGCCCATGGTGTGGCCCATAGCGTGGGCCAATCCCGTCACCGAGTTGCCGAAGGCCATTCCCGCGATTGTGGCCGCGTTGTGCATCTTTTCGCGGGCCTCGGCGTCGCCGCCGTCGGCATAGGCGCGGGGCAGGTATTCGAAAATCAATTGGATGGCTTTAAGAGACAATCCATCGGAGAAATCATTGTGCCAGGTGCTGATATAGGCCTCTACGGCATGTGTCAGGGCGTCCATGCCGGTATCGGCGGTGATCTGTGGCGGCAGGTTGATCACCAGACTGGGGTCCACGATAGCGATGTCGGGCATGATCTCCGGGTTTAGCAGGGCCAGTTTGCGCCGGCTCTCCAGGTCGGTGAGCACCAGGTACCAGGTGGTTTCGGCCCCCGTGCCGCTGGTGGTGGGGATGGCGATCAGGCGGGCCTTCCGGCGCAGCCCCAATTTGTCGAAAGGGTTGATCCCGGCAGGGTCGGCTTCGGGGTTTTCGTAGAGGAACCACATCGCCTTGGCCGCGTCCATACTGGAACCCCCACCCAGGCCGATAATCCAATCCGGGCCGAATTCACGCATGGTCTGCGCGCCCCGGCGCACCGTCTGCAGCGAAGGGTCGGGCTCCACCTCGGCGAAGACTGCGCTTTCCATGCCGGCGGCCCGCAAATGCTTCTGGATAACCTCCACAAATCCCAGGCTGGCCAGGGTGGGATCGGTGACAATGAAAGCCCGCTGCCCCTCCAGTTCATCGAGATGGCTCAGAGCATCTTCGCCGAACACTATCTCCGGGGTTCGAAAATACCACATCAGATTACACTCCTTCCGGCCTTCCACCTACTCCAGGAACTCGGTCTCAATCTTGGTGCAGGAATTAACGATCTCGATGGCGGCCTTGGGCACTTTCATCACCCTCATCATATCGCCCTTGAGCTTGAGCTTGCGGGTCATCATCCCCTGAATGGGATCAAGTTGCTTTTCGATCACCTTTCGCCAGGTGCTCATTGGGGCCGACATCCGGTAAGCGGGGTTTCTTTCGTCGGGGTTTTTGGTAGCGAACGCCTCGCGGCACTTGCCGTGCCACAGGTCCATGTACAGGTAGATCGTCTCGGTCAGGCTGCCTTCCGGTTCGACGATGAAGTAGAAATCACCCTCCCAGTCCTTGGCGGCCTGTGCGTAGGCTTCGTTAGCGTTGAGTTGCGCGCACAGAGCCTTGATCCATTCGTCAGTTGCAAATTTAATGGCCATTGATGTCCTCCATAGAAATCTCCTTATACACATTTGAGCTCAAAGTTCCAGGTCCAAAGTTACCTTCTGCAAAAAGGCTCTTTTTACCACAAAGGACACAAAGTACACGAAGTATAAAGTTGCGAGCTTACCATTCGCCAGCCACCCACCCACCTAACTACCTAACTACCCACCCACCCTCCCGCCACCTGCCGCAACACATCCGGACGATTGGTGATAATCGCATCCACTCCCAGGTCCAAAAGACGGCACATCTCGTCGGGGTCATCTACCGTCCACACGTTGATCCGATAACCTCTGGCTTTCACTGCCCGGACATAGGCCGGGGTAACCATAGTGAAATCCGGGTGACGGGCCTCGTGAGGAGCCAGGGGCGCAAGCCAGGCTCGCCGCAAGTAAATCGGCAGGTTGTGAGCGTAAAGCAGGCCGGTAGGGATACGCGGGTTGAGGGACTTGACCCGTCGCAGGGCCAGGGGGTGGAAAGAGGAGACGATCACCCGATCCACCAGATTGTTATCCTCAATCAACCGCACCACCTCTGCTTCCAACCCCGTGTTCACCAACGTAAAGGGGAGCTTAAGCTCGATGTTCAGCAGCAGGCGATAGCCGACGGCATCCATCACCTCTTGCAGGGTCGGGATGTGCTCGCCGGCAAAAGCGGCGTCGAACCATGATCCGGCGTCCAGGGCCTGCAACTCGGCCAGTTTTTTTTCGGCCACCGGGCCGCTGCCGTCGGTGGTGGCGTCCACAGTAAAGTCGTGGATGACCACCACTGCGCCGTCTTTGGAGAGTTGCACATCCAGCTCCACGCCATCGGCGCCCAGTTCCGCCGCCAGACGGAAAGCGGAGAGGGTATTGGCCGGAGCCCGCGCGCTGGCCCCCCGGTGGGCGAAGTTCAACACACGCCCTTGGTAAAAGTAGTCCAGGTTTTCAGCGGGCATCTAAGATCAACCTATACACAGACAAGTTCAGAGTTTCAAGTTCAAGGTTCAAGGTTTTTTTATCACCCCCGCCTGAAACCTGTAACCTGGAACTTTTAACCCAGAACTATATCTCCACGAAATACGCCTCGCACGCCCGGTCAATCAGGTCACGGCTGAGCACCGGCTCCACGTTCAGGTAGCGGGCGATGTCTATCAGTTCATCCACAATGTCACGCGGCTGGCAGGCCCGCAACGGACGCCCTGGTTTAAGATAGTGCTCCCTGAGCAAATATGCCAGGGCTTCATCGTCGTAAGGCACGCCGCGCGCCTTGCACACCCGTTTGAAAATCTCCCGATACTCCTCGAAAGTCGGATCGCCAATGTAGATTTTGTGCCGGATGCGGCGTAGAAACGCCTCGTCCACCAGGTCCTTGGGCTCCAAATTGGTGGAAAAGACGATGAGTACCTCAAAAGGCACTTCGATTTTGCGCCCGGTGTGCAGGGTCAGATAATCCACTCGCTTCTCCAGGGGCACGATCCAGCGGTTGAGAAGGTCGCGGGGCCGTACCTGCTGTCGCCCGAAATCGTCAATGAGAAGCATCCCGCCATTGGCCTTCACCTGGAAGGGGGCCTCGTAGTATTTGGTAGTCTCGTTGTAGGTCAAATCCAGCCCATCCAGGGTAAGCTCACCACCAGTAATGACCACTGGTCGGTGGACCAGCACCCAACGCTGGTCGAGATTAGCGCGTCCCCGAGCTTTTTCTCGTGCCTCATTGCTTTCCTCCACCCGTTGATGGCTGGCCTCATCGAACACCTTAATGATTTGCCCATCTACTTCAATGGCATACGGCACGTAAATGTCGTTCTGGAACACCATCCGACCAATGCTCTCGGCAATCGAGGTCTTGCCATCGCCGGTGGGCCCATACAGGAAGATAGAACGACCGGAATTAGCCGCCGGGCCGATGCGGCTGAAGGCATCCTCATTGATCACCAGATGGGCAAGGGCTTTACGCATGGCCCGTTGGTGGATAGTGACACTGGAAAGGGGTTGCTGGCGCACAGCATAAGTGTAGGCTTCCAAAGTAACCGGGGCCGGACCGACGTACTCGCTGCGGTCCAGGACTTCGCGCGCTTTCTCGCTCCCCTTGCTGGTGATCATGTACTGGTAGGCGGCAGCGCCCAGGCCGCCCGCGCCTTTGACCTCTATATATTGTTCCCGCTTGAGGAACTCCAAGACCTCTTCAACCACCCTGGCAAAAGGCAGCTTGACTCGTTCTGCGATCTCGTAGCCAGTGATGTGTCCCACGAAATATATCACCTTGAGCACCAGATCGGAGATGAATCCCAGGTTGAGGCCAGAATCCTCAATGGAATTTACCGGAGGCGGTTCGAAACCCAGTGCTTCCCCGTCCGTCATGGCTCAGCCCTCGTTCTGTTCCTGCGGCTGGCTCTCGGTCAAGGCCCGGCGAATTGTGGCCAGGAGATCGCGCACCACGAAGGGTTTGACCACGTAGTCGTAGAATTGCCCCTTGTGCTCGAGGACGCTCTGGATGTTTTCCCGCTGCTCGCGGGCGGTGAGCATGATCACCGGCAGGTCACGGAAGGCGTTGTCAGACCTAATTTCATCCAGCACTTCCCAGCCGTCCATTTCGACCATCATGATGTCCAGCAGGACCAGGTCTACCTGGTTTGTGCGCAATATCTGTAGTCCTGTGGGGCCATCGTAGGCGGACAGCACCTCGTAGCCGGCCCCTTCCAGCATGAGACGGCCCAGAGCAACCATGCCCTTGTCGTCCTCGATCATCAAAATGCGTTTGGTCATCTCGCCCTCCTGTTGGAAGTCGGGTTGGCAACCCGGCCTACGGCGCGTAGCGGAAGGGATGTCTTGCGGATTCTTTCTCGTTGAGCAGCTCGTCAAGCTGCGGTCGGTTCTCCAGGGCCTTGCGGATGGCCGCACGCATGGCCTTGTAATTGTTGAAGGCGATGCGTGTGCGAATGGCCGCTGCCGGGTGAACGAAGACATTGGCGATCATACACAAATCGTCCAGCGCGTCTTGGGGAAGCACTCCGGCGGCGATTTCGTGTTCGATGGCCAGGTTCACACCGCGGGCGGCCTCCTCGTAAACGTGCTGGCGCTGCTTCTGAGTGCGCACTGTGACCGTGGGCACCAGCAGGGTGCGGGGTCGCTCGCAGATGACGCGCAACTCATGGCCGGGGCGTGGTTCGGTCAGCGCACGCTCTAAGGCCCGTCCCACGGGGCCGTCTTTGAGGCCCAGCAGCAGGTCAATGTGGGCAATCTCCTGGAATGGCGGGCCGGCGAAGCCCTCACCCACCTTCATGGTGAAATCCGCGAAGCGGGCCGGGGTGCGGGGAATGGCCGGAAAATCGCTGGTGTACACCTGCCCGTTTATCTCGAACTCACGACGCACGCGGGGGATCTTGCCCAGGTCCTCCAGTTGGATGCGCAGCTCCTCGCGGTCCTCGCGGCGGAAGGCGCCGCCGGGCATGATGGGATGGCGCGAATTGCTCATCACCAGGCCCATCATTTGCAGGCCCTCTTTGATGGCCTGCGTCGGCCCATTGCGGGAAAGGATGCGCACCAGTTTTTGAATCCTGGCCTGCCACATCTGCGCTGTGGCCAGATCGCCCCGCTGAACGGCGGCATAGATTTCCTGGTAGATGTCGGGAATGAGATTGCCCCCGGCCAGGATGGCCCCGTCGGCGCCGGCGGCCAGGGCCGCACATAGCATCTCGTCGTGGCCGACGAAGATGCCCACCACGCCTTTCACTTTCTCGAACAGGGCTTCCATGAAGGGCATATCGCCGCTGGTATCCTTGATGCCCACCACGTTCTCGAAGTCCCTGGCCATGCCCTCCGCCGTCCACCACCGGTAATGAGTGCCCGCGCACTGGGGAATGTTGTACAGGATGAGCGGGATGCCCACCTCGTTGAGCGCCTCGTAGTGCTCGTATACCTCGTTGAAGGTGGGTTTGAGATAGTACGGGGCGGCGACCAGGGCCGCCGTCGCTCCGGCGTCGCGCGCCCAGGTGGTGAGAGCCACCGTCTCGCGGGTGCTGGGACAGGCCGTGCCGGCCACCACCGGTACCCGCCCGTTCACCTCATCCAGACAAATCTCGATCACCTGTTTGCGCTCATCCATGGAAAGATACGGGAACTCGCCCGTCGTCCCGCAGGGCACGACGCCGTTCACGTGAGGCAACACGTGGCGGATAAGGGCGCGAAAGGCTGCCTCGTCAACCTCATCCTGCGCAGTGAACGGCGTCACCAGCGCGGGAAAGATGCCTTTGAACCAGTTGGGTTTCTTGGTCATTGCATTCTCCTGCCATGAATTTGCCAGCTTCAGTACATCACAATTCGTAGCGGCGGACAACCCTTTGGCGAAGCTCAGATCAGGCCCTGTCCGCCCACAAAAGTGGCCACAGCGGGCCGCCGCTACCCTTCACTGCCAAACGCTTGCCGGATAGCTTCACTCATTGCCTGACGGACGTTATGATACAGAGTGTGGCGGTCCAAAGCCCGCGGATGCACGCTGGCCAGCACGATCATCACCTGGGTGTCCATCGCCGATGCGGGAATTACCCCGGCCTCCAGCGCGTCCACGATGGCCCGCGCCACGGCGGATTGGGTAGGGCCGTAGATCATGTTCGCCTGGCGCAGGTTCTTCTGCTCCAGCGTGGGCAGGATCAGCGTCGGCGGGCGGACGGTGAGGTTGGGCTCCAGGATCGTGGTCAGCGCCTCGCGGCGGTGCAACGGGTACGTGAGCTGATAGGCGTAAGCCTCACCCAGCGGCGAGTCCTTCGGCCCGGCGATGAGGTCGAGTTGCACGCATTCCGGCTCCTCGCCCGCCGCGCCCGTGCCCAGTCGCAGCTCTGCCTGGCGGATGATCTCCGGCGACAACTCTAAATCGCCAAACCGCTCCTCCAGGGGCCCGGTGGGAACCTGGAAATCGGGATAGGAGTTTTGCACCTTGCCCAGCTTTTCCAGTTCCAGCTCGATCTCGGCCCGGTCCTCATGCAACAGGGCCCCGCCCACACTTTTCAGCGGCCGGCGGGGGCGACCGGTGTCCACGCCCATCATTTTCAGCGCCTGTTTGACGGCCACGCCGCCCCCGTAGCGACAGAAGATGCGCGACAGCTTCTGCACGCTGCGCTGCAACTGGCGGGCGCGGGGCAAATCACCAGCCTGAACCGCCGCAAAAACCTGCTGCCACACTTCCGGGTAGACCTGGGCACTGGCCAGAATCATGCCGCTGGCCCCGCCGGACAAGGCGTTCAGCACCACCTCGTCATGACCGACGAACACGTCAATGCGGTCGCCGCAGAACTCCAGCACTTCCATCATGTAAGGCAGGTCGCCGGAGCTATCCTTGAGGCCGACGATGTTGGGGATGTCGGCCAGGTCCTCGACGACGCGGCGCGGCAGGTAGGCATCCATCACCTGAGGGATGTTGTATAACAGGATAGGGATGTCCACTGCACGGGCGATTTCGTAGAAATGCTGGTACACGCCCTTATCCGATGGATGCAGGAAGTACGGGGTGACGATGAGACAGGCGGTAGCTCCTGCTTCTTTCGCGTCACGGGCCAGTTCAATGGCCTGTCGTGTGGACGGCGCACCTGCCCCGGCGATGACTGGCTTGCCGCTCGCTTCCTCGACGGCAATTTCTACCAGCCGTTTTTGTTCCTCCCTGGTCAGATACGGGAATTCGCCAGTAGTCCCGCAAGGTACCAGGCCATCTACGTGGGGCAATACATGCCGAATCAGGTGGCGGAAAGCCGCCTCGTCAACGTTCTCCTCCTTATCGAAAGGCGTCACCAAGGCGGGGAAGACGCCCTTCATCCACGGTACTTTCACCGGCATATTGTGGGGACCTCCTTGTTAGCTCCTGAAGGTGCGACGCACTTCCCAAAGTGCGTTGCACCTGACTGGTTGTACTCTGCCTCGGATTCTCGCATAGCATACGCTCGCTGGTGCGGCCCTATGGTGAGAAAAACCACCGTCTTATCGGGCAAGCCCTCGCAAAAGCAATATTCGCACTGAGGTACAGTGCGGCATTCTTCGCAGATGACGAACACCAGGCGAAAATTGCGGTCAATACGCGCGCTGCGGCAACCGCGCAGATTGATCTGACCAGGTCTGTAACCAAGCCGCCCGGTATTGTGATAGGGGTTTCGAGAACGCGGTTTACCACTCTCAGGACACGGCTGCGTAGACCAGCGTAACGGGTAAGAGGCTGTCTAAAAATTCGGTTCGGCGACTAAAGTCACACCTGTAGGGCTTGCAGCCGAGCGTCCATCTGCATGGACGCGCTTCCGTCCGCGCAGGCGGACGGCCAGCCGGAGGCTCACCAGGCGTGATCTCTAATCGCCAGCCTAATTTTCAGACATGCTCTAAGATTGCTGCTGAACAGAGAGGTATACTCAGCGTGATAACTCATCCCCCCAGACTTCCTCGTGGCTGAGCAAGTTGAGTTCTCCTCGCTCCTTCATCGCCCGAATCTCCAGCAGGTCTTGATACAATGGCGAGTCGTCGTCCAGATAGACCACGCCCTCCTCTTCCTCCCACGCGCGGGCCAGCTCCTCGCGCACTACCCGCCTGATCAAAGCTTCCAGCTCGGCCAGGCTCAGGCTGGCCACCGTCTTCTCGGTAACTGCTGCACTCATCTGCGTCCTCCCACCACATCCCCGCAGGTGCGACGCACTTTCGTAAAGGCGTCGCATCTCTAAGCTACGGTTTCGGGATAGCCAGATCCGCCGGACCCAGTGCGGACATCCTCAGTTCGGGGTTGTTTTCCTGGATGATCTCGTGGATAATCTGGGCGTATTTGACCTTGGCGCGCCCCCATTCGGCCAGCATCGCCTCGCCAACCCACGGCTTGTAGAGAGCAGCACCGGTGGCCGCACAGGCCGGTCCAGGTTCGATCTTGAAGTAGCATGGCGCGCAAACGCGGGCCATTTCGGGGCCATCGTAGAAGCGAGTGTATCCGCCAAAACTTTCGGTGAGGAGAATGTGTAGGTCCAGGGGGATGTTCACCGCCTGACGGATGGCGGCTAATTGGGGCAGGGTAAGGTCGGCGACGGGGTTGAAAGTGCCTGCGCCCAGCATTTCCAGCACCTTGCCTCCAGCGGCATTGGCATGTCCGGCGTAGATAGAGACCTTGAAGGTCACGTCCTGGGGAATATCACCGTTCTTTTTCATCTCGTTGAGCAGCCAGAGCAGGCCCTCATCAATGACCAGGAAGCCCCTGAACCCGAGGTCAATGCAGGTCATAATGTCGGTGATCACCTGGCGCAATTGATCGGAACCCCGGAAACGCAGGCCCGAAAGACTGCCCTCCGGCGTAATGGGTTGCCGGCCAATATCCCAGGCGGCGCGCGGGCCTGGGGTGAGAATTACCTCCATTCTTGCCTCGGCCGCCATCTGGGCAAAATCGCGCAGTTCGGCCTTGTCCAAAAAGGTGGCGCCCATTACTACCGAAATCAAGCGGTGAATGGGAATCTTGCGCTTCTGCGATTCATCAATCACCGCCTCCAGCACTGCTGGCCGTTCTATACCCGAGATCTCCATCCGATAGTGAGCTCCGTCCGGGAAGCGCTTGCTGCTGCTTGGCAGATCGTAAGCATCACGGCCGGGGATGCCCACTTTCTCCATCGCCTTTGATACCTTGTTCATCTCCATTGATGTTCCTCCTGAATTTTCTCTGCAAGTGGATGTGCACTTACCGTTGAAAAAAGCCATTCAATATGCCTGCATTTTACCATCTTGTGAGCTTACAGTCAAGCGGATTAAAAACATCGGGTGTATTTTCACTTTGGGGGCGAGTTGCTGCTGTGCCCTGGCCGCGGAGACCTCTCCCATCCCCCCAGAATATGGTAGGCGCGGTTTCTTACCGCGCAACCCCGGTCACGACAGTGGGCCTGCGCGGTGCTGGGGGCCGTCGGCCGCGCTATGGAAAGCGCGGCTACCCCAACTTCGCTCAGGGCGCAGCCCTTCGGCGGGCTCAGGACGCAGCAGCGGTCGGCCGCTACGGAACAAACCTGCCCCGAAACTGAAACGCACCCAAAAACATCCGCCGGTTGCGCAATCTGCGGAAGGGTCTGCCTTTTTGCTGTTTAGCATGATTGTGATATACTTATAACCGAATTGAGAATGACCAACGTTCCTGAGGGAAACGGCGGAGGTGCAACGATGAACTTTCTAGACGTGCTGTTGACCCTCGCTTTGATAGCTGGCGGGGCGTTAGGCCTTTTCCAAGGGGTCATCAAACAGGTGGTTGCTGTAGGCAGCTTGTATCTCGCCCTGGTCATAGGTACCATCTCTTACCGATTGGCCGGAGGATGGCTCAGTTCCACGTTCGGCTATGCTCGAGCAGCCAGCGATACTCTGGCTTTTATGGTGATCCTGGCTATTCTGTATGTCGGTCTTATGCTGGCTATCCTCGACTTACTCAGGAGTTCCAAACAAGTGCTACCGGGCATGATGGACCGGCTAGGAGGGATGGTCCTCGGGTTCTTCAACCTCAGCATCTGGGTTGCCATCGTCCTCTCTCTGGTGAACTCCACCCTCGGTGTCCCGTGGTATGGCTATGATTCCATTCGTCAAGCCATCCTCCACCAGATTCAAACCTCGGCCTTGAGGCCGGCGTTCGGCTACCTGTTGCCCACCCTGCTTGTTACCGTGCGTCCCTTCCTGCCAGGTGGATTACCGCCGCTCTTCACCAGTCTACTTTACTGAGTGTCTGGCTGATATTGAGCACAACTGGGCCTGGACGATGAGCGTCCAAGTCCCGGAGATAAGATTACAGGGGCTGGGGACCGGTGACCGGCTGCTGAAAGCCAGCAACCGGCAACTGATTCCAAAGTAGTTGACAAAAGGGTGGATAATGTGGTAAACTGTTTTCAGAACGATGGGCCAGACGATTCAGCGATTTGCTGACTCGCTTGAAAGGGGAGGGAGCGATGAAACTCAGTGACTATGAACGTTCACCGATTACACGCGGAATGCACGGTTCACAATTTATCTACGACAAGCCTGGTACTGGTACTCTACAAGAACTGGTTGCCGCTAAATTTGGCTGGTTCAAAATCCTGGATGACAGCGGGGGCAACAGTATTGATACCTGCCTCTGGTTACGGCAACACGACGTCATGCCCATCGTCCGTTTCTACCGGCCTAATCCCAACCCCGGCAAACTGCCCGCCAACGCTTTGGACACCATCAGTCGCTATGTTGATCGGGGCATTACCCGTTGGTTTGAGGTGAACAATGAACCCAATATTGATGGGGAGTGGGCGCCGGAATATCGGGCTACTCTGGAGTACGGCAATGCCAGTATAGTCATGCCTAACTGGCTGGAGGATGCTGAGGCTATCATAAAACGAGGGGGGTATCCGGGCTTTCCAGCCCTGGCCCATTGCGGGCGGAAGCCACGCGAGGGCAGTACCACCACCTACGAGCGTTACTTCGAGTGGCTGGCCACCAATGCCTACGATCGGGCCAAGTACGTCTTCGAAAACGGGGCCTGGTTCGCCATGCACCCCTATGTCTTCAACCACGGGTACAAGGACAAAGACGGCGTGTGGCATTTCGAGTATCCCTATGACCCCATCTGCCAGGCTGATGATCCCGGGCGCACGGCTTTCGATGACGACGTTGGCCTGGGATGCACAGAGGTACCAACCCAGTTGCTCAAGAAGTACTTTGGCCTGGGTCCGCTGCCGGTAATAGGCACAGAAGGAGCCTTCTGGGGCTGGGGTGACAACCGTTATCCCAAATACGAGGGTGCGGCGAAGGCCGAGGCCCACGTAGCCATGTTCGACTGGATGGCCACGCAGGGCCCGCCCTGCCTTTTTGGTCTGTGCCTTTGGGTACTCAACGAGTGGTTCAAACACGACAAGTACATCCATGATCGGTTCAAGCAGACTCAGCCAGCGCTCAAAGTGCTCCCGGTAGAAACGACTGTGACTCCCCCCCCGCCCACCCCTCCTGTCACCGGCTGGGAGAGCCACTATGTGCTCTTCCCTCAGGGCGCGGAATGGGCCTGGTATGAGGCCGCCAGCCGCTATCTGACCACCTTCCGTGTGACCAACGGGCAGAGCGCCGATGATGCCGGTGTGGTACATGGCAACCTGGGCCACACCATCACCGTGATCAACCCCGACAGCAAATTGATGGACTACCTGGTCCAGTTTAACGCCAATCTCGATGTTATCCGTGCCGCCACGCCCGCCGAATTAAAGACCATCCTGGATGCCCGTGTGGCCCGCAATGACCGCTTTGGCAGAATCAAGTAGGCGCGCGGCTGTGCGCCCCTGCAGTTGAAACTGAGACTCACATGATCCTGCGGTTCATCACCTACGGGTTGCTCGGCTGGTGTGGCGAGATTATCTGGACCGCGACGAAAGGGAAACTCGGTGGCCAACAGCGAGATTGGAAACTGAAAGGCACCACCTCTTTGTGGATGTTTCCCATTTATGGCCTTATCGTTCCCTTGTACGAACCGGCCCACAACGCTGTGCGCGCTTGGCCGTGGCCGCTCCGGGGAGCCATATACATGCTGGGCTTCTGGATCGTCGAGTATCTGGCCGGTCGGGTGCTTAAGCTCTTCTTTGGCGTTTGCCCCTGGGATTACAGCCATGCCCGCTGGCATGTGCACGGTTTAATCCGCTTGGACTACGGCCCTATCTGGTTCCTGATCGGGTTGGGCCTGGAGCCCGTCCACGATTTCCTGGTACGATTGACCCCCGCCATTCAGCAAGCCCTGGTTCATTAGGGCAGGCGAGAGCATTGCCCTCGCCTGCCCTGTCGTTTCGCCAGAAGCAAACTTCGATAACCAACATACTCCTAACTCGTGACGCTCCCGCGCACGGCTTGACAGATCACCCCTTTCCTGGTATACTCTCATTGTCAACAGTTGACAAAACTCACCTCTAAGAGACGGTGTGATGAAAGTACCCCAACTTAAACATGAAAGCCTCCGCGACGCCGTGGTCAAATTGATCGAGGAAGCATTGTTGAACGGCGAGCTGCAGCCAGGGAAGCGTATCGTCGAGGCCGACCTGGCTCAGCGGGCGGGGATCAGCCGGGGCCCGGTGCGGGAAGCTATCCGCCAACTGGTTGGCGAAGGCATCCTGGTCAGTTATCCCTCCAGAGGTACTTTTGTCGCCCAGTGGACTCCTCGGGCGGTGGAAGAGGCTTATACTCTGCGTGCTGTCCTAGAGCGGTTCGCCGTCGAGGAAGCGATCAAGCGCATCACGCCTGATGAGATCGCTCAACTTCAGGCCACGGTGGATGAGATGGAGCGCAGCGCCACCGAGAACGACAGCCGGGCGCTCATGCGACTCGATATTCGTTTTCACGAACAACTCTACACTTTTTCCGGGCATTCACTGCTACAAGAGGTGCTTGCCCAGTTGCGGCGGCGACTTTATTGTTTGATGGCCCTGGATCAGGGCTATTCCGCCCACCGGGATGAGACGGCGGGAGATCATCAGCGCATCGTGGATGCATTGAAGACGGGCAATGCAACCATAGCCGGGGAGGTCATCGCCGCTCATATCTTGGCAGTGGGCGCCGAGGTGGTTGAACAGGTGCGGAGTTGGTCAACCCAGTGACGGGAGCTACATGGAACAGGAAATCCTTTTGCCGTATGGTGCAGGCACCCTCCAGTTTCGCATACCCAGGGCCAACCTGACGGGTATTTATTCCCCATCTCCGGTAATCGCCTGCGCCGACCCGGAAATGGAAGTCGTGCGTGCTCTGGCCCATCCACTCGATACCCCACCCCTCTCTGATCTTGTGCATCCCCGCGAGAAAATCATCATCCTGCTGGATGACCACACGCGAGCCACACCGGTGGCGCAGATTTTGCTCCTATTGCTGGCAGAATTGAGGGCTGGCGGGGTCAAGGATGAAAATATAACGCTGCTGATCACCCACGGCACTCACCGCCTGAGCAGCGAGGAGGAAGTACGTCGTAAAGTCGGCGATGAGGCTTACAGACGCTTCCGTATCGTGCAGCATCAATGCACTGACGAGGAGAACCAGGTCTATCTGGGGTTGACCAGCCGGGGCACTCCGGTGTGGGTTAACCGCCTGGTCGTCGAGGCGGACCGTCGCATTGGCATCGGGCACATCGGCCCCAGCCCTTATGCCGGTTACTCCGGCGGCAACAAGCTGCTCTTGCCCGGTGTGGCTGCGCTGGACACCATCAACGCCAATCACAGTCTCGTGGTCCTGGGTTTCCGTCAGCCAGGCCGGGTGGACGTGCCATGCCGGCTGGACATCGAGGAAGCGGGTGAGATGCTGGGGTTGCACATGGTGGTGGACGTGGTGCTGGGTCAGGACGAGCGGATTGTGCGCGCTTTCGCCGGCACGCCGGCAAGGGTGTTCCAGGAAGGACTCACGCTGGCCCGCCATGCTTACGAAGTGGTCTGTCCGGGAGAAGTGGACGTGGCGATCACCTCCGCTTACCCTTACGATATGGACCTTTACCAGGCAGTACGCGCCGTGGAATACGCCGACGCGGTGGTGCGCGAGGGGGGCAGCATCCTGCTGGTCGCTGCTTGTCCCGAGGGCATCGGCGACCAGGGATTTTATTCCCTGATGGCTGACCGGACGAAAAAGCCCGACGATTTTCTGCGCGACATTGTGCGCCGTAATGGCCTGGTCACTTTTAGTGTGCTCGGATACTGTCTGGCCCGGATCAAAGCCGAAAAGAAGTTGTACATCGTCACGGAAGGCATCCCGGACGCGGCGCTGGAGGCGATGGGCTTTCACCATCTGATTTCCCTCCAGGCTGGAGTGGACGCATTGTTGGGGGAATACGGCTCGCAGGCGCAGGTGGCCGTCTTCCCCATGGGCTCGTCCACGATTCCTGTGGTGAGGTAACCCCCTAACCCTTCCCCTGGGGATGGGGAAAGGGGGTCGGGGCTCTGGGAAGGAGGGCTCTTATATGTGATTCGTTTATACGCTTTTCGGAAGGAGGGATAATCGCTATGGAGGAGAAAACGACCGAAAAAGTCAGTGCTCCGTCTAGAGGCCGGATCGGGGGAGCCTCAATCGCCTGGGTAACGTTGTACGGCGCTTTGTGCGGAGTCACCGGCCTGGTTCCCATCTTCCCCTACGTCGGAGGTGGAGGATACGTGCCGTTGACCACCCCCTTTTGCGCTATCGCTCCCCTGCTACTGGGGCCGTGGGGCGGAGTGATCGCCGCCATCGTCGGTGGGGTTATCGGTATGTTCATCGCACCTGCTGCCTATCCACTACAAGTGGTAGACATCTTCCTCAATGCCGTGCTCCCGGCCCTTTTTGTAGCTTTGATGGTGAAAGATGATCGGCTTTGGAAAGTGACGGTGCCTTTGTTTATCATCATCGGCATCGTGGGTTGGTTGGTGCCTTTTTACATCCCAGGTGGGGCTGGCGGATTCGGCCGGGTGCCTGAACCCCTCTACTTCATCATGGCTGCTCTCTATTGGGTTCCCTCAACCATCATCGCGGTCACGCCTTTGGGTACCCGGTTGATACCGAAGTGGGTGCTTTCCAAAAACCGGATCGAGCGGTATGGCGGCATCTTCCTGGCCATCCTGGCGGCGATGTTCATCTGGTGGCTGCCTTGGACCCGCCCCTACTGGTATCTGTTCAACTTCTCTGCCGAACTGGGTGTCGCCACCCACGTAGCCTACTCCTGGTGGGTGCCGGCGCTCTCCGCCATCACTGCGGTCATCACCATCCCCATTATCGAAGCCCTGGAACGCAGCGGATTGCCGAAGATCGCTGGCGCTATCTGGTAAGCCGAGACCCTCCTTCCCACGAGTCTTACTACCTCACCCCTACCCCCTGCGCCCCCTTCCCCTCCCCGATTCGGAGAGGGGAAGGGGGTTGGGGGAATGGAGTGAGGTCTGCGAGGAGCACTGCCCGTGACCAATGACCCGATTATCTCGTTACAAGACGTCACATTCACCTACGAAGGGGACGTGGTTGCCCTGCACAACTTAAACCTCACGGCGCGCAAAGGCGAGTTCGTCGTCGTGTTAGGGGCTAACGGCGCGGGTAAATCCACCCTCTGTTACCTGATCAGCGGTATTGTGCCCCATATCTACGGTGGCCGTCGGCGAGGCCGGGTGTCGGTGGCCGGCCTCGATCCGTGGGATGAGCCGCTGTACGCTACCGCTCAGCGCTGCGGGGTGTTGATGCAGGACCCCGAGGTGCAGTTGTTCATGCCCACCCTGAAGGCAGAACTGGCCTTCGGCCCGGCCAACCTGGGCGTGCCACGGGATGAGATCAGCAAGCGCTCGCGGGAGGCCCTGGCCCTGGTGCGGCTGGAGGGCCTGGAGGAGCATAATCCGCGCGATCTGTCGGGCGGACAGAAGCAACGGGCGGCGCTGGCCGCCGTGCTGACCATGAACCCGCAGGTGCTGGTGCTCGACGAACCTACCTCGCAACTCGATCCGTTGGGCCGCTGGGAGGTCGTGGAGGCCATCGAACGCCTGAAGCAAAAAGGTGACCTGACCATCATTATGACCACTCATGAGACGGAAGAAATACTGCGCCTGGCCGACCAAGTCCTCGTGTTGGAGCGAGGAGAGGCTGTGCTCCAGGGAACGCCCTCGCAGGTTTTCACCCAGGCTGAACGGTTGGAAGAGGCCGGGGTCAAGACGCCCGCGCTGATCCAGGTGCAGTCCAGGTTGTCCGGACATGAAGGCGACTACCCGGAAGAGAAACAGGTCAATCTCACTATTTCCGCAGTCGCCCAGCGGGCGCGCCAGGCCATACAAGCGGGCAGGCTGGTTGTACGTCCCGCAGCCCTTCCATCACTCCGTCCTGTCGCTCTGGATCGCCCCGTTATCCTGGAAGCCCGCGACCTGACCGTGGAATATCCTGGCCCGCCGCCCGTCGTGGCCCTGCGCGGCGTGAACGTGCAGATTCGCCAGGGTGAGTTCGTGGGCATCGTCGGCCAGAACGGATCGGGAAAGAGCACGCTGGTCAAGTGTTTCGTCGGCCTGCTGAAACCCCGGCAGGGGGAGGTTCTTTTCAAGGGGGAAAGCATCCGCAAACTCTCGATAGGCGAGATAGCCCGTCGCGTGGGACTGGTGTTGCAGAACCCGGATTATCAGTTGTTCACCGCTTCCTGCCGCGATGAGATTCGCTTCGGTTTACGCAACGTGGGCGTGCCTGCTGAGGAGATAGAACAGAGGGTCGAAGAAACACTGCGCATGGTGGGGTTGAGCGAGGAAGCTGACCTGTTCCCCTTCCGCCTCTCTTTCGGTGACCGGCGCAAACTGGCCGTGGCGGCCACAATGGCCCTCGGCCCGGAGGTGCTGATCATGGACGAGCCAACCACGGCCCAGGATCATCGCGGGCGGTACCAGTTAGCCGAGTTGGCCAGGCGTTTTCACGAAGAAAAGCAGGGCACGGTGTTGATGATCACCCACGATGTGGACCTGATCGCCCGCTACGCCCACCGCTTGATTGTGCTCTACCAGGGCCAGGTGCTGCTGGATGGCCCCACGCCGGAGGTTTTCGGCCAGGTGGAGGAACTCAAGAAAAGTTTCGTCGTGCCGCCGGTGGCGGCCCAACTGGCCGCAGAATTGGCCCCCCTCGGCGTACCGCCCCACGTGATGACCCTGGAGGAACTCTGGCAGGTACTCGTCCCTCAGCGCGACAGGGGAGGTGAGTGATGCAACCTGTATTTCGCTATACCCACGTGGACACCCCCATCCATCGCCTGCACCCGCTGGTCAAAGTGACGTACGTGCTGCTAACCCTGGTGTTAGTCATGTACCCCATCAAAGCAAGCGACATGCCGGTTCTGCTCATCTGGCTGGGCTTCTCGGCGGTGTTGTGGACCGTCGCTCGCATCGAGCTGCGGCGTTTCACCACCCTGCTGAAGATCCTGACCGGCACGTTCATCTTCCTGATCCTGATCCAGGGTTTCACCTATCGCGGCGGCCATACGCCACTCATTGTGCTGGGTCACTTGAAACTGTGGGAAGCGGACCTGGGGGTGATCACCAAAGAGGGAGTGTGGTTCGGGCTTGTGCTTTGCGTACGCATCCTGGTAGCCACCTCGTCGCTGCCGCTGTTCGTGATGACCACGCCCGCTTCTGCTATTATGACGGCGATGGGCAAACTGCGCGTCCCGCAGACCGTCACTTTCATGTTTGTCAGTGCCCTCTCGTTCACCACGTTGCTCTTCGAAATGTGGGGTTCCATCGTGGAGGCCCAGAAACTGCGCGCTTTCGACATTGATTCGATGAATTTCGTCAAACGCGCCGTCAAAGCCTACGTGCCGATCATCACCCCGTTAATCCTGCTGCTTTTCCGCAAAGCCAACGACTTCCAGATCGCCATGGAGACCAAGGGCTTCGGTGCTCCCATCGAACCTACGGAGATCGAAACGCTGACTGCCCGTCCGACGGATTACCTGTGGCTGGCTTTCATCGTGAGCGTTTTCGTGTTGTGCACGGTGCTGAAGTTTTCATGACACGCAACACGCAATACGTAGTGCGTGGTGCGTGTTGCGTGGAAACTTTAAGGAGGACCGAACCGTGGGAAAACACCCTTCTTTGGACGAAGGGCTGGAAATATTCCGTCGGGCAGTGCTGGCCGAATCCAATTGAGAGAAGCCATTGTGGTAGAAAAGTGACTGGTCTGAAACTCACGCCAAGACGCAAAGTTCGCTAAGTTTTTCTCCATCGCTCATGTCCACTATAGCGAACGGTAAGTAAACGAACAGGCCGGTCAGCGTCGC
>JANLFX010000140.1 GCA_024653325.1 Anaerolineae bacterium
ATGAAACAACTGCCTACAATGTATAGCGGTGCTCAAAATTCGCCAGACTCCAGTCCATAATTCTACTCTTTGCGACTTGGCGTGAGCCCTTTTTGCAGTAATCCACTATTGCGAGAAAATGTGGTATACTTGAGCTGTGATGGACACCGGCAGAAAGGTACCGCAACGTTCGCTACAATTGACCAGTCCGTTGCCCCTGATCCTCATCGCCCTGTTGCTTTTCCTGCAACTCACCAACCCCTCCACCGCCTGGAGCTGGCCTCTCGCTGGATTGGTTGCCATGCTGGTCATCGCCTATGTGTGGGCTCGCCAGATGCGTGACAGGGTCGTTGCCAGCCGGGAGCTGCGCGGCACGTGGGTGGTGGTCGGTGATGTGCTGCAAGAGCACTTCCGGCTGCAAAATGACTCCTTCCTCCCCATTCTCTGGGCTGAGGTGGTAGACGCTTCCAACGTTCCCGGCTACAACGCCAATCGGGTAGAGACTGCGTCTGCGCACGATACCCGCCACTGGCGAATGAGCGGCGTCTGCCAGCGGCGCGGACTGTTTACCCTCGGCCCGTGGGAACTGCACCTGGGCGACCCCCTGGGTTTCTTTCGCGTCGTCCACCATTACCCCGATACCCACGCCCTGCTCGTTTACCCCCGCGTCATGCACCTGCCCGCTCTTAACTTGCCCCGGGGCGCGGCCGAGGGCCCTTCCCGCACCAGCCAGCGCTCGGTAGAACAGACCATCGCCGCTTCTAACGTGCGGGACTACGCACCTGGCGATGCGCTGCGCCTCGTCCACTGGCGGATCACGGCCCACCACGACTCGTTGATGGTCCGCGAGTTCGACCTGGAACCCTCGGGCAATCTGTGGATCGTGCTCGACCTGGACCGCCGCGTGCAGGCCGGGGAAGGGCAGGAGTCCACCGAGGAATACGGCGTCATCCTGGCTGCCTCGCTGGCCGCCGAGATGCTGCGCCAGAACCGGGCCGTGGGCCTGGTGGCCTTCGGTCAGGAACCGGCTTTTGTGCTGCCGCAACGGGGCCAGGCCCAACTCTGGCGACTATTACATCTGCTGGCCGGCGTGTCCACCGGCACCGACTGGCCGCTGGCCCGCGCGCTGGAGGAAATCAGCCCCATGTTGGGACGCGGGCGGACGCTGGTGATCATCACCCCCTCGCTGGAATCCGATTGGATCGCACCCCTGCTGCCACTCATGCGCAGGGACATCTCACCGGCGGCCATCTTGCTGGACCGGGCCTCATTCGACGGTCCGGACACGGACAGCGTGACAGCGCTGCGCGGTCTCCTGGCCGAACAGGGCGTGCCCAGCTACATTATCCGCAAAGGGTTCCCCTTCCGCCCTCTCGTCCGCTACAAGCGCCGGCGACCAGTGTACAGGGTGTTGAGCGCCACCGGGCGGGTCATCGCCATGGAAGTCGAAGAGGAAGTGTGAGAGGTGTTGGCTTTACTGGTTCGCTTGTTGAGATACATACGTCCCCGTGAGGGCTGGCTAATCACGCTGTTGTGCACGACCGCCGTGCTTTCTCTCCCCGTGTCGCTGCTACTGGTGGGCTGGGTGCAGGGGAGCGGCGTGCTATTAGGGTTGACCCTGCTGGCGATGCTGGTGGGATTTGTTCTGGCGCGGTCGCCCTTCCCCGGCTGGCTGGGTGGACTGCTGGGGGTGGTCTTTGGCCTGGAAGCTACGGCAGGATTCGTGGGACACACCTTGCCGCCGTTACGGCTGGTGCTGGATGAATTGACTTACGCTGTATTTTGGAGCTGGCCTCTGGCCCCACTGAGGGGGCACGGCCGTGCGCCTCTACCGTTCCAGGCACTGGTGAGCGACGTGAGCCACCGGCTGGGGAGCTTCGGCGACCGGCTGTGGTGGTGGGTCCAGGGAGTGGCGGCAGGCGGGGCGCAACAAGATGATATGGTCTTCCTGTTTTTCGTGGGACTGCTGGTATGGGCAGCCGGCAGTTGGGCCGTCTGGTGGCTCCATCGTCGCCGCCAGGCGTTGACGGCTCTGTTACCCGTGGGCGTGCTGCTGACGGTGAACGTCTTCTCCGCCGGACAGGGGGAATGGTGGCTCCTGGTTTTCCTGGGATGTCTGACGGCCCTACTGATAGCCGTGCGCCTGGCCTCGTTGGAACAGCGATGGGCCAGGGTGGGGGCGGATTACTCAGGCGAGATACGGGTTGATACGTTCCTGGTGGGTGTGTTGATCACCACGGTGGTGTTAGGAGCGAGTGTGGCCGGGCCGGCTGTTGTTTCTCGCCGCACCGCGGAATGGATCTGGCGACGGTTTTCCAAACCATGGGAGTGGGTGGATGAGACAGCGCAGCGCATGTTTCCTCAGTTGGAACGGTCCGCATCGGGTGCCGGCCCTGCGGGCGCTGGTAGTTTGCCTCGCGCTCATCTGCTGGGCGGCAGGCCGGAGCTGAGCACCCAGGTGGTGTTGAGAGTGTGGGTGAACGAACCGCCGCCAGGTCAGGAAGGCGAACAGCATTACTGGCGCTCGCGCACTTACGCCGTCTACAACGGCCAGGGCTGGGAGCAAGAAGAGTTACATACGCTGGAGCGGAACGCGGGGGAGCCATGGTCAGAGGAGCCACTGGTCGGGCGGCGGGAGCTTCTGCAAAGGGTGCAGGTGGTTGGCGTAGCGGGTCGTGTGCTGTATGCCGCTGGCGAGCCGCTGGCTGCCGATCATCCCTATCGGGCGCTGCTGCGCGATGCACACGATCTGGCCGGACTGGAAACGGTCCAGCGAACGGGGGAGTACATCATCCTCTCCACAGTACCGGCGGTCGGTGAGGCAGCACTGCGGGCGGCAGGGGAAGCGTACCCGGACTGGGTGCTGGAACGATACCTGCAACTCCGGCCGCTGCCAGAGCGGGTGACGGCGCTTGCTCAGGAATTGGTGGCCGGGATAGAAACGCCCTACGACCGGGCGCAGGCGCTGGAAGCATATCTGCGCACCATTCCCTACACGTTGGATGTGAAACCACCACCGGAAGGTCGGGATGTGGTGGATTATTTCCTGTTCGATCTGCGGCAGGGCTACTGCGACTACTATGCCACGGCCATGGTGGTGTTGGCTCGCAGCGTGGGATTGCCGGCGCGTCTGGCGGTGGGGTATGCGCCGGGAAGGTATGACGGGGAAGGGGGCTTTTTTGAAGTGACCGGGGAACAGGCTCACTCCTGGGTCGAGGTGTATTTCCCCCGCTACGGTTGGATCCCTTTTGAGCCTACTCCGGCCAGAAGGATGTTCGAACGACAGGGCGAAGGTGGGCAGTTGACCGAGGAACTAACTGATTTTAGTGAGCGGCTGAGGGAACCGGGGGAGCAGGGGGAACTCGACCGGCTGCGGGAGGCTATGCGGCGTCTGTCGCTTTGGTTGGGAATAGCGGCAACTGCGTTGGCAGTTGGTGCAGCGGCGTGGATAATTAGGCGACGACGGTTGGAGGCGGGGCTGGGCGTGGCCCAGCGGCTTTACCTGCGGCTGACGCGCTGGGGAATCCGCCTGGGACGATGTCCAGCAGCGCATGAGACACCGACGGAGTTCGCCCGTGGGTTAGCAGAAAGATTGGCGGTTCTGGCAACCCCTGTCGGTTGGCACCACCGCTTGCTGCAGCAGAGTTGGCTGGCCGGTCAGGAGGCAAAAGAATTGACCGCCCTCTTCGTCCAGGCCCAGTACAGCCCACATCCATTGAAAGAAGAGAAATGCAGCCAGGCAGGAATCCTCTGGCGGCGACTGCAGCCCCGGCTGTGGACGCTGTGGATAGTTACCGCCCTTACCCCTTCCCGACCAGGGGCGGCACCAACGTACGAGGCCGCTCCTCGTAAGTGTCCATCTCATCGGTCATGACCACGTAGGTGCCGCCTACCTTCTCATTGCTGACTGCAGCGGGCCGGCCGTGGCGGTCCAGAGCTATGATGTCAATCCCGCCACCGGGCCGGAGTTCCTGCAGGTCCTTCATTGCCTGACAGCAGGCTTCCTCGACATCCATCCCCATTTGCATGTACAACACCACGCTGCGAGCCGTGCCGGCGCGGATGGTCATCTCGCCCAGGCCGGTGCAGGCCGCCGCGCCGTAACGATTGTCCGCATAATTCCCCGCGCCGATTACCGGTGAATCTCCCAGGCGGCCAGGGTATTTCCAGGCCCAGCCACTGGTGCTCACCCCGCAGGCGATGTTTCCCTCCGCATCCTGAGCGATGAAGTTCACCGTACCTCCAGCCAAACGGGGGTCCATGGTCACGCCCACCCAGCGGCGCAGATGAGGATCCTCGCCCAGTCGTTCCAACTCAGCAACGGACATCGCTTCCAGCATTCGTTTGCGCCAGGTTTCGGCTGCCTTCTCGGTGAGCAATTGGCGGCGTTCTGCGCCGATTTCCGCGGCGAAGCGTTCCGCTCCCTCGCCAACCAAAAACACGTGAGGCAGCTCCTCCATCACCCGGCGGGCAATGGTAATGGGATGGGCATAATCCCGCACTGCCCCCACTGCGCCACAAGCCCGTGTGCGTCCATCCATGATACTGGCATCTAACTGTACCACGCCCAGCAAGTTGGGCAGGCCACCCACGCCCACGGTTTCGTCCTCGGCGTTGTCTTCTACCAGCCTGATGCCGGTTTCCACCGCATCTAATGCCGAACCGCCACAACGTAGCACGTGCATAGCTTCAACGATTCCCACTCGCCCGTTTTCACTGGCGATGATGATCATGTAATAGTTCCTCCTTGAACCAAATTGAAAACGATGGGAAATAATCTCTGGAATATCTCCCGATTACCAGGGTATCTCGAACACCCCGGGAGGGCTATCAATAAAAAGAGCCCACCATACCTGCCAGCAGGGTAGCTCTTGTTCTTCCGCAGTTTGAAGGGGACTCACTTCTGGGCTCTGTGCTATCTGAGGGCGTTGGGGAATAAGGGGCATAACGGCAGTTTCTCCGGCCCGCACCAGGTGCATCTCCTGACGGGCCCACTGCTCGACAAAAGTATCACTCTGCACGATGGCTTTCCACCTCTTCAACTCCTCCTGCCTGGCTTCCAGGATAGCAATTTCCTTGCTCAACCTGGCTTCCTCCTGTTGAATGCGGTAATTAGCCGTGGCTTTCCGCCCGAAGTCCACGATGAGCGACAGAGTCAGAGTGATCGCGATGATGGTCAGAAATTGTATCAGCGATGGTTTAGATGGATGATTCTCGTCTGGCATCGGGGCTCGCCTTTCCGGAGATAACTTACACGTGCTTTGTGGCCGCTTTCAATGGCGACAGATTTTCTGACTCCAGCGAGCTATAATACCCCATTTTTTTCGTTAAGTCAAGTTAACGACATCCGGCGACGTTGGCGGGCGGCCTCGAACAGGATGACAGCCGCCGCCACAGCGACATTCAACGACTCCGTGCTTCCCTGCATGGGGATAAAAACCCGGATGGTGGCCAGCTTCCTGCCGCTGGCGCTGGCCCCTTCCGCTTCTCCCCCCACGATCAACGTCGAGGGAGCGCACCAATCCACTTTATCATATTCCCGGTCACCTCGAGCGTCGGCCAGGAATACCTGTGTGCCAGAGGTGATACTGGCGATCTCTGCCCAATCCTGCGCTTTGATTGGCAGGCGGAAGTGGGCCCCCATCGCCCCGCGCACGACTTTGGGATTATACAGGTCCACTGTACCGGGGGCCAGGAGCACTTCTTCCACTCCGGCGGCTTCGGCAGTACGCAACAGCGTGCCCAGGTTGCCCGGATCGCGTATTCCATCCACAACCAAGATCAGGGAAAGGGTGGGAGGGGGCACTGGCTGCGGGAACGGCACCACGGCCAGGATGCCCTGGGGTGTTTGAGCGTCGGACATAGTGCGCATGACAGCATTGCTAACAGGGAGAGGTGACGCCCCTCGCTTTTGCAGCTCAGCAAGAAGGTTCCGCCCCCGCTCAGTCGCAACCAGGTCCTCCGTAAAAAACGAGAGAGCGGGAATAATGTCCGCTCTCAACGCTTCTTCCACCAGGCGCACACCCTCGATAATAAACTGTTTCTCCTGATGACGGGTTCTCCGTCGGGCCAGGGCGCGCACGTATTGGATTTTGGGATTGGCTGGGCTGGTGATCATTGCAGGATCAACCATGATCCCGAATACAGATTAGCTGGCTTCTTTGGCCAGTTCCGCCAGGCGGGAAAAGGCCATCGCGTCATTGACAGCCATCTCGGCCAGAATTTTGCGGTCAATCTCGACCCCGGCCACTTTCAGGCCATGCATGAACCGGCTATAAGACAGACCGTTTTGTCGCGCGGCGGCATTGATGCGGGCGATCCATAAGCGGCGCAGATCGCGCTTTCGGTTGCGTCGGTCGCGATATGCGTACCATAATGATTTGAGCATCGCCTCGTTAGCCCGTCGGAATAGGCGATGCTTCGTTCCCATCTGCCCCTTGGTAATGCGCAGCACCTTGTTATGCCGCCGGCGAGTCCTGGGGCCTCCCTTTACTCTTGCCACTTCCCCTTTTCCCCTTTCTTTACAAGATTTTGCTGCCCGTGGAGGAAGAGGAAGAATTGGGGGAAACCGTCCCCCACCCTCCACAAGCTAATGAGTGAGCAATTACCCTATTTCTTCTTCAAATAAGGTGCGAGGGCTCTCACGCGGCGAACAGTTCTCCTATCCGTCACTTCCAGCATCTCATCGAACAAGTACTTAATCCTTTTAGCTTTCTTGCGACGCAGGTGACTCTTGCCGCCCTTGGTACGCATCAACTTCCCTGTGCTGGTATACTTGAAGCGTTTGGCCGTCGCTTTGTGAGTCTTAATCTTAGGCACCGGATACCTCCTTGTAACATCTGGGACAGAGCATTGAGTATCTTCTCAAAATGTGGGGGCAACCCTTGTTGCCCAGGGTTGGGCAGGGATAAGCCCTTTTCCTATCCAGAATTATTGAGAAGATACCGTTGATAGGCCCTATTCCGTATAGACAGTAAGAAGGGACATTGCATGTCCCCTCTACCTTCTGGTTGCCAACCGGTTGGCAACCCATTTGTTTCCCCTAATATAAGGCGGGATTCTAGGCGCTGCTAGGGGTAAGTATAATCAACATACTGCGCCCTTCCATATAGGGTTCCTGCTCCACAGTCGCCACGTCGGCCAATTCACTGGCCACTCGTTTCAGCACCTCGCGACCCAGTTCTGGATAGGTGATTTCGCGTCCCCGGAACCGCACGCGCACTTTGACCTTAGAACCGTCCATGAGAAAGCGACGAGCGTCTCTAATCTTGAACGCAATATCGTGCTCACCGGTTTTCGGGCGCAAACGAATCTCCTTGACATCCGAGGCCTTCTGAGCCTTCCGGGCCTTACGTTCTTTCTTAGCCCGTTCATACAGAACCTTGCCGTAGTCCATCAAGCGACAGACGGGCGGATCTGCATTGGGCTGCACTTCGACCAGGTCCATTTCACGGCTTTGGGCGAGCTTTAACGCTTCGGCGATGGGAACAACCCCTATGTGCGTACCCTGGTCGTCAATGAGCCGCACTTCCTTGACCTGGATGCTTTCATTTATGCGATGCTTCCGTGCGCTGATTCTACCCCACCTTTCGTCTGATGATAGACACCTGTCCTGAGTGGACAGGGTAAATCCTGCTTTGAGAACAATAATATATCACATTTGATAGAAGATGTCAAATATTTGGGCTCATGTTGGTTTCCAGGTGAAGCGGAAACTTGGTATACTCTTGCTACAACTA
>JANLFX010000141.1 GCA_024653325.1 Anaerolineae bacterium
ATCGGGAGGATTTTGTCAATGTGCCATCTTTTTGCTATACTGGACATGAGCGTATGCGGATTAAGCCGTTTCAAACTGTTCATACATCGCCCTGCTTTTGCCGCGGGGCATGTAATCGTGCCACTCGCGCAACAGGCTCACGATGCGGTAGGTACGTTCCTGCCAGACGAACCCATCGGGCACTCCGGTGCGTTTCTCCAGGACGGGTTTCTGGTCAAACAGGGCCTCAATTTCCTCGCTGATGAAAGCCGGCATCGGACCTACCTCAACGGAACGAACTCTACCACCGCCCACAGCTCCGGGCTATTCTTCTCGCAGTTGGTATCCCAGGCGTACTCGATTTTCGTGGGGAAACCCCTGTCAGGGTCGAAAGCAATGGTAGCCTCGCTATTGCAGCGGCCCTCGAACGGTCCCCGTTCAAAAATCTGACGGGCCACGTCGAATAAACCGGGAACGGTGTAGGTCTCCATTTCGGCCAGAGGTGGGCCTGGTTTCAGGGGTTCCCACTGCTCGGCTGAAAATGATTTGGCCTGCCCTGGCGTCCACGGTGGATTCAACAGGGCGCGCCGTCCGGCTGTGATCTGTCCGTTGCGTACGGTCACCTCATAAACCGCGCCCCGCAATCGGGGCTGTCCCTGGGCGACCATAATCCGATAATCGTGCACCGCCCGTGCCTGCCACCTGGCCTGGGCGGCATCCACATCGGCCACCGTGACATGGACCCTGTATGATGGCGTGAACAAAATGTTCCACACCAAACGCCAACGGCCCGTCACCAGGAGCAGCAGGATCACGAACCCGGCAAACACGATGAGGAAATTGCCTAGCCGCCTCCCGTAGGAGGGCCTTCGTTTCATGCTTGGGCGGGCTTGTCGCATATCATCGCACCTCTCGCAGTTCAATGGTCCGCGTCATATCATCGAACAGCGCGTACCCTGGTGGAGCACCCCCCTCAGGGCGACTGAGGCTGCCCACGCCTACCAAGTATCGAGCCCGGGCGTCAAGGGTTATGTTTTTATTTTTGAGCCGGATCATTCGCCCGGTGGGGCCGATACGCCACACCTCTTGGTGATGGGTATGCCCGTGAAAGAGCACCTGTTTGTCCCGGTTCTCCAGTTCGGCCACGGCCTGCCACCGGGCATCCTCATCCTCATCCAAATAGGGGAAAAGCTTTCGCCACTTGATCCCGCTGGTCAGCATGTAATCCATAAAATCTACCACGGTGTTCAATCCTTCCGGCCACCAGGGAGCGGCGTGCACGGCCAGGAAATCGTCGCCAGCAACCATTGGCGTCATGCCGAGCACGAACTGCTGGTTGGCCACGCTCAGCTCCCCCCAGCGAGAGACCTCCCAATTGCCGAACACACTGACAGCCCCCGTTGAGCGCAGGAGATCAAAGCAGGCGTCGGAGCCAACGTCGCCCAGGCTGATGATGGCCTGTACGCCGAGGCGACGCGCGTCGGCGAGAGCAGCTTCCAAAGCGCGCAACTTCCCGTGGATGTCAGATAGGATAGCGTATCGCAAATATATCTCTCCAACAGAGATTGCTGGCTTTTATTATACCACATACCTTCTGACTAGAGAAACGAGCGGGTATTTAGGGAACATATCACGCCAGGGACGTGATGGGAGAGGCCTCCGAGGCCAGGGCGCAACAGCAACTCGCCCCCAAAGTGAAATACACCCCCGGGCCAGGGGTGATTTGACCAAAGGACGGAAATAGTGTATAATATTAGTCACGATGCGGGGTAGAGCAGTGGCAGCTCGTCGGGCTCATAACCCGGAGGTCGTAGGTTCAAATCCTACCCCCGCTACCTGAAAAGCGCATGGCCTGTGACCATGCGCTTTTTACATGGTAGGCTTCTATTCTTCGCTCGTTGGCTCGTAGAAGCATAAAAGCGTGCTCCCGTAACGGCGCCGGTCTGTCAGGGTCAGGTGAGACAGGGCCAGAGGTTCGTACTCTTTGGGGAAAATCTGGACCACGACTACACCCTGCGGGGTAAGTGGCGGCTTCTGATCCAGGACACGCAGCGTGCGGGCCCACAGCCCCTTGTACTGGGGTGGAGCGACATAGACAAAGCCGAACTGCTCCTCTGGTCCCAGGTGAGCCAGATAATCGAACACGTCACTGGCGATGATTTCTGCCCGCTCTCTCAGGTTAGTGGCGAGCAGATTCTCACGGATGGTGCGCAGTGCGCGGCCGTCCTGTTCTACAAAAACCGCCCGCCGCGCTCCCCGGCTGAGAGCTTCAATACCCACACTACCTGTGCCGGCGAACAGGTCCAGCACGCATACACCTATTACCCTCTCCCCCAGGATGTTGAACAGGGCCTCTTTTACCCGGTCAGTGATGGGCCGGGTCACATCGCCCGGCACTGAGCGCAGCCGTCTACCCCTGGCCTCACCAGCGATCACACGCATAATCTCCTCCTGAATGCCATTATACCGCACCTTTGCGGGAGAGACAAGGCACTTTCAGAATTTGAACTGGAGTCTGGCGTTTTTGTTCGTAGTGACGACTTTAGTCGTCCAGCGCGGGGAAAAAGCGAGTAAAGTCGCTACTACGAACCTACATCTTGTGGTTGAGTGATTGGATTTTCCCAAGATGTAGGGGGCTAAAAATTCGCCAGAGTCCAGTTTGAATTGTCCCAGACACTACAACGGGGTTCTTCGTCGCTTCGCTCCTCAGAATGACAAGTGCGGTTGTAGTTAGGCGCTCGATAGCATACTGGTCATGCTTTCCGTAGCGCTTGCTATAGCGCGAAGCCCATCGTACAACCTATCACGCGGTATGGAAACCGCGCCTACATTGGTCAACCGCACGGGCGGGGGATCTTCGAAGGGAACAGAGGGCAAGCAAGGGGAAGTTATCCACAACTGCAGGAAATTATCCACAGATATGGAGCAGTTATCCACAGTTTGGAGCGGGCAATCTTTAGTGACCGTTGTGATAGAGGCGATTCTTGATAGCTACCACCTCACGACGCAATCTCTCATCCTCTTCGATGAGGGCATTGATTTTCTCGTACCCGTACAACACGGTGGTGTGATCCCGATCACCCAATATTTTCCCGATTTCTGGCAAGGAAGCGTTGGTCTCTTCTCTAACCAGGTACATGGCCAACTGACGGGGGAGCGCTATTTCCCGTTTGCGCCCCCGTCCCTTTAATGCCTCAGGGGGCAGGCCGTAAAAAGAGGCCACCACCTCGACGATTTCCTCTGGAGTGACAGAAACCGGTCGGGTGAGCACACCATTCAAAGCTGCCCTGGCTACCTCCAGGGTGGGCGGAACATGCATCAGGTCAGCATAGGCCAGTACTCGATTCAGAGCCCCTTCCAGTTCGCGGATGTTGCTTTGTACCTGTCTGGCAATGAGGTCCAGCACTTCATCCGGCACAGGCATGGACTGGGCAGCAGCTTTTGCACGCAGAATGGCCGTCCTGGTCTCCAGGTCGGGAGGCTGCAAGTCAGCGATGAGGCCGCCCTCAAAGCGAGACCGCAGACGCTCTTCCAGGGTGGGGATCGCCCGTGGAGGACGGTCGCTGGAGATCACAATCTGTTTGTTGACGGCATATAAAGTGTTGAAGGTATGGAAGAATTCCTCTTGAGTGCTTTCCTTGCCAGCTATGAACTGGATATCGTCTATGAGAAGAACATCCACTTTGCGGTATTTCTCGCGGAAATCCCCGGTAGTCTGAGTACGGATGGAGTTGATCAGATCATTGGTGAAAGTTTCAGAAGACACATAGAGAACCCGTTGCGGGCGACGGGCACAGAAATTACCGATGGCCTGCAGAAGATGGGTTTTTCCGAGTCCTACCCCCCCGTACAAAAATAAGGGGTTGTATGCTCCGGCGGGGTTCTCGGCAACGGCTAATGAAGCAGCGTGAGCCAGCCGGTTGTTAGAACCTACTACGAAGTTATCGAAGGTATAGCGCGGGTTAAGAGTGGTAACCACAGGAATTTCCTGTGATTGAACTTGCTCACTCTGGGTGCAGGTCGCCTGGGCTAGAGGCATTGTTTCCTCGAGCTTGTGTTCCGGCGAGCAAACAATGAATTTCAACTCGACGGCATGGCCAATGATTCCGGTCACAGTTCGTTTGATGATGGTCATCAAACGGTTTTCCAACCAATCTTTGGCGTAAGCATTGTGCACACCGATGACGAAAGTGCCATCCTCGTAAGACACAACGAAGGTATTTTTGACCCAGGTATCAAATGTTGCCCTGGTCATCTGCAATTGTAGCTCGCCCAGGGCAGCCTGCCAAACCTGATCGGGTTTCATCCATCCTGCTCCATCGTGGCGTGTAGAAAAGTGCAGACCATCCGTGCTGGAAGTTTCCGCGCACAGCCGGACCGCATCGTCGGTGCTGCAGTTAAACTTTGTGGTTGATGATGGGGACTAGCTGGAATCGAGAGCTTGAATCGTGATCGGTCTGGATACAGGTGATCGGAATGCCGGCGCTGGCCAGTGTGGAAAGACGGGAGAGTTCATCACGGAACGTAAGAATCTACTTAAATAGTGCGGTTCTGGCCACATGGGCCGGCGGGTGTATCCCTATGGAAAAACTGCGTTGCATTGTAGCAAAAGACCCATGACTTGGCAAGGCACAAAGGAATAAACTGAACTGGGGCACCAAAATGGCCCTGATGAGCCGCTACAATTAGATATCGAGGAGAGAGAATCACCAACATCTAGTGGTGAACTTGTCCGTTGACGGCCATCTTAAAGTTGGAAACGGGCTCAGATTTTAAGGGTATTTATTGTCAAAGCCGGGGGGCAATGTAGCACAGGCCTCTGGCCTGCTTTTCAGGCTATTTGCTAAACCATCCTGCCGATGGTATAATCTTTGCTCAACACCGACTTTTTGAGGAGGCACAATCGCATGGAAGTTATTGAGGAGCACATCGTGTTGTTTCTGGAAAAGCTGTTTAGCGCAATTGGCTGGTGGGGGGTAATAGCAGCCATGACCGTCGAATCGGCGTGCATTCCTTTGCCCAGTGAGGTGACCATGCCCCTGGCCGGCTGGTTTCTCATCCAGGATAAAGGTCTTTCGGTATGGCATGTCTTGTGGACCGGGCTTTATGGCGCGCTGGGGTGCACCGTCGGTTCGGTGATTACATACTGGATAGGTGCGCTGGGCGGGCGGCCCATCCTGGAAAAATACGGCAAGTACGTGCTCATCTCCCGCCACGATATTGAGGTCGCCGATCGCTGGTTCAACAAATACGGGGAGGCTACCGCCTTCTTCTCCCGCCTGTTACCCATCGTGCGCACTTTCATTTCGCTGCCCGCTGGCGTCGCGCGGATGAACTTTGCCAAGTTCACGGTGCTGACCTTTGTCGGCTCATTCCTGTGGTGCATTGCCCTGGGCTGGGCGGGCTTCGCTTTTGGGGCTAACTGGCGAGTGATCCGCGCCTGGATGCGGCCTTTTGACATCCCTATCGCCATCGTTTTAGTCGTCTTGGTCGGGTGGTACGTTTACCACCACATTAAACGCAACCGCGAGCATGAAGCGCAGATGATCGAGGAGGCGGCCGAGTAAAACCCCAACTTTCCAGCCTTCCACCATGAAGGAGATCGTTTCATGAAACTCACCCGTGAGGAAGTGGAACACATCGCCGAACTGGCTAAAATTGGTCTGACCGAAGAGGAAAAGGCCTTGTTTCAGGAACAGCTCTCGGCTATCCTGGAATATGCTGAGATGCTGCAACGCGTGGATACATCCGCCATTCCGCCCACGGCTACTGTTTTGCCGCTGCGCAATGTCATGCGCCCTGATGAACCCCATCCTTCCCTGCCCCGCGAGGATGTCTTGGCCAATGCCCCCCAGTCTGAGGACGGCTGTTTCCGCGTGAAAGTCATCTTGGAGTCATAGGACGGGATGGCGTCCCGTCCGTTGGCTGGCAGGAGCCGATGATGAAACTGCACGAACTCACCATCTATCAAGCACGTTCACTGCTGCAATCCAGGGAGATTTCCGCTCAGGAACTCACTGCGGCGGTCATAGATCGCATCCTCGAAGTAGACAACGACATCAAAGCCTACCTTACCCTGACCCCTGAGTTGGCTCTGGAGCAGGCTCGCCAGGCCGACGCACGGCGGGCCGCAGGCGAGGACGACCCCTTGTTGGGCATCCCCTTGGCCATCAAGGACATTATCTGCACCGAGGGTATTCCCACCACCTGTGGATCAAAAATCCTGGAGGATTTCATCCCGCCCTACAGTGCGACCGTAGTCGAGAAACTGCGCGCGGCCGGGGCGGTGATCCTGGGCAAGACCAATACCGACGAATTCGCCATGGGTTCCAGCACCGAGAACTCGGCTTATTTCACCACGCACAACCCCTGGGACTTGACCCGCGTGCCCGGCGGAAGCAGCGGGGGTAGCGCAGCGGCCACGGCCGCGGACGAGTGTCTGGGGGCATTGGGTTCTGATACGGGTGGCAGTGTCCGCCAGCCGGCAGCACTGTGCGGCGTGGTGGGCATCAAGCCGACTTACGGGCGGGTCAGCCGTTATGGTTTGGTGGCTTTTGCTTCTTCGCTGGATCAGATTGGCACCTTCGGCAAAGACGTGACCGATTGCGCGTTGCTCCTCTCCGTGATCGCCGGATATGACCCGCGCGATTCCACCTCGGTAGACGAGCCGGTGCCCGATTACCTGTCCGCGCTGGTGCCCGACGTGCGGGGAATGCGCCTGGGAGTGCCCCAAGAATACTTTATCGAGGGCATACAACCGGAGGTGGAAGCGGCGGTGCGGGCGGCGATTGATTTGCTGGCCGAAATGGGGGCCGAAATTGTGGACATCTCGCTACCCCATACCGGGTATGCCCTGCCCGTGTATTACCTCCTCGCCCCGGCGGAGGCCAGCGCCAACCTGGCCCGCTACGATGGCATCAAATACGGGTTCTCCTTCCCGGACGCTGCTGATGTGTGGGATGCCTACCGCAAAACGCGACAATACGGATTCGGAGCGGAGGTCAAACGCAGAATCATGCTGGGCACCTACGCCCTCTCCGCCGGATATTACGACGCCTACTACCTGAAGGCTCAGCAGGTGCGCACGCTGATCAAGCAGGATTTCGACCGCGCCTTTGCACTCTGCGATGTAGTGCTCTGCCCCACCTCGCCAACTACTGCTTTCAAAATCGGCGAAAAGGTTGATGATCCGTTGCAAATGTATCTCTCGGACGTGTTCACCCTCTCCGCCTCGCTGGCCGGACTGCCGGGCCTATCCCTTCCCTGCGGCTTCGATGCGCAGGGCCTACCCATCGGCCTGCAGATCATCGGTCGAGCCTTTGACGAGGCAACCGTGTTCCGCGTGGCTTACACCTACGAGCAGGTCACAGACTGGCACACCAGGAAACCGCCACTATAAAAAGCGCCCGGCCGGTGATTGAGGGCCGGGCGCTCCAGTTTAGCGCCGCTAGAGTAGCTCGACAATGTTAGATTAACATAAATGGCAACAAGATGGACCTCACCTCATCCCCCAACCCCCTTCCCCTCTCCGCAGCGGAGAGGGGAA
>JANLFX010000142.1 GCA_024653325.1 Anaerolineae bacterium
TGATGATACCTCATTTCACCCCGAAGCCAATATGAGCCTTTTTTATTATGGTGATCAGTGTGCTCATCCAGGCTATCAACTTTGACAAATACCTGGCCTTAATCTATAATGCCCCCATCAAAACGATCTCATGGCCCAGCAGGAGGAAGCAAAATGGCGGTCTACGAATTCGAGGGTCGGGTGCCGTGTGTCGGTAAGAACACTTACGTACATCCTTCGGCTACAGTGATAGGTCAGGTTACTCTGGGCGAGGGGTGTTGGATTGGTCCAGGAGCCAGGATTCGGGGCGACTACGGAGAAGTCACCATCGGCGACGGCAGCAGTGTAGAAGATAACTGCGTAATTCATGCCCGCCCGGACGAGTATACTCATATCGGCAAGTATGTGACCATTGGTCACGGAGCGGTGATCCACAATGCCACGATTCGTGATTACGCCATTGTGGGCATGGGGGCCGTGGTCAGCGATTGGGCCGTGGTCGGAGAGTGGGCCGTGGTAGGCGAGGGGGCGGTAGTACGTCAGCGACAGGAGATTCCAGCGGAAAACATCGCCGTCGGTGTGCCGGCCAAGATCATCGGCCAGATCAACGATGAGTACAAGGCGCAGTGGAGGGTTTTCAAAGAAACTTACGTGGACCTGGCCCATCGCTATCCTGAGGGCTTGAAGGAATTGCGCTAAGTAGCTCGACGTTTTAACCAAGTGTTGGGTACGGTCTCCCGACCGTGCTCCTGGTCATTTGTCCCCTGACTGGGCCTGGAGTATAATCGGTTTAGACCACTCAGGGGGGAAGATGCTGATGGAAAACGAACGGCTGATGGCGGCCTGGCAGACCCGAGTCAGCCACTTCCCAATGGAAATCGAGTTCGATTATCCGCTGGACACGGCACTGATCAGCCTTACCGGCTCGGCTTGTGCATTGGACTGCGCTCACTGTGGGCGGCGTTATCTACAACACATGGTGCCCATCTGGCAGGCGGAGGTGAACAAGGCGACCAGTTGTCTGATCTCTGGCGGGTGCGATGCCGATGGTCGTGTGCCGGTGACAGAACACCTGGCACGTGTGGCTGCCCTGCGGAATGGACGACGGTTGAACTGGCATGTGGGCTTGATCACCGAGGAGGATCTGCAGGCCATCGCCCCGCTGGCCGATATGGTCTCGTTCGATTTTGTGGGCGATGATGAGACCATCCGCGAGGTATATGGCCTGCACAAAACCGTAGCCGACTACGTGGCCTGTTACCAACTCCTGCGCCGCTATGTCCCGGTCACTCCGCACATCACCATTGGCTTGCGTGGCGGAGAACTTGGCCACGAGATGCGCGCTTTGGAGCTATTGGCCAACCTGGGCATGGACAGTCTGGTGCTGCTGGTCTTCATTCCCACCCCAGGGACGCGCTACGCTGACCGTCATCCCCCCGACATTGCGGCAGCATTGGATGTGATAATCGAGGCCCGGCTGCGTTTCCCGGATACGCCTTTGTGGCTGGGATGTATGCGTCCGCATGGTCACTACCGCCAGGAATTGGATCCCCTGGCCGTGCGCGCCGGGGTGAACAAAATCGTCAGCCCGGCACGCCAGGCGGTGCACATGGCGGAGGAGCTGGGACTGGCCGTGAGGCGTGGGCGTGAATGTTGCGCTCTCATTGGCCAGCCGGTTACGCCACTGCAGAAGGGGACAGGGCTAGAATTGTTGATTTGAGATTTGGTCATTGAACGGAGTTCACCATGGATTTGTCGCTCACTTCTCAGGACGAGAAAAACCTCATCGCTTTTTTACAGGATCTGGTGCGCACGCCGAGTTTTTCAGGGCGCGAAGAAGCTCTCGCCCATCGGCTGGCCGCCGAGATGGAACAAGTGGGGTTTGATCACGTGCGCACAGACCGCGTTGGCAACGTTATCGCCCACATAGGCCCTGGTTCAGGACCGGTGCTTCTCTACAACGGTCACATGGACACCGTGCAAGTAGGTGATGCCCGGGCCTGGGAACGCGACCCTTTTGAAGGAGTGATCGAGAAGGGGGTCCTCTATGGACTGGGGGCGGCGGACATGAAAGGTGGGTTGGCGGCCATGGTCTATGCTGCACGGATCTTGCGGAACGCCGGAATAAATTTGGAAGGCGATTTGTACGTGGTGGGCGTGGTTCAAGAGGAACCATGCGAGAGTATGGCCATGCGTGTGCTGGTCGAGGAGGAGGGCCTGCGCCCCGACTTCGTCGTCCTGGGCGAACCGACGGGGATGCAGATTCGTCGGGGGCAGCGGGGCCGTATCGGGCTTAGGGTCACTGCCCAGGGGCGGAGTTGCCACGCTGCTACCCCAGAGCAGGGCGAAAACGCTATATACGCCGCGGCCCGCATCATCTTTGGGCTGGAACTCCTGGCCACGCAATTGGCCAATGATCCCGTGCTGGGGCGTGGTTCCCTGGCTGTGACCAGGATAGAGAACACCGCCGGTAGCCTGAATGCCATACCCGATAGCTGCACTTTTTTCATTGACCGCCGTCTCACCCTGGGGGAGACCGAGACGATAGCCTTGAATGAGGTGCGAAACGTAATCCTGCGTGAGGGCGTGCCTGCCAGTGTAGAGGTAACCACTTACACCGGAGCCAGCTACACCGGGTATCCCTGCCATTACCGTGAGTACTACCCAGCCTGGATTCTTGATGAGGATCATCCTTTGCTGCGGGCCGCTAGTCGCGCAGTAAGGGAGACTTTGGGGTATCGCCCCCAGGTCGGACAGTGGGCCTTCTCCACAGACGGGACTTACACTATGGGCGTGGCCGGGATTCCCACCGTAGGATTTGGCCCCGGCCAGGAACGCCACGCCCATACTACGGAGGATCAGGTGCGGCTGGCGGACGTGTGCGACGCAGCGCGGGTGTACGCCCGGCTGGCAGTGGAGATGCTGGGCGCGCGGTAAGATTAGGATGTAGGACGAGCTTAAGCTAGTCTTACAAAAATATCCCCGCTCCATCCGCTTCTTGGCAAGCCGGCCTCGGGATGGAACGGGGATATTTTATTTTCCTTATTCAACAAGTCATCCCTGTATCCAACGCAACTGTTGCCAGCCGATGCTGAGGAAGGCTTTCAGCGTGCGCAGGCTGTTCAAACTCTTCAAGTAAGTCCATATGGGGCCAGGGCGCATGGCCCATTCGCGCATGGCCCGCCGTGCCGCTTTCTCCAGTTGCTCTGCCGAGAGATGAGGGTACTCTAACACGGTGTGCTCGTCCATATCGAAGTCCTCCCAGCGCTCCATTCGCAGCCAGCCGTTGGCTACCGCCTCGTCGTAGAAATCGGTGCCGGGATAGGGCACGGCGATGTGAAACAGAGCCAGGTCCAGGGGTAGGCGTTTGGCCAAGCGGATGGTTTCCTCGATGGTTTCCTCGGTTTCGCCGGGCAGGCCGATGATAAAATACCCCCAGTTGCCGATGCCGGCTTCCTTGCTCCAGCGCATAGCCCGCTCGATTTTCTCGATGGTAATCCCCTTGCGCGCGCGGCGGAGCACGGCCTGCGATCCCGACTCGATACCCCAGGAGATCATCCAGCAGCCCGATTTCTTCATCCAACCCAGTAATTCGGGGTCCACCATGTCCACGCGGGAATTGCACGTCCAGCGGATTTTGAGCCCCTCGTCCAAGATGCGTTTTGCCAGGGCGATGACCAGTTCGCGGTCGTAGGTGAACAGGTCTGCCTCGAAGTGAATATTGTGTACGCCCAGGTCGCCCAGCAGCTTAATCTCGGCGATAATGTGCTCCACCGAGCGGGTGCGCACGGTGTGTTTCCACATCACTTTCTGGATGCAGAAACGGCAGCGCGCCGGGCAGCCACGATTGACCAACACGAAAGCATACGGCCCCTTGACCATTGGGATGCGGTACTTATCCAGGGGCAACAGGTCGTGACGGGGCAAAGGCAGAGTGTCCAAATCGGGGATGAGAGGCCGGTCCTTGTTGATCACGATCTCACCGTCTTTGCGGAAGGCCAGGCCCTGCACCGTGGCCAAGTCGCCGTCAGCTTCGCAGGTATCCACCAACTCGCGCAGGGTCAACTCCGGTTCGCCCCGGATGACATAATCCAGCGAGGGGAAAGCCTCCATCGTCTCCCTGGTCAGCGGGGTGACATGAGTGCCGATGGCGATGGTGCGCACACCCAACGAACGGGCCAGGAAAGTGCCGTACATGTCGTTGGTGAGTGTGGGCGCGGTAGCGTGGGTGACCATGTACCGGGGGTGATATTCCTCCAGGTAGGACCGAAAGTCCGCCCAATTCATCTCCAGCGCCACGCAGTCCAGAACGTCCACGCTGTAGCGATCGTCGAGCATGGCGGCCAGTTGGGCCAGAGCCGTCTGCGGCCAGACCATCTTTTCGCGGGAGCGCCGTCCCACCCGGCAGATGTCGCGGATGAACACCTCCCCGTCAGGGGAAGGGGGGTTAACAAACAATACGTCTAGCTTTGAACCCTTCGACTCCATTTGCCTCCTCACCAGCAACTCTCCCGCAGGCTTCGCCATGAGCACTCAGCCAATGGTTGAGAACCCGCGGGAGGGTAGGTATCATCCAAACCAGACTTGTTCCTGACCTACCTGGATAACTTTTTCCCGCAGTGCGCCAGACATGATCTTTTCTGCTGCCTGAAAGCCGGTTTCCATGGCGTGGTCCATGTTGAAGTAGCGGAACAGTCCCTGGCGGCCAATGGACAGCACGTTCTCAAAATTGTGCAAGAAACCAGTGAGCTGATTCAACTTCTCCTCGAAATCCAGATCATACGTGGGGTAAGCGTGGGTCATCCGCCGGACGAAATAGCCCATGATTTCCTCGGGCCGGATCAGCCCTGCCCGCACCAGGCTCTCCACAGACTGCTCAAAGAGTTCGTGGTTGGGAGTGCTCCACAAGTGGTCTCCCTCGTTGCACGTAATCTCTACACATAACGAGGTCTGTCCGTCCGGCACGGTGTCCTCACTGAAGTTGCGTATCTCGGAAATGCGGTTGAAGATGTCCTCTTTCGCCGGGAAGTAAATCCAATGATCGTCGGTTACTCTGGGCTTGTCCAACATCAGGTAGAGGAAAACCATGGCCCGATATTGAAGCCTGTCCGCCGCACGCAAGACCACCGATGGCGCGGAGGGCTGCATGCTTCGCACCAGAATGTTGATGGGAATGCTGGAAACCACGTAGTCCGCAGCCAGGTTCTGCAGTTCACCAGCGTGGAGATAGGATACGGACCGGGCCCGTCCGTCGGCATGTTCCACGGTGACCACCCGGCTGTTGAGGTGAATGCGTCCCCCATGGGCACGGATCTCCTCCGCCAGACGTTGTGGGAGGCAGCCGATGCCGTAGCGAGGGTAATGGAAATCAATCAGGTAGGGCGAGTGCTCAAACTCATCCGGGGGGCGGGTATTGATGCCCAGAGTATGCTTGATCAAGTCCCACAGGTCAACCACCGCCACACGCTGGGCAGCCCAGCTTGACGAGAGCTGGGTGGGGTCGTTGCCCCACACCTTGGCCGTGTAGGGCCCGAAGTAGATGTCGTACAGGCGTCGGCCAAAACGGTTGACCACCCAACTTTCGAAGGAATCGTCAATCTTCGGCGCGATCCGTCCCCGTATCCAGGTAGACAGGAAATCGAAGAAACAGAGCACGGCTAAAGAAGGGGGCAGGTTGCGCAGCAAATTGGAGCCGGTCAGGGGATAATCGAAATAACGGTTCATGAAATACACCGTGGTTTTGCGATGCCGCCCCAACAATTCATCGCCTACCAAGCCACGCACTTCGGCCAACAGTTCATCGTTCTTGGTGTGAAAACGATGGGGTCCATAGTCGAATATAAATCCACCGCGCTGGAAGCTGGCGGCCAGCCCCCCCACCCTGGAAAGGGCTTCCAGAACATCCACTTCAAATCCGGCCTGGGCCAGTTTCCAGGCTGCGCTCAATCCGGCCAGCCCTCCGCCTAGAATTGCTACTTTTTCTGACATCGCGTGGCTACTCCCTTCAGTGTTCATCGTGTCATTCGCTGTGATCTGCGTTGTACACCTGCGTGCGAATCATCACACGGCAGATTGGTCACGCGCTTTGCTTACCCATCACGTTTTATTGTAACACGGCAAAGTTAAAACGTTGTAAGAGAAACCCTAGAAATCGGTTAGAACCTTTTGCGACGCCCCCCAAAAAACTCCAGGTAGGAGCAGGTCTCGCATTTGCCTGTGGGAGACGACCGCAAGGGTCGCTCCCCCATGTGCATCAAGCTAAATATACTTCACGCGGGCACAAATTGCACTTTTTTGAAGGTCTGAAAATTCAAGGTGAGCAAGGAGTCTAAGGCTGACTTGTGCGTTGTGTGCGTTTGACTGAGACATTCTATAATGGCTGCTTTGAACGAAGCAAAGTCAGGATAGTAGATGGAGTACAAACATTGCTTCTTGACGAATTTCCACAACCGTTCGATGAGATTCAAATTGGGCGAGTAAGCAGGCAAGAACAGCAATTCGATGTTCAGGCTTTTGGCGGTCGCAAGCACGAGGGCGCACTTTTGATAGCGGGCGTTGTCAAGGATAAGCGTAATTGGCACCCCCAAGTTGAGTTCGGCCAGTTTGAGGAGGAGTTGGCAGACGCTGTCGGCGTTGATATAGGTATCATTGGTCACCGTGATCAACTCGTGGGTGATGGCATTCAGTGCGCCCAACACGTTGAAGCGTTGTCGCCCGGCGGGGGCCTTGACAAACACCCGCTCAAAACACCACAGGAAACCCAGAAACGGAGCCAGGACAAAGTGCGCCGCATCCACAAAGAACACGGCCCGCTTACCGACCTTGGCCTCCTCCAAACGCGGTTCCAACTGCTCAATTTTGAAAGCCGCCTGCACGTCCGGATCAGCTTTGGCAGGGAGCATGCCAACCTTGCGGCACTTCATGCCCAGCGACTTGAGGAAGGCGCGCACTTGGGTCTCCTTGCGCTCAATCCCAGTCAACTCCTTGATCTTGGCCGCCGCTTCTTTGATCGTCGCCGGGGGGTGTTGGCGAAAGTAGTCCTCCAACCTTTCGCGGTGCTCTTCCAGTTCGCTGGTGGGCCGATAAAAGCTCACCTCTTTCAGTTTTTCAATCCTCCCACTCTGATAGTCGCGCAGGTAATCGCACAGGGTGTGGGGGCTGACATCAGCCAACCGACAAATCTCTTGATGGGGCACTCGATTGCTTTTTAGCCATAGCACTTCCATCTTGCGTTGAACGTAGGGGTGAGGATGATGATAGCGTTCGTAATTCAACGCCCGCTTTTCTTCTTCGGTAAACTCAATATGGATCATGGTTGCCTCCCAAGACCCCACCTGTTTCTAGAGAGGTGGTCGGTCAGGGAAGCATTATACTCAACTTTTGCCTATGAAGAAATTTGCAGTTTGTGACCGCGTCGAGTATAGCAGGAAGGAACGGACTATCCTCCCACTATAGTTTCCGGTAAATTGATTGGCTCATCCGGCGAATTTGTGGCAGAATAT
>JANLFX010000143.1 GCA_024653325.1 Anaerolineae bacterium
TCTGGGAAGAGACCCAGGACGTGGGTGAATTGGTTGATCAAGTGATGTGGCACACTGTTCCGAGCAGTTACGGAGAGTACGTAAAGGGATGCGTCGGGGTTGATACTGCTATCGGGGCGTATGGCAAACTGCAAGGCGCGTGGGTCATCAACTGGCGCTCGGGTGAATTGACCTTTATGTGGAGTAAAGGGATAGGCGGCACGCTTTCAATTCCCAACATCGCCTACGCAGAGGCTTCTGCAGGGCGCTTAGTGGGCTTCGGCTATTCAAATAACGAGATGCTGAAGGGGCTATCTCAGAACTATGGTGTGGCAGCGCAGGCAGAAATCATCGCGGACGTTGGCCTGGAAGCAGGGCTCAGTCGGGAGGTAACCGTAGAGCCAGCTACCGGGCGCTTGGTGCCTGTTTATGATGACGTGTCTGACATGAACCCGTTTATGGTCAACCTGGGTGTGTCAGGAGGCTTCAGCCTGAGACCCACAGTCGTTGATGTGACCTTGAGTCGAGGGCTAGCCGAAACCCCGCATGTGTTCACTATACAAATGTATCCGTGGAACTGGGCCTTCGTAAGGAGGACAAGAGGAGAATGAAGGACTCTGCAAAGCATGCTATAGTTATTGCGGCGCTCGTAGTCGCGCTGGCCTACTGTGGGTGTACCTTCTTCACGACTAAGACAGTAGCGGAGCTATCGGACCTGACGTTGTGCCGAGGATGGGATGCCCAAGGGGACCCTATCGTTCTTTCTGATCCCATATCGCCCAACGAGACACGAATATGCATTTGCGGGCAGCTTGAAACAAACCAGGACATTATGATGCAGGTCTTTTGGAGCCGAGAAAGAAGTATTCTATTAACAGACAGGCGGGTGTTTAGCGATGGACCGTTTCTGAGCTGCATTGAGAGCGACGAAGGCTTCGAACCCGGTGATTACGGGGTAAGCGTGATCAGGGCAAAGACCGTGATGGGGCTTGTGGAGTTTTCGGTGGGTGAGAAGGGGATGGTTCAAAATAGGTGACACTTTAACAAATTCGCTGCTTGCCAAAAAGGACCAATTCGGGGATGATATAGGTGTCCATTTTGCTTTGACTGGAGGTAACGATGACGCAGTATTGGATCCCCGAATTCACCCCGGAACAGCGCGCAGCAGTCACAGTCCAGATGCTTTCCCCCTCTCGGGAATGGGGGTTCGTCACCAAAATGGCCCACCGCTACGGGGTTTCTCGTCCCCTGTTGTACAAGTTACGAGACCGCCTGTGGGATACCCTTGTGGAGGCAATGCAGCCTCGCCCGGCGGGTCGGCCGACTCAAACCACCAGGCTAAAGGTGGACAGGGATTTTATCAACCGGGCCATTGTTACCCTCTCCCTGCTGAAAGGGACGGTGCGGGACCTCCGCCTGGGCCTGCACCTGCTCCTGGGCGTCACCCGCTCCGTGGGCTATCTCAGTCAAACACTGACCGCCGCTGGTGAGCAGGCTCAAGCCTATCATCTGCGCTTCCCTCTCCCCATCTTGGGCGAGGCGGACAAGATCTTCCAAGGCCGGCAGCCGTGCCTCACCGTGGTGGACGGCCGCTCCTTTCTGGTGGTGAATCTGACCCCGGCGGAATCCCGCGATGCCACCGCCTGGGGACTCACCTTCCTGGCCCTGCAGGAGCGTGGCATTCGCTTCCACGACCTGGCCTGTGACGAGGAGCGCGGACTGCGGGCCGGTGTGCGCGAGGCCGAATTGGCCGTTCCGCTGCGTCCGGACCTGTTTCACCTGTGGCGAGACGCCCATCGCCTCACCCAGCGCCTGGAAAAAGCGGCGTACCGGGCGATAGAAACCGCCGAGCGCGCCCGCCGGGCCGAACAGAAAGCCCAAGGCCTGATCCGCCGGCGGGGTCGCCCCCTGAAAGTCCAGGTCCCATTGCCGGAGGCGGAGGCGGCGGAAGCCCAGGCCATTGGGGTCTATGATGCCTGGTGCTGGCTGCTGGGAGAAATCCGTCAGGCGCTGGAACCGGTCTCCTCCGGCCACCTGGTCTCAGTTGCCCAATCCCGGGCTACCCTGGAAACAGCGGTGGAACTGCTGCGGGAACTGGGGCATCGCGAAATCACCGCGTTTGCGGATGACCTGGGGGAGAAGATCCCCCAGTTGCTGATGCCTCTGGAGTGGCTGGAGCAGCATCTGCAACCCCTGCTGCAGGGACTGGAGGAGAAGGACCAGGCCTTCATCCTGTGGGCCTGGGAGTATCGCCAGCAACTGGGCCTGAACATCGCGGCGGATATCCCAGAGAACCTGCAGGCCGTCGTGAGAGCCGCCTGGGACATCCTGGGCCTACTCCATCGCTCTTCCAGTCTGGCGGAGTCCTTACACAGTTGGCTGCGCCCGTACCTGCAGATTCACCGGGGGATGACCCGATGGCTGTTGCCGTTGTTACAGCTCTTTTGGAATCACCACGCATTTGAGCGGGGCAAACGGGTGGGCCACACTCCGCTGGAACTGGCGGGAGTGGAGAATGCTCCACCCCTGGCGAACGTATTGGGCCTACTGGTGTGTCCCGGCAGAGTTGTCCAACCGGCTTAATTTTTCAAGGTGCAAAAAGTGTCACCAATTTCATCCCAAAAATGAACCATCCCGTTGATGAGCTCGTAAATCTCTTGCCGCAACTGCCGGGGGTTCGCCTGGTCTCGCAGCACCATCAGTTGGTCTCGACGGTCCTGGCTCATGACCGAGGTAGCACAGACCCGGTCAAAGGGGGTGCGGGCCTGGTCATAGCGGCGTTGGACTCGTCCTTGGCCCTCAGCCGGGATTATGATCTTCTCCGTCAAATGCATTACCGGTTGGAAGAAGTTGTAGTACAGCCACATTCTGTCGTAGAGTTGGTGAAGGGCCAGGGTTTGGGCCACGGTATCCAGGCGCTCCTGACCCAGATAGGCGCGCACCAGAGTAGAATTCTTTTGTTCGACGAAGCGGTTGTCATTCTTGTGGTAGGGTCGGCTGCGGGAGATCTGCACATCGGGGTAGATTTCCTGCCAAAAGCGCAGCATATGGTGATTGAAAAACTCACTGCCGTTATCGAAATGCACCTCGCAAACAGGAAAGGGGAGACGAGCCAGGATACGCCGGAAGCCATCAGCCATGACCAGGTAGCTGCGACCAAGTACAGCCACTCGTTCACTCCAGCCAGTGGCGATGTCAATCATTTGCAGGGCATGTACGTACTCGCCAGCGGCGCTAGGGCCACAGTGGTGAACCAGATCGACCTCGAAGTGACCTGGTTGGGCTTCATTCCAGGGAATGCGTCTCATGGGGACACCACGGGTGGCTGGATTGGCCCGCTCCGGGCCTTTGACCGGCAGGCGAGGCTGGTCTTGTCGGATGTGCTTCAGTTTGCGAGCCACGCTGGAGACACTGATCCGAGCCAATTGCGCTAGCAATGGCGGTGACACCTCCAATTCACCATGAGCGGCCAGGTGCTCGGCCATCCAAACCAGATTGGGCGTGAGCCGCTCAGCACAGATGTAATCCAGGCTCTCGGCAATGACCCGCAAGGCGTCGTCAACCTCCGGCCCATAAGTGCAACCCCGTTGCCGACGACGCGGTTGACGCTGTAGCGGACTGTCCATCAACCGGATCAAACTCTTACGGTGCAATCCGGTGACGACTTCCATTTCATCCAATAGGCGGCCTCGCTCTTTCCGATTGGCCTTAATGTAGCGCTTTTTCATCGTACGTAGCTCGACAATGTTAAATTCGGGCTTTTTGACCTCTCCTAACCCCTCCCTCACCCTCCCCTTCCCTCTCCGCTGCGGAGAGGGAAGGGGAGGGCCGGAGTGGGGATGGGTGAGGTAGTCACCACACGGCAAATCTAACAATGTCGAGGTAGATACTTCCATCGTTCATCAATGGTCATTTCATCTTCAGTGGACATAGTTCCCTCCGGTAATATTATCATCTGAGTGAACTATACCACTTCGGTAACATTTTAACATGAATGAATACGCGAAGCAGGGTCAGGAAAGCGCGGGCTGCACCGGGGCGCAGGTAGCGTTGTAGGGAAGGACGGTCTAACACCTCCTCCAGTTCGCTCAGCAGGTAGGAGGAGATGAGCAATTCAAAGCGACCCGCTCGCCACAGGCGATAGAGAGGAGAAGCAGCAGGGGCGCCTGTGAGCATGCGTACCAGCAAATTGGTGTCAATGACCACCCTGGGCACGGCGGGCCTCGCGCACGGTGTCTACTTCGGCCTGGATGGTCTCATCGCTCAGTTCGGCGGCGTCCGCTGCGGGTGGTGAGGCGGCCTCCAGCGCCGATTCAAAGGCGGCAAAGTGGGCGTCCCGTTCCGCCGCCCGCTGGCGAGCAGCCAGGGCTTCCAGTTGCCGGAACTCTTCAATGCCCAGAAGCACGGCGATGGGCTGGCCGCGCCGCTCGATGATGAAACGCTCGCCCTGGTAGCGGATGCGCGCCAGCAGATCACCCGCTTTGCGGTGGAAATCTACGGCTGAAATAAGGGTCGGCATCACAACCTCCTGAAATGCGCAATTGCTCAATTGAGATTATACCACAGTTCAGGCTGCGGTCAAGATGGGAGCACATCTGAACTTCCACAACTGGGTGTCTATTCAGATGCAGCAAGAGGAACCCGCCAACTTCTGACCTCCAGGTGGAGAAGTGACAGATCACCCTATGGCGGGCCGGCGTCCCACACCAAACAATTACACACGAGAGGGATGAGATGATTCACAAGAAATTGCTACCGCCAATGATTGGCCTGACGTTGGTCGCGCTGCTTTTGGCCGCCTGTGGTGCGCCCCAACCTACACCGACACCTACGGCTACATCAACGCCAACCGCCACACCGACACCGACGCTCACACCCGTGCCGCCAACAGCTACGCCCTCACCTACGCCTATGCCCACCAACACGCCTACTCCTACATCTACGCCCGTACCGCCGACGGCCACGCCTACGGCTACGTCAACGCCAACTCCAAAGTTTTTTGCTATCCAATCTAGAGATTTTGACGACGGTGTAGACTGCGGGGAGCCATCGGAGTACAGAATATCGGAGGGGAGTTCCCCCGATACATTTGGGATCAAAGTAGTTAGGGGTAGTCTCAGAATTGCGGCCGGAGGGTTTGCTATCTTTTGCTACGAAGCAAAGCACACATGGATAGGAACGGTGGCTTATGCCGGGTATACCATAAACAGCGATGCAAATGATCCGCTTCAGTTTCAAGTAACGAGAGATAGAGGCTATGTATACATCGGAGGAAAAGGCTCTGTCACAATGCCAGATAGAACAATTGTGGAATTGCCATGAAATAACCAAGTGTGAAGCTGCCTAACAGGCACTTCACGACCCGCCGAAGCCGTGAAAGGCAAGCAGGAGGTGGATTGTCACGAGAACGAAAATACTATTCCTGCCTATCATTTTGTCGGTAGCACTGGCTTTCTCTCTGATCTGGATAACCGGTGTCTATGGCTTTGAGTTACCTCCCATTCACGATGGGCGAAGGTCTCCCGACCGAGCCTCCTCGCCTCGGTCAGGAGACCTTCGGCGATCAAAATCCGACCTCTCCGGCATACAGAGGACACCCGAAGTCACTTATGAACCCCCTCTCCTTGCTGCTTGAGAGCGTGAAGACACGCCTTGTTGTGCATACCGATGGAGGGTGGGAAGGGGATTCCACCCTTTGTTTCCCATCAACAGGTGAAGGGGCACCCATTGAGACAGAAATGCATCGCAGAGCCGACACCCTCTGGGGAGGCATGGGAATCCAATACAGCCAGAATGCCGTCTTCGCAGAAGAAAAAGCAATCTGTTACACCTATTTTTTGAAGGGGCAAGACCTGAACAGTCTAACCGGGGCTGCCTTTACCAAAGCGACGATGAAGGACTGGCTTGGTGGCCCCATTGCCTTGCATCTTACAGGTTTACTGGACGCGGGGGAGACACTGGAACTGGTCCTGCCAAGCAATCCCTCTACCGGTTATATTTGGGAAGTGGACTTTCCGAAAGAGAGCCCCTCTGTTCAGGTTGATGCCGAAGAATTTCGGCAGCTCTCCCCGCTTCTGGGTGCGCCCGGTTTACAGTGCATCCGTGTCCGCACGACGGAGACCCAACTCCTCCACCTTCGTCTCTATTACCGGCGTCCTTGGGAAGCCGATGCTCCCCCGACCCGGATGCTCTCTATTGAAGCGGACGGAATTCGATTGGCAGAACTCAAATCAACCTTAAGTGACTGGCCCGAACTGGCCCCTGTTTCCCAGGGAACAATCCAATGGGACGCTCATTTCTCTTTAGTAGACGAAACGCCTCCGCCGTCTCCAGAGCAATCTTCCATCTCCTCCTCTCCAGCCCAGCTTCCTTCCGCTTTCAACTGGTGCGACCAGGGCGGTTGCACGCCGATCAAAGACCAGCGCGCCTGTGGCAGCTGCTGGGCCTTCTCCACGGTTGGAGTACTGGAATCGGCCCTTCAGGTTCGCGCGGGCATCACCAGAGATTTGTCGGAACAATATCTGGTCTCCTGCAATATGGAGGGCTGGAGCTGCGACGGCGGTGATTATGCTCACGATTACCATCAGTGGAAAAAACGCCCCAGCGTTGCCGAGGCCGGCGCTGCTCTGGAACCGGACTTTCCCTACCAGGCCGCCGAACCCCCGTGCAACAGCCCCCCCAACAATCCTTTCCGCATTAACTCCTGGGCATATGTAGGGGGCCAACCGCAGCCATCAGTTGAGGCAATCAAACAGGCCATATACGAGCATGGCCCGGTCGCCGCTGCCGTGTGCGTGGGTACAGCCTTTCAAAGCTACAGGAGCGGGGTTTTCTCAACGAATGAGAGTGGGCGGTGTGGGCAATATTTTGTGAACCATGCCATCGTCCTCGTTGGCTGGGATGACAACCGACAGGCCTGGCGTTTGCGCAACTCCTGGGGGACCGGTTGGGGCGAAAGCGGGTATATGTGGATCCGGTATGGGACTTCCAACGTCGGGTACGAAGCCAACTATATCTCCTATATACCCTCCCAGCCGCCGGGACAGCAAAAGGTCCATCTTCCTCTCGTATTGCGAAACTACCCGCCAGCGCCCCAGCCCCCCGGCAGGTGGCAGACCATCGTCTATGAGACCTTTGAGAGTTCCTTTCCCACCGGCGCCTGGCAAGTTTTGGATAACAACGGCGCGAACTATGGCGAATACTACTGGGCCCGGCGAAACTGCCGGCCTTATCAAGGATCCTATAGCGCCTGGGCCGTCGGCGGTGGGGCTCAGGGCTCCGAAAGGTCTTGCGGGAGCCACTCTCCCAACTCTGCTAATAGCTGGATCATCTCCGTAAACTTAAGCTGGCGAGCGACACTTGTCTCGCTGGCCCATCAGAGC
>JANLFX010000144.1 GCA_024653325.1 Anaerolineae bacterium
AGCCCCGACGCTACAATCCACATGTGCCAGCAGGCGTTGGTGCGCTCGATTGGTCGTTTAGGGTGCTTTTAGAAACTGACGCACACCCGTTCGCAGGCTCGCTGTTGTCAAGTGTTACAAAAGCTGCTATAATGGATAGCGTGAGGAGGGTGACAGACAGTTAGTCAAACCGCCCTACTCGGTGAATTTGAACCAGGATCGGGGGAACGGGTTCATGAACATGGGAGCGATGGCGTTGTTGGCCCGGGTTTTTCGCGGCCTGGACCAAAATGAGTTGGCTAAATTGGTCGCCCTGACAGTAGAGCGGGAGTTTCCAGCAGGGGCGGTTATCTGTCAGGAGCACGCCATCGAGCACAGCTTCTACGTCATAGCCGAGGGACGGGTGGAAATTGTTAAGAGCCTGGGCGAGGATGAGGTGCAGTTGTATGTCCGCGGGCCGGGGGAATTCTTCGGCGAGATGGCCCTCATCGAAAATGCTCCTCGTTCGGCGACGGTGCGGGCTCTGGAACCCTGCTGTCTACTGGAAGTGGACGAGGCCGTTTTTGACCGCATCCTGGCCGACAATCCGGCGGTAGCTTTGGACATGATGCGCGGGCTAAGTACCACTATCCGCGAGACAGATGTGCTCACCATTGAAGGGCTGCGCCGCAAAAATGAGGAACTGGCTCGCGCCTACGCGGAATTGAAGGCAGCTCAGGCACAGATCGTGGAGAAAGAACGCCTGGAGCGGGAACTGGAGATCGCCGGCGAGGTGCAGCGCGGCATCCTGCCCAAATCTTTCCCCGAAGTCCCCGGACTGAACTTCGCTGCCCGTTACTTGCCGGCCCGCGAAGTGGGCGGCGATTTCTACGACGCTTTCCTCCTCGACGAAGGTCAGGTGGGCCTGGTCATGGCCGACGTTTCCGGCAAAAGCGTCCACGCAGCGATTTTCATGGCCGTCACCCGCGCCCTGATGGTGGCCCAGGCCCACGTCTCCCGCTCCCCCCAGAAGATGCTGCTCGATGTTCACGATTTCCTGCTCCACGTCTCTTCCGCCGATATGTTCGTCACCGTCTTCTATGGCATATTGGACGCGCGCACGCAGGAGTTGCGTTACGTGCGCGCCGGGCACGACCGGCCCATCTTTTATTGCGGAGGAACCGGTGAGGTGAGCCTTTTGGAAGGGCACGGTCGTTTCCTGGGGATGATAGAGGACGATCCCGATTTGGAAGAGCGCTCATTGCGGCTGCGGCCTGGCGACCTGCTGGTGCTTTACAGCGACGGGCTGACCGACGCGGTCAATTCCAGCGGTGAGCGCTACGGCGTGCAACGGCTGATGGATAGTGTCACTGCCTGGGCTGGCAAGCCAGCCACAGGGATTTGCGATGCCGTTTTTGATCAAGTACTGGCCTTCCAGGGAGAGACCCGTCAGTTTGACGACATGGCGTTGATGGTGGTACAGGTATTGTAGATAGAGGTAAGAGGTCATGCAAGACATCGAACAGCGTATCCGCGAACTGCGCGAACAGATAAACTACCACAACTACCGCTATTACGTGCTCAATGCGCCGGTGATCAGCGATGCCGAGTACGACCGCCTCTTTCGGGAATTGCAGTCCCTGGAAGAGGCCCACCCAGAGCTGATTGCCCCCGATTCGCCTACCCAGCGCGTGGGCGGCGAGCCGCAGGAGAAGTTCGAGAAAGTGCGCCATCCAGCCCCTATCCTTAGCCTGGCCAGCACCACCGAGCCGGAAGGCATCCGCGAATGGCTGGCCCGCATCAGTAAGCTGCTGCCGGAAGGGGTGCGGGCTGAGGATTTGGACTTCGTGGTCGAGCCCAAGATTGATGGATTGACCGTGGTGCTGCATTACGTGGACGGTGTTTTCGTACAGGGGGCAACCCGGGGCAACGGCGAGATCGGCGAGGACATCACGGCCAATTTGCGGACCATCAAGGGACTGCCACTGCGCATCCCCGCCGACCCGGCGGTAACGCTCCCCGTACCGCCCCGCCTGGCAGTGCGCGGCGAGGCCTACATGCCGCTCGATGCTTTCGCCAAGTTCAACCGCAGTCTGGAGGAAAACGGCGAGAAACCCTTTGCCAACCCACGCAACGCCGCGGCCGGTTCTCTGCGCCAGCTCGATCCAAGTATCACCGCCGCCCGCCCGCTCTCCCTGTGGTGCTACGCCATCGTCGCTGGTGAGGGATTGGACATCGCCACCCAGTGGCAGGCCCTGGATTACCTGCGGAGCATGGGCTTCCCCGTGGCCAGGGACGTGGCCCACCTGCGCACCGTGGATGAGGTGATCGCCTATTGTCAGGAATGGATGAAGAAACGCGACACCTTGAACTACGAGGCCGACGGCGTGGTGATCAAAATCAATGACCTGCGCCTGCAGGAGGCGCTGGGCGTGGTGGGCAAAGACCCGCGCGGGGCCCTGGCTTTCAAATTTCCGGCACGAGAAGCAACCACCAAACTGTTGGACGCGGAAGCCAGCGTAGGGCGCACCGGCGCGCTGACCCCGGTGGCCGTGCTGGAGCCGGTGGAACTGGGCGGCGTGACCATCAAACACGCTTCCCTGCACAACTACGAGGATGTGGCCCGCAAGGACATCCGCATCGGCGACACGGTGGTGATCAAACGTGCTGGCGACGTGATCCCCTACGTGGCCGGACCTATCGTTGACCTGCGCGACGGCAGCGAGCGACCCATCACCATGCCGGAGCGCTGTCCTGTCTGCGGGGAGCCGGTGGTCCAACCAGAGGACGAGGTGGCCGTGTACTGCGTGAACGCCGCCTGCCCGGCTCAGCTCAAAAGGCGGGTGCGGCACTTCGTCGCCGCCATGGAGATTGACGGCCTGGGCGAGCGCACGGTGGATCTGTTCGTGGACGAGGGCCTGGTCCACGACGCGGCTGACCTGTACACCCTGCGCGCTGAGGACATCTTGAAGCTGGAGGGCTTCGCCGAAAAAAGTACCGAGAACCTGTTGGCGGCCATCGAGGCTTCCAAGCAGCAGCCCTTCTGGCGGGTGTTGACTGCCCTGGGCATCCGTTACGTGGGCAGCGTGGTGGCCCAGACCTTGGCCCGACGCTTTCCATCCATTGACGCCCTGATGCAGGCCGATCAGGAGGAAATACAAAACGTGGAGGGTATCGGCCCGCGCATCGCCGCCAGCGTGGTTGACTACTTCGGGCGTCCGCGCCACCGAGAGATGATCGAGAAACTGCGCCGGGCCGGCCTCCGCCTGGCAGAGGAGGAGCGGGAAAAGGAGGAGAAGCCGCTGCCCCTGGCCGGAAAGACCTTCGTCATCACCGGCACGCTGCCCACGATGAGCCGCGAGGCGGCGACAGCTTTCATCGAGCGGTACGGCGGCAAGGTCACCGGCTCGGTATCGGCCAAAACCGATTACCTGGTGGTGGGCGAGTCGCCCGGCGGGACCAAGTACCGCAAAGCTCAGGAACTGGGCGTGCCCATGATTGACGAGGCGCAGTTGCGGGAGATGGTCGGTGCCGGTGCTGGTGAACAGGATAATGGGAACTGGATACAGGAACAGTTGCCGCTGGGTCTATAACAGGTGCGACGCACTTTCGAAGTGCGTCGCACCTGAATAACATAACATAATAGAGCAGGGCAGGGTTGGCCGCGAGTCGGGCAGAGACAATCGGCTGGCAGCAGACCACGGCAAACCAGTCGCCGCCTGACCCGCCGCCAACCTGCCCTACGAGAAGAAAGGGGGGATTCTGATGAAAGTGCTATTGGTACAACCGGGCGAAAGCGAGGGCTCGGTGGGTTTTCGCAAGCTGGCGCGGCCCGAACCGCTGGCTCTGGAGATTCTGGCGGCGGCGTTGCTGGACGAGCACGAGGTGCGCATCACGGACCTGCGGGTGGACCCAGATCTGCAAGCGACGCTGCGCGACTTCCAGCCCGAGGTGGTGGGAGTAACCGGTTATACGGTGGACGTGCCCGACATGCTGTGGGTCTGCCGGCAGGTGAAAGAGGAATCGCCGGAGATCACTACAGTGGTGGGCGGCTACCACGCCACACTGTGTCCCCAGGATTTTAACTGCGCCTGGGTAGATGTGATCGTCGTGGGCGAGGGAGAAGAAACGCTGCCCGAACTGGTGCGCACCCTGGAACGCGGCGGGGACCTGCACGCTATACCGGGCCTCATCCTGCGTGAGGACGGAATACAAATAGCCACCGACCCACGTCCCCTGCTGACCGACATGGACGCCTCGCCCATACCGGCGCGGGAATTGACGGCCGCCTACCGTGACCAGTACCATTTCCAGTTTTGGCCCTCCCACGCAGCAATGGAGACGGCACGCGGCTGCCCCTATCGCTGCAAATTCTGCTCGGTGTGGGTCTTCCATCGCAAGCGATGCCGCTTCAAGTCGCCGGAGCGGGTGCTGGAGGAGTTACGCACGCTGGCCGGGGACATTATCTGCTTCGTGGATGATAACTTTTTCCAGCGCCTGCCGCGCGCCGAGCGTATCGCTGACATGATCCGCAGCGAGGGACTGAAGTTCAAATACTGGATCCAGGCCCGTAGTGACAGCATCGTACGCCGACCCGATTTGGTTGAAAAATGGTCTGCCATCGGGCTATCCACCGTGCTGGTAGGCTTCGAGAAGTACCGCGAGGACGAGCTTGATGACCTGGATAAGCAATCCAGCGTGCGCACCAACGAGGAGGCGGCGCGTATCCTGCAGGCCAACGGGGTGGACATCTGGGGAGCATTCATCGTGGACCCGCAGTGGGAGCGGCCCGACTTTGATGCCCTCATCGAATACGTGCGCCGTCTCAAGATCAGCTTTCCCCAGTTCACCGTGCTCACTCCTCTGCCGGGCACGGATTTCTTCCGCGAGAAGTTACAGGAGCTGACCACCCGCAACTACGAATTGTTCGACTTCCTGCACAGCGTGCTGCCCACCCGCCTGCCCGTCCAGGAGTTCTACGAGAACATGGCCCGCCTCTACGCCAGCACGACGATGAGCCTCTCCGACCTGAAAGAACGCATCCGCACCGGACGCATCCAGGTGGCCTCCCTGCGGCGGGTGAAAGATTTGCTTTCGGAGCTGACCAACCCGGAGTCTTACTTGCGGGGTTTGCGCGACCTGCAGCAGAAAGCCAGCGAGCAACTGCTCAATGCTGTAGGACAAGCCTCAGCTTGTCCTACAGCTCGCGCCTGAGATGGCGAATCCCCTGCCGACCAGCGACGATCACTTCCGTCGCCAGCCCTAGAAACAGTCCATGTTCCACAATGCCTGCGCGGGCATTCAGGCGGTCCGCGAGTTGGTCCGGCTGCAGGATAGGGCCAAAATCGCAATCCAGAATCAGGTTTCCCTGGTCCGTTTTGAAAAGGGTACCGTCTGCTTTACGACGCAAGGTCGGGCGTGCGCCCAGCGACTCCAGGTAAGCAAATTCAGAGCGCCAGCCAAAGGGGACCACCTCCACCGGCACCGGACAGTGGGTGCCCAGCACAGGCGAGAGTTTAGACTCATCCACCACTATGATCTCCCGTTGGCTGGCCTGAGCGACTATTTTTTCGCGCAAGAGAGCACCACCACCGCCCTTGATCAGATTGAGAGACGGATCCACTTCATCCGCGCCATCAATAGTGAGATCAACAACAGGGTGTTCCTCCAGCGTGGTCAATGGGATGCCCAGCCGCCGCGCTTCCCGCTCGACCTGACGTGAGCAGGGTATGCCGAGGATGTCCCGCAGTTGGTCGGCGCGCAGCAATTGGGCGATGCGCTGCACAGCGAAAGCGGCTGTGCTGCCGTGACCCAAACCCACTACCATGCCCGATTCCACGAATTGTACCGCGTGTTCGGCGGCCTGCTGCTTAAACCGCGTAATATCTGCGCTCACCCACCCTCCTCAGTACTGTTGTCTTCATTCATCCCCATCGGTTGGACACGACGGAGCGATTTGATAGCCACATCCATCCTTTTCGGCATTGCCATTATAACACAGGCCGCAATGTCGGGCAACAGGAGAGCGGGTATACCTACAAATGCCGTATGGTTGCGATGGCCCTCAAAGTGGGGTATAATAAACCGTCAAAATTCATCGGCACCATACAAAGGGAGGCAAAGCATGAAAGCACTCATCACCGGCATTTCCGGGTTCGTCGGCAGTTACCTGACCGAATATCTGCTGGACAACACTGACTGGCAGGTAGCGGGCACAGTCTACGGCCCGTATGGGAACATCAAGAACCTGTGTGGCACTCTGGAACTCTACCCGGCAGAGCTTTCGCGGTTGGATGTGGTGTCTTTCATCCTGGAACAAAGCCACCCGGACTACATCTTTCATCTGGCGGCTCAGCCTTTGCCATCCCTTTCGCGCCGCGATCCCTGGGGCACACTGGAGACCAATATCCGTATGCAGCTTAACATCTTACAGGCCGTAGTGGACCTGAAAATGGACCACTGTCGCATCCTGGTGGTGGGCTCCAGCGAGGAGTACGGTCTGGTGCATCCCGACGAACTGCCGATCAAAGAAACTAACCCCTTCCGTCCACTAAGCCCTTATGCGGTGAGCAAGGTTGGACAGGATTTGCTTGGCCTGCAATATTACCTGAACTACGGGGTGCAGGCCATACGGGTACGGCCCTTCAATCACATTGGCCCCCGCCAGCGACCGGGGTTTGTCGCTCCCGACTTTGCCCAGCAAATCGCAGAAGCGGAGGCCGGGTTACGGGAGACGGTGGTGCGGGTAGGCAATCTGAATGTGAAACGCGATTTCACCGACGTGCGGGATGTGGTGCGGGCTTATCACCTAGCCATCACTCTGGGCCAGCCCGGCGAGGTCTACAACATCGGCTCGGAGCAGGCCCATTCCATCCAGGAGCTGCTGGATACCTTTTTGGCAATGAGCACCGTGCCTATCACCGTGGAACAGGATCCGGCCCGCGCTCGTGCCTCGGACCTGCCCCTGGTCGTTGCCGATTGCAGCAAATTCCGCGCCCAGACCGGCTGGCAGCCAACGATTCCCTTCCAGGATACCCTGCGCGACGTGTTGGACTATTGGCGGGAGCAGGTAGCAGGGGGATAGAAGGCAAGAGGCAGAGGAGAGCTATGCACGTGGAGCACTGCCATTATTTCATTAACCTCCATCATCTGGATATGCTGGAGGCAATTGTGTTGCAACACGTGCCCAAGAGATATTTCACATTCAAACTATCGTAGCTCGACATTGTTAGATTTGCCGTGTGATGACTACCTCACCCATCCCCACCC
>JANLFX010000145.1 GCA_024653325.1 Anaerolineae bacterium
TTTTAGTTATATTCTACCACGGTGGGGTCATTTGAACCAATAGGAAATACACCCCTACCCATCTGATGGGTGGACATTTCTGACAAAATCGGATAAAATAGAAGACTGACTGATCGCGCTGATGTATAAACTTTCGCAAGGAGGGGGGAGGTGCGAAAGAAACTGTCACAAGGGTTGCTGGTCGGGCTGGCGGTCCTGGTGTTGATTTGTGGGCTGCGGGCCTATGTCTATGAACGGAGATTGCCGGCCCTAGGATTCTTGTGGAACAACACTGGCGGCAAGGTGTATGCTGTCCATCGCGACGGGCCAGCAGAAGCAGCCGGTATGCGTGTCGGCGACGTGTTTTTGGAGATGGAAGGTGTGCCTGTCGTCGAGCGGGAACGGTTCCTGCGTACCTGGGAAGCGGTGCCCCCTGGGCAGGACGTGTCCATCGTTGTAGAACGAGATGGCGAATACCAATTCCTTGTCCTTTTCACCGCGCCCATGTCTCCCCAATTGGAAGGCTACGCCGTGTATTACTGGATTGCTCTGGTTTTCTGGGTCAGTGGTGTGGTCACTTACCTGGCCAGAGGTCACGATCGGGTTTCGGCACTGTTTTTGCTTTTCTGCCTGGCAGCGACGGTGGGACTTTTCACCAATACCAATGTCAATCTCTCGTTTGTGCGATGGACTGGTGCTTTACAGCGGGTGTCCACGGGTTGGGCCGGAGCGGGCCTGTTGCACCTGGCCCTTCATTTTCCAGAAGAAAAGCGCCTGCGTCCTTTAACCCGTACCCTGCTCCTGGCTTTCTTTTACGGGCCAGGCCTGCTCCTTGGCGGGTTGAATACTTATTTTTACCCCCGCCAACTTCAGGGGGAGTTCACCTGGCTGTTCAACGTCTTTTTCTTGTGGGTGCCCCTTTGCTTCGTTGGTTGGGCAGCAGCCCTGTTGCACACTATCCGGCGGGCTGCCGACCCAGAGGTGAGGCGGCAAGCGCGGGAGATGGCGGCCGGCATCACGCTTACTCTATTGCCCTTCGCAGCCTTGCTGGTGATTAACGTGTTATATCACATGGCTTTTCACCGCACGCTGGTGGATGTCCGCCTGGCAGTGACCACCCTCCTTGTCTTTCCCATGAGTCTGGGATACGCCATCCTGAAACAGCGTTCTGCCTGGGACGTGGAGGTGCTGGTCAACCGCGGCCTGGTCTACCTGAGCCTGGGGGTTATCCTTTTGTTTGCCTATTTGGTGTTGGTGATAGTTTTGGGCCGTCTCTGGGGGGTGGCTATCTCTTGGAGCGCTTTTGTAGTCGGTGCATTGGCTGCCCTGATCGTGGCTTTTCTGGCACTGGTGCTACGGCCGACAGTGCAGGCTGTAGTGCGACGGTTGTTTTTCCGTGAATACTGACGAAACCGAACCGTCACAAGTCGGGTTGATAACCAGGCCCCCCATCCATTCCGTACACCTCAAGGCGTCCTACCCGTCCTTACGCGCCCAGTCGTAAGGGATCTGGTCAGTATGAGCGGGCAGGCGATACTCATCAGGGTTTTCATAGTTGTACGGTTCACTAGGGATATTGATAATCAGGGTCATGTCCGGGCTGATCCCCTTGAAGCCATGCATCACGCCTGGAGGTATTTTCAGAAGAATAGGATTTTGGATGCCCATAAAGAATTCATTCACTTCGCCGCGCGTGGGTGAACCCTCCCGCCCGTCATAGAGCACCACCTTAGCCATACCTGCCACGCAAACGAAGCGGTCGGTCTGGATTTTGTGATAATGCCAGCCTTTCACCACCCCCGGATAGACGGCGGTGACGTAGACCTGTCCGAATTTGTCGAACTCTTCCCAATCGGAGCGCAGCATTTCCATCAAGAAACCCCGTTCATCTGGGATGAGGCGCAATTTGCGCACGGTGACTCCTTCAATCATAATTAATGGCCCCCTTGTAAGTGATTATGAATACCACACGTGTGTTTTTATCCGGCACGTGTTACACATGCCGTCCCAGTAATGCGTATTATCTCACGCCTCGCGCACAGGCGATGAACAGCATTCGCTCGCAGGGATCCTCATAAAGGTCCAGCTCGTAGGACCCGGACGATAAAACCAGGCAAGGCCTATTTTACCCGATATGCCTCTCTGCCGCAAGAAACCTACCCCCGAAAGGGGAGGGGGCGAGGATGAGTCAACAAGCCCGAATTAACAATGTCAAGATAAGCACAAGGTGCTTGTCCCATGCATAGATTTTGGCTTATATTCGCTATGGCTCTCCTGGTCGCCGTTGTCGCCGCACCGGTCAGTGCCCTGCCCCCGGTCACCGATCCCGACGGGCGGCTGGGGATGTGCTTCGTTTACCACAACGACCCCGATTGGCATACCCTGGCGGTGAATGCCGGGGCCCGCACCAACCGCTGGCAACTGAGCTGGTACGACGTGGAGGCCACCGCTGGCAACTTCAATTTCTCCATATACGGGGATGAGGTTTCCACCGATGTCTCCGCCGGTCTGACAATCAACGCTATCCTGATGGGCACGCCGGACTGGGCGGCGACTGGCGGCAGTCGCCTGGTGCCACGCATCCGCGCCGAGCACAAGATCCCACCGCTGGCCTTTTCTGCCTTCGGCCAGGCCAGTACCAGCGCCTCGCCGCCGCGCAACCTGGACCGGCCGTGGAACGACCCGGCCAACTACTGGGGGCGCTTCGTTTACAACACCGTCTCTCATTTCAAGGACAGCATCCAGTATTGGGAGATGTGGAACGAACCCGACTACAATTACTTCTGGACCGGCACTCCTGCTCAGTACTATCAACTGCTCAAGGTCGGCTACCAGGCGGCCAAAGTCGCCGACCCCGATTGCACCGTGCTCTTCGGCGCGCCCATGCTCTACGGCGATAACGGCGCGTTCTTCGAACAGGTGCTGGCCCTGATCCGCGACGATCCCACCGCGCCGCAGCACAACTACTACTTCGACGTCATCCCCATGCACCTCTACGCCAACTCCGCCCAGCTCTACGAGAACGTCGAATGGCTGCGCTGGCGCTTGAGCCTGTACGAGCGCCCCGGCAGTCATGATCTCGAGAACAAGCCTATCTGGGTCAACGAGATGGGTGTGCGCCTCTGGGGCGACCCACCGGGGCCAGACCATCGCGTGGAATGGAGCGCTACCCCGGAAGAACAGGCCAACTACGTGATCCAGGGCGTCGCCAATGGCCTGGCCGCCCGCGTGCAGCGATTGCTCTACTTCCGCCTGCACGACGCGGATATGTCCGACGCCTACGGACTGGTGCGCAACGACAAGAGCCTGCGCCCCGCTTACGAAGCCTACCAGGTGGCCGCCACTTACCTGAGCGATCCACTGTGGGTCAGTCGCGTGCCCAGCGGACCTAACGTGCGCGTCAGTCTGTGGGGCACGCCGCGGGGCAAGGTCAGTGTGCTGTGGAACACTTCGCCCACGACCAGCACCTATACCCTGCCAGCCATCCTGGACAGCGCCACTGTGGTGGATAAGCGCGGCCAGACCCAGACCATCACTCCGGTAGACGGCGTCTACACTTTCACCCTGTCCCCGGCCACTGCTTATCTGGTCTCTGACCCCTCGGTGTACATCATCGGCGGTGACCCGCTCATCGTCATCGAGGCCGACACCACGCCCCCCACTTCGACCGTCGCCGCCTTGCCGGAGGCGGTGGACAGCACGAGTTTCGTCGTTAGTTGGTCGGGCAGCGACGGGGAAAGCGCGGTGTGGAGCTACGACGTGCAGGTACGCGACGGGTCCGCTGGCGAGTGGGCCACCTGGCAGAGCTGGACCACGGCCACGTCCGCGACTTACGAGGGGCAGGACGGCCACACTTACTACTTTCGCAGCCGGGCCCGAGACCGAGCGGGCAACGAGGAGAGCTATCCTCCCGGCGACGGCGACACGCACACCACCGTCACCCTGACCCGCACATTGCATTACCGCGTCGCTTCCCTGTACGCCGACCTGGACGGCAATGGCCTGCGCGATGGGGATGATTACTCCCTGGACGAGGTGACGATGACCTTCCGCGACGGCAGCGGGCGGGATGTGGTTGCCCCGCACGTGGGCAGCTCCTGGGAGTTCACCACCACCGTGCGCGTCGGCGAGACCTACACTTTCTGCGCCGTTAAGCGCAGATTCCTTCCCACGCAGTCCATCCTCACCATCTCGCCCGGGCTGCAGGCCCTGGAGGCCGGCCCTTACGACGTGGCCCTGCGGCCAGCCCCTTACGAGATTCTGTTGCCCCTGGTGTTCAAGGATTTCTAAGGTGTGAAGGTGCGACGCACCTCGGAGGTGCGTCGCACCTTTCCTCTTCCCTTACCCGGTTTGCCCCCCACTCAAAAGTGATGTAGAATGAACCAAGTTTTGCTCTTCATCCTCCATAGGAGCCTGCTGTGGAAACACCGGTCACCAACGAAAATCCAACACCCGTGGTCAACGGTCAAGAGATTGCCGGGGCAGCGGGGGTTATCGCCCTAGGCAACGTTCTCAGCCGGATCATGGGTTTGGCACGGGACGTGGTCACCGCGCATTTGTTTGGCGCTAGTGGCCTGGTCAGCGCTTACGGCGTGGCCTCCAAGGTGCCCACGTACTTGTACGACCTGCTGGTGGGCGGCATGGTCAGCTCGGCGCTGGTGCCCGTTTTCAGCGAACACGCTTCCCCGCAGCGCCGCGAGGAGCTGTGGCGCATCGCCAGCCTGATGCTCACCCTGACGGTGGTCGTGCTGGCCGCCGTGACCCTGGTCCTGGAAGTGGGCGCTCCCTGGCTGGCCTGGCTGTTGGCCGGAGGCTGGGACGCGGACCTGTTGGCGGCGACCACGCGCCTGCTGCGCCTGACTCTGCCCGCCGTCATTTTCCTGGGCCTTTCGGGGATGATCACCGGGCTGCTGTACGCCCTCAAACGCTTCTCCTACCCGGCTTTCACCATGGTCGCCTTCAACACCAGTATCGTGGTCTGCGGGCTGGCTTTTGCCCGACATTGGAACATCGCCAGCCTGGCCGTGGGGTTGGTGGTGGGGGCCACCTTGCAGGTTGCCCTGCAATTGCCCGGTCTGCGCGACATGCGCTTCCGGCCCCGGCTGGACTTGCGCGACCCGGCATTGCGGCGCATCATTCGCCTGTACCTGCCCATCGTTCTCGGACTGGTCATCAGTCAGGTGGGAATCATCATTGACCGCAATCTGGCCTCGCGGACGGGCGAGGAGAGCATCGCCTGGATGAACTACGCCACCACCCTTATCCAATTTCCGCTGGGCCTGGTCTCGGTGGCCATCGCCACGGCCATTCTCCCCACCCTGTCCCAGCAGGCAGCCGCCAATCGGGAATCGGTAGCCGATTTCAACTCTACTCTGGCTCTGGGATTGCGGCTGGTACTGGCGCTCATCGTCCCGGCCACCATCGGCCTGTTCGTGCTGGCTCACCCGGTCATAGCCCTGCTGTTTCAACGCGGCGAGTTCGATGCCCGTGACACGATGATGACCGCCCTGGCTCTGCGCTATTATCTTCTGGGCCTGACCTTTGCCGCCGTGGATCAGCCGCTGGTCTTCGCCTTCTACGCCCGCAAAGATACCCTCACTCCGGCGTTGGTCGGCTTGTTGGGAGTGGGATTCTACCTAGTCGTGGCCCTGGCCCTGATCCGCCCCCTGGGTATGGTCGGTCTGATTCTGGCCAACGGGGCACAACTCAGCGGCCATGCGGTCGTCATGCTTATTTTATTCTGGCGGCGGGTGGGCAGTCTGCGCGGACAGGGTCTGGGAGTGACGCTGCTCAAGACTGGCGTGGCCTCAGCGGTGATGGCAGGCGCGACGCTGTTGATTTTGCAAGGGCTAAGCAACGTGACCAACAGCCAGACGCTGCTGGGACGCTTGATCCTGGTCGGAGGAGCGGGGAGTGCGGGAGTAGCCGTTTACCTGGGACTGTGCGCTTTGCTGCGCCTGCGGGAGATGGGTCTGCTGTTCAACGTCGTGATCCGCCGCCTGCGTGGTAGTGAATAAAAGGGCGACGCACCTACCAGGTGCGTCACACTTCGCCCAGCGGCGGGAGCGAAAGGGGGTGCGACGGCATTGAGCGACCTCGATGTGACCACCTACCTCGATGAACTGGACCTGAACAAGCGCGTGGATGCCTACCTGCCGTTGTTGAAAGGCCTTCGGCTAGCGGCTGGCGGGTGACCACACCGGACGGGCATACTCATAGTTGTCGTGGGTGATGCGGGTCACGTTACTTCCATCGGCGTCCATCATGTACACCTGAGCGTGACTATCCCGATTAGAGATAAAGAGGATCTTCTTCCCGTCGGGTGACCAGGATGGGTCGGCTTCTGCCGCCGGGTTGTTGGTCAGATTTTCCACGTGGCTGCCGTCCACGTCCATGACGTAAATCTCCTTGTTGCCATCCTCTTGCTCGGCCATGAAGGCCAGTCGGCTGCCATCCGGCGACCAGGCTGGGCTCCAACTGCCGAACGTCGCGTCTGCCGTGAGGCTCCGGCCCAACTCTTCCCCTAGAACATGCACGAGTATATCAATGCGATTGCTGATGTTCATGTAAGCCAGGCGAAGGCCATCGGGAGCCCAGGCGGGATACAAAGCCTGGTCCTCTTGTCCGCCGGTAATACGGGTGGGATTGCCGCCGTCGGCATCCATTACCCATATCTCCGGTCCGGCATCTATCATGAGCTGCCCACCTTCCAGGGTGAGAGTGTAAGGCCTGGCGGATACGAAAGCGATTTTCTGTCCGTCGGGCGACCAGGCGGGCATCATGTCCAGGCCATCGCTCACCGTCAGGCGGACAACGTCACTGCCATCGGCATTCATCACGTAAATCTGGGGCTTATCATCCTCCCGGTCTGAGGTAAAAGCGATACGCTTGCCATCAGGCGACCAGGCGGGTGTGCCATCCCAGGCCGGGTGATTGGTCAGATTCACCAGGCCACTGCCATCGGCCTGCATCACGAAGATGTCGGTATTGCCATCGTGTTCGCACTCCACCAGGATGCGGGCCGGCGCCTGGCGCTGACAGCCGGTCAACGGCACCAATGCCGCAACGATCATCACGGTTAACGTCATCATTTTACGCCACATTACTCCTCAATATCCTTGTATACTACAGTCGGAGTGGCACGACATGCAGCATACATCTCCTTTCTGT
>JANLFX010000146.1 GCA_024653325.1 Anaerolineae bacterium
CCGGTCTAGTCTGCTCTTAATCTTACACCAATTTTACCGGTTGTCGAACAGTCACGAGATTTACGTGGATTTGACAATTAGGAATATATGTGGTATTATTATAGTTGTAGGTTGAAGTAAGTTCCTGAACCGGCTGAGATCGTAATAACCGCCCGGGCTTACGTAGCCTGGGCGGTTTTGTTTTGAGCGGCTGAGGTAGCACTTCTGGCCTATAATTTTCAAGGAAAGGAGATCCGACCGTGACTGAACGAGTAGTTGGAACTGTCAAATGGTTCAACGGGGCCAAGGGCTACGGCTTTATCTCGCGTGAGGGTGGTGAGGACGTGTTTGTCCATCATACCGCCATCCAGGCCGAGGGATACCGCACCCTCGAAGAGGGCCAGGCTGTTGAGTTTGCCATTGAGCGGGGACCCAAAGGCTTGCAGGCGACCCATGTGATCAAGCTGTAGGGATCTATTAGCCGGGCCAGCGCTCGCCTCATTTCTTGGTGGGCGAGAGGTTAGGCTCATAGGGAAGACCTGGCAGTACACTCCCGGTGCTTCCCTGATTCAAAGGAGGAGGCCACATGGCCAAGAAACTGTACGTGGGGAATCTCAGCTACACCACCACTGAAGACGCGCTGATGAAGTTGTTTTCTGCCGTCGGAAAGGTGGAGTCAGTCAACATCATAACTGACCGGATGAGCGAGCGCTCGAAGGGTTTTGGCTTTGTCGAGATGGAGACAGAAGCCGCCGCCCAGGCAGCGATCAGCCAGCTCAATGGCAGTACGGTGGATGACCGACAGATCACCGTCGCCGAAGCCCGACCGCAGAGGGAACGATCTGAGCGGGGTCGCGGCTACGGCGGTGGCGGCGGTCGCCGACGCTACTAAATGTTGCTAAAACGCTAATATCTCAGCTTGAGGTTAACACAACCGCGCATATCGGGATTTTCCCGATGTGCGCGGTTTTTCGTTTCGCTGGACTTCGGGGATACCGGTCTTGCTAGACAGTAGCCATGATATGTGGTAAAATCTGTTTGTTCCTTTGGGTACAACAGACGCTTTACAACAAAAGGATGGAGCTAAAATGTGGCAAAACTATCTGTTTCCAGCGACGGTGCAGGAAGCTTTGGAGTTGCTTGCCCATCACGGCGGTCAGGCGCGGATCATCGCCGGCGGTACCGATCTCGTTTTGCAGAGTCAGCGCGGGCAGTGCGCAGCGACGGTGATGATAGACATCACACGTATTCCCGGCCTGGATGCCATTGAGGAGCGCGATGGTTACATCACCATCGGCTGTCAGGTGACTCATGCTCGCATTGCTGCCTCGCCCCTCATCCGACAGAAGGCGGAGGTGTTGGCCCTGGCTTGTGGAAGTGTGGGCGGTCCGCAGACGCGCAATGTGGGCACGCTGGTGGGCAACGTGGTCAACGCTTTACCTGCCGCCGATGGGGCGGTGGCCCTCTTCGCCCTGGAGGCTGAGGTGGAGATGGTGGATGCCAGCGGTCGGCGCTGGTTGCCCATCGCGGAGATGTATGCCGGCGTCGGCGAGTGCACCATCAACCCCTGTGCCCAGTTGGTGACCACCGTCCGCTTCCGGCCCCTATCCGATGGTTGGGCCAGCGCATACCAGCGGCTGGCTAACCGCAAAGCCCTGGCTCTGCCCATCCTTAACACCGCCGTGGTCGTGGGTCTGGAGGATGGGGTATGTAGAGAGGTGCGCATCGCCATTGGCCCAGTGGCCCCCACACCATTCCGCGCCCGGGAGGCGGAGGCTGCTTTGGTCGGACAGACCCCTGATGCCGAGGCTATCGTGCGAGCGGCGCGACTGGCCGCCGACGCTGCCGATCCCCGCGACAGCATCCTGCGCGGCTCGCGGGACTACCGCAAAGCCATGGTCGAGGTGTTGGTCCGGCGGGCATTAACGGAGGCGGTGACGAAAGCGATGCCGTAACTGATCACCTAATGGCGAGTTTCCCCTGAGTTGTTTGGAGTTCCTCCGGGGACAGGGGGTCAGAGGGATTCGGGGGGACTCGGGGAAATTCAGAGGAACTCGGGGGAATTCAGAGGAACTCAGGGGGAGGCATAGATGCTGCTGAAAATGACTTTGAACGGCGAACCTGTTTCGGTGGAAATCGAACCCGATGATCTGTTGGCCCAGGTGTTGCGTGACAAGCTGGGCCTCATTGGCACCAAGATCGGCTGCGGGGAGGGGGAATGTGGGGCCTGCACCGTGCTGGTGGACGGCGTGGCCGTGACCTCATGCATCTATCCGGCTATGAAAGCCCACGGACGCCGGGTGGAGACTATCGAAGGGGTGGCGAAGGATCACGAGTTGCACGTGATTCAGCAGGCCTTTGTGGATCACGCGGCGGCGCAGTGCGGCTATTGCACGCCCGGCTTCATCATGGCCGCCAAAGCGTTGCTGGACACGAACTCACACCCCACCCGCGAGGAGATTGTGGCCGGCATATCCGGCAACCTCTGCCGTTGTACCGGGTACTATCAGATCGTGGAAGCGATTGAGGACGCGGCACGGAGGATGGGATGAGGGGAGGTAATGAGCAATGCAGCTCAAAGCTGTTGGTCAGGGCGTGCAGCGCCTGGATATCAACCAGAAAGTGCGGGGCACGCGCAAGTACCCACAGGATTTCAACATGGAAGGCCAGCTCTACGCCAAGGTGGTGTGGAGTGCTCATCCGCACGCCGTGGTGAAGCGGATTGACACCAGCGTCGCCGAGGCCTTGCCCGGCGTGGTGCGCGTGATCACTTACCGTGACGTGCCGGTCAATGAGTACGGCATCAATATATACGACCAGCCAGTGCTGGTGGCCCCCCGCCACCTTGCAGGGGGAGGGCAGGGAGGGGGTAAGGTGCGCTGGGTGGGTGACCGTATCGCCATCGTCGTTGCCGAATCGGAGCGCATTGCCGCCCACGCCCGCGATTTGGTGCAGGTCGAATATGAACCGCTGCCCGTGGTGGACGATCCGCGCCGCGCCATGCAACCCGATGCGCCGCTGGTGCATGAGAACCGCGAAAGCAACATCCTGAAGCACATCGTCATCCGTCGTGGCGACGTGGGGCTGGCCCTCGCTCATGCTGATGTCATCGTCGAGGGCTATTACACCACCCATCACGTCGAGCACGCTTACCTGCAGCCCGACGCCGCCCTGGGCTTTGTGGATGATGAGAGCCGCATAGCGGTCATCTCTTCCTGCCAGTGGCCAGCCGATGACCTGCATCAGATTGCGCACATGCTCAACCTGCCGGAGGATCAACTGCGGGAGATTGTGCCCGCCGTGGGCGGGGCTTTCGGTGGGCGGGAGGATATGCACATCCAGCACCTGGCCGCGCTGTGCGCTTTCGTTTTGCGCCATCCGGTGAAAATTGTCTTCGACCGCGAGGAGGTCACCCAGCGCACGGGCAAGCGCCATCCTTTTTATATGCGCTACCGGACAGGCGCTACTCGCGATGGGCGCCTCATCGCCGCGCAGGTGGAACTTATCAGCGATGCCGGGGCTTACGCCTCTACCAGCATCCCGGTACTGGGCAACGCAGCCACTTTTGCCCTGGGCCCGTACAAAATACCCCACGCCCGGGTGGACGCTTATACGGTGTACACCAACAACGCGGTAACCATGGCCATGCGCGGCTTTGGAGCTACTCAGCCGCCCTTTGGCTATGAGAGTCAAATGGATAAGCTGGCCGAGGTCCTGGGCATGGACCCGGTGGAGTTGCGCATGAAGAACCTGCTGGACGTGGGCGACATCGCCGTCACCGGCAACGTGATGACTGCCGAGACAGGGGTGAAGGAGACCTTGCGCCGGGCTGCGCTGGCCGCCGGTTGGCGAGAGGAGGACGGGCATTGGATCAAACCCGATTTGGGAACCCCTTCCGCTCCGTATAAGCGGCGGGGTATAGGGGTGGCCGTCGCCTACAAAAACGTGGGCTACAGTCTGGGTTTCGAGGACAAGGCGACAGCCAAGGTGGAGCTAGCGTTGGATGAGTCCGGCGAGATCGCGCGAGTGGTGGTGAAAGTCGCCGCCGTGGAAGTGGGGCAGGGGGTGTTGACCGCCCTGGCCCAGATCGCCGCCGACACCCTGGGGGTAGACATGGATAAGGTACGGCTGGCGTTGGTGGACACAAGCGAAACCCCCGATGCCGGTTCCAGCTCTGCTTCGCGGCATGTGTTCATCTCCGGCAACGCCGTGGCCGGGGCTGCGGCGCAGGCGAAAGAGAAATGGCAGACTATCCTGCGTGAGGAGACTGGCGAGATGCACGTCGAGGCCGAATATACTTTCCGCGGGCGCAGCGTACGCCCCACCACCCCCTTTGATCCGGAGACCGGACAATGTGAGCCGCACATCAGCTATAGCTACGCCACGCAGATTGCCCTGGTGGAGGTGGACGTGGAGACGGGCCAGACGGAGATTCTCGAGTTCTGGTCTGCCGCCGACGCAGGCAAGGTCATCAACCCGATCATGTACTTTGGCCAGCAGGCCGGCGGAGTGCACATGGGCGTGGGCTATGCGCTCACCGAGAATTACATCCAGCAGGAGGGCCGTCCGCGCGCCCGTCGCTTCAGCGAGTATCACATCCCCACCGTCATGGACATGCCCCGCCAATTCGAATCCATCGCCGTGGAGAGCGCTCCCGATCCCAATGGACCCTTTGGGGCCACGGGTCTGGGCGAGACTCCTACGCTCCCCACCGCCCCGGCCATCACCAATGCCATCCATGATGCCACCGGGGTGTGGATTGAGAGCTTGCCGGCCAATGCTGAGCGCGTGTGGCGGGCGCTGCGAGCAGCGGATAAGTTGTAGAACGGGCTTTCAGCCCGTCCTATCCACCCTCCTGCAGGTTCTAAACCTGCGGGAGGATCAGTTATGAAGGAGGCGGCACTGTGGATAAGAAGCTTTACCTGATTGTCTGGCATGTGTGTTGCCTGGACCAGGAGTTCTTGCAGTATGAGCTGAAAGTTTTCTCTTCCCAAGAGGAGGCCAGCCGCTATGGAGAAGAACTGGTGCGGGAATTGAACGGCCCTGAGTTTCCAGACGAGTTGATTGATGATTTATACTATTTCAAGTACATCGGCGCCTGTCCGTTAGAAGAGGTAGACGGGTATCGTTTGCAGGTTGTGAACCCGGTGGAGTAGCTCGGCTCAGCCGCCGCACTCGTGTCGGGCACTCTGTAGAACTGGATTGTGAGCGCGGAACAGTGGAATCGGCTATGCTGCGAATAGACATCCCCGGCCGGGGAACGCTGGATTTGGCCCATTTGGTGCTGGACCTGAACGGCACGATAGCCCTGGATGGCGAGGTGCTTCCGGGCGTGGCCGGGCGGCTGGCCATCCTGGCGGAACGCCTTACCATTCACCTGGTCACTGCCGATACCCACGGAAAGGCGGCGGCTATCGTCTCAAAGCTGGAGGAGGGAACACGGGGCGTTGATGTAGGGGCGCAGCATGCTGCGCCCCTATTACTGGCACGTATCGAGGCGGGGAACGAAGCAGAGCAAAAACAGACCCTGGTACAACGACTTGGGGCAGAACAGGTGGTGGCCGCGGGCAACGGGGCCAACGACGGGGCCATGTTGCGGGCGGCGGCCCTGGGCATCGCTGTTCTGGGTGCAGAGGGGCTGGCGGTGGAGGCGTTGCAATCAGCCAACGTGGTGACAGCGAGCATCGAGGACGCGCTGGACTTGTTGATTTATCCCAAACGGCTGGTAGCCACCCTGAGAAGGTAGGTACGATGTATTAGGAAAGGAGCTGCGTGACCATGAAAACCACGCTGGCCAAGATCGCCTATGGCGTAGGCAACCTGGGGCAGGCCCTCTTTTTCAACACCGTGCAGACTTTTCTGATCTTCTTCTACACCGACGTGGTGCGCCTCGACCCTCGTCTGGTGGGCCTGGCCTTTGCCATTTCCTACGGCGTGTGGAATGCCATCAATGACCCTCTTATCGGTGTTCTTTCTGATCGCACCCGCACCCGCTGGGGACGTCGTATCCCTTACATCGCATTGGGTGCTCCGCTCACCTTTCTGCTTTTCGTGTTGGTCTGGTCTCCACCCCTAGGCGGCCATCCCCTGACCAATCCTTCCCATGTGGGCATCTTCGTGTACTTCGCTGTTATCATTGCCCTCTTCGACCTGGCCTACACTGCCGTCACCGTCACCTACACCGCTATCTTCCCGGAAGCTTTTGAGGATCTCAAGGAAAGGACAGAGGTTTCCATCTACCGGCAGGTGGCGGCCATGATCGGCACGGCGCTCGGACTGGCCATTATGCCCGTCCTTGTCGGGACCCTCTCCGGGCGTTTCGGCGATTTGGGTGGATGGACAGGAGCCGGTGTGATCCTGGGCCTTGTCGGCGGGAGCGCCTTTGGGGTCTCGCTGTTGGGCAGCCGGGAGCGGAAAGAGGCCAGCGCAGAGGAAGCATTGCCACTCATCGTGGCTTTCAAAGAGACACTCATCAACCGCTCATTTCTGGCCTTCGTGGGGGCCAACCTGATGATCTGCTACATCTGGAGCTGGCTCTCGGCCATGGTGCCCTTCTTCACCAAATACGTTCTCAAGGCCGAGGAGGGACAGACGAGCCTGGTCTTCGTCGGGATGTTCATCACCTCGATGGCCTGCTATCCCCTTTGGCGGAAAGTCGCTCTGCGCCTGGGCTCGAAGCGCACGCTGGCCCTGGCCGTGACCCTCTTCGTCGTCTTCATGCTCCCCGTGTTGGTTGTCGCCAACCTGCCACAGGCTTTCGGGATGATGCTTTTCGTCGGCGCGGCCAACTCCGGCATCACCCTGGTGCGGGACATCGTGCTCAGCGATGTGATAGACGAGGACGAGTTACGCACCGGTCGGCGGCGGGAGGGAAGTTACTTCGGGGTGACTGCTTGGCTCATATTGGCTTCGGGGTGAAATGAGGTATCATCAACATCCTCATGAA
>JANLFX010000147.1 GCA_024653325.1 Anaerolineae bacterium
GGCCGCGCTATGGAAAGCGCGGCCGACGGCCCCCAGTTAGGGGGATGGGAGAGGTCTCCGAGGCCAGGGCACAGCAGTAACTCGCCCCCAAAGTGAAATACACCCTCTCCCCACACCAGCATTGCCCTTGCTGGAAATATGTAGTATAATCATAAAAGAATCCATAAAAAGACCATTAGCAGCCGCTGTCTGATTCTCGACACTTGCTACTGGATCGGTTTACAATCCAATGGCATGGAACGCATCTGAATACCGAGAGAGGAGGTGAAGAAACGAATGTTTCAGCAAAACGAGGGAATGATAGACCGCATCGTGCGAGCTGTATTGGGGCTGATCTTGCTGTGGGCTGGCTTGTGGCCGCTGGGAGGATTGAGGGCCGTGGTAGGGATCATTGTGACGCTGATAGGGTTGATACTGGTATTCACTGCTCTCACTGGCTTCTGCCTAATTTACCGCATCCTGGGCATCTCTACACTCAGGAAGTGAGGGGTATCGAAAGCCGACCCCATGTAAAATAAAAAAAGAAGAGGTAAGCACAATGACAGAACTAAGCGAACGTATTCAGAAAGCCGATTGGAAGAAAGAAAAGCATGTGCCGGTCATCGAGGCCCCAGACAAGGTGCAGGCGGGCGAACTGTTCGAGGTGAAAGTCACCCTGGGCAAGGAGATTGCCCATCCCAACACTACCGAGCATCATATCCGCTGGATCTCTCTCTACTTCCACCCCGAGGGGGAGAAGTTCACCTACGACGTGGGCCGCTTTGAGTTCAACGCCCACGGCGAGGCCGTGGCTGGCCCGAACCAGGGTCCCGTCTACACTCATCACGGGGTGAGCGCCTGGATGAAGACCAGCAAGCCCGGCACCTTGCACGCCCTGGCCTACTGTAACATCCACGGCCTGTGGGAAAGCAGCAAGGAAATCGGGTTGATCTAGAACCCACCCGAACGGAGAAGTAGCGTCGGAGGCAACTCCGACGCTACGACGGCCCTAAAGGCCGCCACCAATCATACGAGGAGGTAAGAGAATGCCTGAGTTTCTCAATCCATTCAGTGGAAAAGTTCCAGACCGCAAACTCACCATCGAGGAACTAGTCCGGGCGATTCGTCTGGACCTGGCCGCTGAGCATGAGGCAGTCCACCTTTACATGGCCCATGCCGATGCCACGGACCATCCCCTGGCGAAGAAAGTCCTCAAGGACATTGCTGATGAAGAGCGAGTCCACGCTGGCGAATTCGCCCGCCTGATCCAAATCCTGACAGGAGATGAGGATAAGTTCATAGAAGAGGGCGCGAACGAAGTGAACGAAATGGCCGCCGAGCTTGGTGGCGGGGGCACCGGCGCTGAAGCTGCGCCCGCTGGCAGTGAGGGAACGACCATCGGCTCCCTAAAGGAGTGACTCAGTTCGCTCTTGAGTGACTTTAAGGAGGAAAACGCATGGCAAACAAATACTTGGCTCGAGAGGACGCGCCCATTAGCTCAGATACATGGAAAGCGCTAGACACAGCAATGATGGAAGCGGCCAAAAGCCAGCTAGTGGGACGCCACCTGTTACATATCGAAGGGCCATTTGGCCTGGGATTGAAAGCGGTCCCTTTGCAGGACGCCGAGGCAAAATCAGGCCTGATCACCAGTCAGGTCATTCCCGTGCCCTTGATCCAAACCACCTTCACCATCGGGATGCGCGACCTGGCCAACTATGAGCGGGACGGAGTATCGCTAGACACCAGCGCTGTGGCGAAAGCCGCCATCGAGTGCGCCAACATGGAGGACAATCTGATTTTTAACGGAGCACCGGGCGTGCCTGGCTTGTTGACAATGAAAGGCGCAAACGAGCTCGCACTCTCAGCCTGGAATGAGGTCGGGATGGCAGCCGAGGACATCATTAGGGCCATGACCGCTCTGGATAACGCTGGTTTCCATGGTCCATATTGTCTGGCCTTGGCTCCCAGCCGCTACAACCTTTTGTTCCGTCGCTACGAACGAGGTAACTTCAGCGAGATGGAACACGTGAAGACCATGGTAACCGAGGGTGTCTTCAAAGCGCCAATCCTCAAAAGCGGAGGAGTGTTGCTGGCTTCAGGTCGCCAATTCGCTACCATCGTGCTGGGTCAAGACATGACCATCGGCTTCGTCGGCCCCGCCGAGGGAAAGCTGGAGTTCTCGATCTCTGAAAGCCTGGTGCCCCTTATCCGCCAGCCCCAGGCTGTGTGTATCTTGAAGGAATGACCGATCGCCGTATCCCTCGGACTGAAAAGTCTGGGGGATACATTTTATCAGAGGGTTGAACTGAGTTTGAAAAGCTCAAGCCCTCTTAAGGAGGAGGTAGCGATGAAAAAGTGGGAATGCACCGTTTGCGGTTACATCTATGATCCTGCCAAAGGGGACCCCGACGGGGGAATCTCCCCCGGTATCCCCTTTGAGGAATTGCCTGAAGATTGGGTCTGTCCTGATTGTGGGGCCAGCAAAGACATGTTTGAGCCCCTGGATTGAGGAGGCCAGGATATGCCAGCAGTCGAAATTAGACCGAATGTTTATTGGATAGGGGTGAACGACAGGACGACCGATCTCTTCGAGGGCCTGTGGCCAATCACTCAGGAAGGGGTTTCCTATAACACCTATCTGATAAACGATGAGAAAAAAGCTGTTGTCGACCTGGTCAAGGGGCTGAAAACCGATGAGTTCTTCGACCACATTGCCGAAATCGTGCCCGTCCCCGAGATTGACTACGTGATCATCAACCACATGGAGCCGGACCACACCGGTGTGCTGCGTACCTTCAGGAAAATAGCCCCGAAAGCGACCATCCTCGGTTCCGCCAAAACAAAGAACTTGCTGGCGTCCTTCTATGGGATCACCGAAAACGTGAGAGCCGTCGAGGACGGGGAGATGCTCTCCCTGGGCCAGAAGACATTGCAGTTCTTCTCCACGCCCTTGATCCATTGGCCGGAAACAATGATGACCTACGACACATCGGAGCACATCCTGTTCTCCTGCGATGCCTTCGGTGGCTACGGGGCCCTGCGCGGCGCCATCTTCGATGACGAATGCACGGACCTGAACTTCTATCAGAAAGAAGCACTCCGTTACTACGTCAACATCGTGGCAAACTTCAGCAAAGCGGTGCTCAGGGCTATCGAGAAGTTGACCAATGTGCCGGTGGAGATCATAGCCCCATCCCACGGCCTGATCTGGCGCAAGAATCCCCAGCTCATCGTGGACCTGTACAAGAAATGGGCTGAGTACGCTGGCGGCCCGGCCGAACCGGAGATAACCCTTATCTATGGCTCAATGTATGGCAACACCGAGACAATGATGAATGCCGTGGCGCGGGGCATCTCCCGGGTGGGCATTCCCCTGGAGATATTCGATGTGGCCAGAACTCACGTCAGCTATATCCTCCCTGCTCTGTGGAGCAGGGCTGGGGTGATGGTCGGCGCCCCAACCTATGAAGGTAAGATGTTCCCACTAATGGCCCAGGTGCTGGAAATGGCCGCGCTTAAGCGCATAGCGAACAAGAAAGTCGCCTATTTCGGCAGTTACGGATGGAGCGGGGGAGCACTCAAGAACCTCAGCGCCATTGTAGAACCCGTGAAGTGGGAACTGGTGGACTCCTTTGAGTTCGTGGGCAAGCCTACCGACGAGGAATTGCGGAAGGGGGAGGAATTCGGAGCCAGATTTGCTGAACTCATCAAGGCCGGGAGCTAAGACAAGGGCATCATCGTGAGACTGCACCAACCCGACGCGGAACTGAGGGAAGCAACTTTCGTGTCCAGGGATAACAGGTTCCGGGTCACAGTAGAACTGGATGGTATGCGCCTCTGGGCCCATCTGCCTAACTCCGGGAGATTGGGGGAGTTGCTCCGCCCTGGACAGCGGTTGTGGCTGCGTCCGGCGATAGCAGCGGGGCGCAAGACCTCCTACGACGTACTGCTGGCCGACCTCAACGGAATTCTGGTATCGGCAGATGCCCGCCTGCCCAATCTGTTGGTGGAGGAGGCCCTGCGGGCAGGGCACCTTCCCTCTTTTGAAGGTTATCAAAACATCCGCCATGAGGTCCATCGTGGGGCGAGCCGCCTGGACTTCGTGCTGGAGGGGAAAGGGCCACGCTGTCTCATCGAGGTCAAGTCGGTGACCCTGGTCCGTGATGGCTTGGCCCTTTTCCCCGACGCTCCCACGGAACGCGGTCGCCGCCACGTGGAAGAACTACACCAGGCAGTGCTCGCCGGAGAGCGGGCTGCCATTATCTTCGTGGTGCAAAGAGAAGACGCCAGAGCCTTCGCGCCCAACGACGAGGCAGACGCTCTTTTCGGGGATGCGCTACGGCGAGCTGCTGTTGCGGGAGTGGAAATCTATGCTCACGCCTGCCTGGTCAGCCGGAATGAAATACGGTTAGGCAATTCCTTGAACGTGGTGCTGAGCTGATCTGCATGAAACAAATATCGGAGGTGAGAGGGTAATGAATGACATTAACAATGCCCTGGCCATTCTGCGTCGCGCTATGAAGGGCGAACGGGAGGGCTATCAATTTTACGTGGAGGCGGCGAAGAGAAGTGCTGACCCGGCCGGAGCGGGTACCTTCCGCAGCCTGGCCACCGCCGAAGAAGACCACCTGCGCCTCATTTCCGTCGAATACCAGTCTCTGAGTGCCGGAGAGGGCTGGGTAGACCCAGATGAAGCCATGGCTCGCCAGGTGGAAGTGGACATCACCAAACCCCTTCCCTGGGAAGAGACCGGGCCTAAGAAAACCCCGTTCGCAGAGACCTGGGCTGCTTACGAGGTGGATGGACTGGCCGGCGATTTAGCAGCCCTGAAATTCGGCATGGACATGGAAAAGAGGTTCTACACCATGTACCGGGAAGCTTTCGAGCAGGCGGAGGAGGCCCTGGCCCGCCAGGCGTACCAGTTCCTGATGAAAGAGGAAAACAAGCACTACAAAATCCTGCAGGAAGCCCATGACTACCTCAGCGATAACAAACATTGGTGGGACGACTGGGAGAAACCCTTCTTCGAGGGTTAGAGAGGAGAAAGCTAATTATGCAAGGAAACGCTGCTCTGGAAGCTCTGCGCCAGGCCATCAACCTGGAACAAAGAGGCTACAAATTCTACTTGGAGGTCGCCAAAAGAACCTCGGACTCGCGAGGACAAGAGATGTTCCGTTCCCTGGCTGACGACTAGGCGAAGCACCTCCACGCGGTGCAAAGACAGTACGAGTCCCTGAGCGAGGGTAAGGGTTGGGTTGAAGTAGCCAAAGCACCTGAGAAAACCCTGGACATCGAGAAGCCCATAATCCCGCCAGACAAAAAGACCCTGGAAAAGCACATCCGGGCCGATGCCAGCGACATAGATGCTTTACACTTCGCCCTGGAATTCGAGAACGACGCCTACAACCTCTACAGAAAAGCGGCCAGGGAAACCACCGATTCTGCAGGCCAGGCCATGTACGAGTGGCTGACCCAGCAAGAACTCGATCACTTCAATCTCTTGATGCTCAACTACGACTCTCTAGCCACTTCCGGCCATTGGCTCGGCCTGCAGGACCAGTGAACAACCAGCGCACAGGCACGCTTTCCCCAAACACCAGCCAGGGAGGCGTGCCTGTTTTTACCATTGGACTCTGGCGTTTTGGGCTCGTAGTGACGACTTTAGTCGTCTGCAGGCGGAAAAGAGCGACTGAAGTCGCTACTACGAATCTACATCTTGTGGTAAAGAAACAATCGCCTACAATTTGTAGCGGTGTTCAAAATTCGCCAGACTCCAGTTTACCACTCCCACGCTTTGCAAACTCGCGATCATAGCCCTCCTGCTGCGCATGGGACTTGGGGGGAAGCCGACGCAGACGGGGGTGAGGTCAACCGGACACGCGCACTGAGATTACAACGCTGACACGAAAGGTGAAATCCGGCTTTGAACGCTTACCTGGGCGAAATCATCGCTCTCATTACAGCCATATGTTGGGCTATCACCTCTTTGTTGTTCACCATGGCGAGTGAACAGGTAGGCTCCCAGATTGTCAACCGAATCCGATTGTCGTTGGCCGCGCTGTTACTATCGGCTACCCATCTATTGTGGCAGGGCCAGGCGCTGCCGATTCACGCGGAGCCATGTCGCTGGCGATGGTTGGGCCTGTCGGCGATTGCCGGGCTGGTGGTGGGAGATGGACTGCTGTTCCACGCCTTTACCCTGATCGGGACGCGCCTTTCGATGCTGCTGATGACCCTGGTGCCGGTGATCAGTACACTGCTGGCCTGGGTTTTCCTGCACGAGACGCTAAGCCTGATGGAGATCAGCGCGGTTGTCGTGACCGTGGGCAGCGTCGCCTGGGTAGTCTCGGAACGGAGCAGTACAACTCCCCAGGCAGGCGATTCCCGCCACTACCTGGTCGGTGTTCTATGCGGCCTGGGCGGCGCGTTGGGGCAGGCTTCAGGGCTAATTCTATCCAAACAAGGGATGTTCGGTGATTTCCCCGCGCTGTCGGCGAGCCTGATGCGGCTTCTGGTCGCATCGGTGGTGGTCTGGCTTGGAGCCTTGCTTCAGGGTCGGGTACGGTCCACTATCGAAGGGCTGCGGAACAAACGCGCCCGGCGGGCCATTCTGGGTGGGGCGCTGGCAGGGCCGTTCATCGGCATGACGCTTTCGCTGGCCGCAGTCCAGTTAACCCATGTGGGCATTGCCTCCACATTGATGTCCCTCAGCCCGGTGATCCTGCTACCCCTGGTGCACTGGGTTTTTAAAGAGCACATCAGCCGACGAGCCATCCTCGGGACGATAATGGCGATGGTCGGAATGACCATGACTTTCCTGGTGTAGCCAGGGGGATCGGGTGTATTTCACTTTGGGGGCGAGTTGCTGCTGGGCCCTGGCCGCGGAGACCT
>JANLFX010000148.1 GCA_024653325.1 Anaerolineae bacterium
GAGGGGCGATTTCAATCGCGGCAAGGCTAACAGATTAAATTTTTAAAATTCATAATGCCGCGTTACGAGTTTACGGCGAAAACTTTACGTGGCTGCCAGCGACCGGTGCGCTGATCGTAAACCAGAATAGCCAGCAATTCTCCGGCGGCAGAGTAAGCCCGTCGCATGGGCGTTGCACCGACCTCAATGGGGAGAGGACCAGCTATTTGCTGTCCCTGCCGGATACGCCGCTCTGCTTCAGCGTCCACAGTTATTATCTCCAGATCGCACAAGGCCGCGTCCACAGGCAACAGCAACTCCGCCCCCCGACCTGCGGCGCTGGCCACCTCCACCTCTTCCAGGGTGAAAGCTTGCTCCAGGGTAAAGTGGCCGCTGGCCAGACGGACAAGGCTGATCAGATGGCCGCCACAGCCCAGAAGCTCTCCCAGGTCCCGGGCCAGAGCACGGATGTAAGTACCCGCCGAACAGGTGACCTCGATGGTCAGGTCTGGTGAGTCCCAGGCCAGCAGATCAATACGGTGTATGGTCACCGGGCGCGGTTCGCGCCGGGTTTCAATCCCGGCCCGGGCCCATTTATACAACGGACGACCGTCCTGTTTGATCGCTGCGTACCGGGGTGGTACTTGCTGGATAGTACCAATGAAACCGGCCAGGGCCCTGCGCACGGCTTCCTCGCCGACGGCCACGTCCTGCTGGACGATGGCCTGTCCGGTAGCGTCATCGGTGTCGGTAGTGACTCCCAGGCGAATCTGCGCCCGATAAACCTTTGGGCTCTGCATCAGATACTCGGCAACCCGAGTAGCCTGCCCTATGCATAACAGGAGCAGGCCCGTAGCCATGGAGTCCAAAGTGCCAGCGTGTCCGACGCGACGCACGCCCAGCAGGCGCCGCACGCGGGCCACGACATCGTGAGAAGTCCATCCGGCCGGCTTATCCACCGGCAATAACCCGCTGAGTTCGTTTCGCTTTGAATCTTGCCTCGAGGATGTTTGCATCACCGACTTTACTGAAAAACCACGAAGGATACGAAGGGACACAAAGAGTTCTTCTCTTGAGTATTGCCTTCATGGACTTTGTGTCCTTGGCGGTAAAAAGCCTTCCACCCGACTCAGCAGAAACGCCCCCGCCGGAGGACAGGGGCGATACCCGCTCACCTGCAACTGTGAAGGCCAGAGGGTGTTCAGGACGAGGAATTTTGTTCCAACCAGGCCTGTTTCAAAGCAGCGATCACCTGTTCCCGCACCTCACCAAGAGAACCGTTGATGCTGAAGCCTGCTGCCTGGGGGTGCCCACCACCCCCGAAATCAAGGGCCACAGTAGACACGTCTACACTGGGCACGGAACGCATCCCCACCTCAATCCTGCCATCAGTCTGCTGGCTAAATACTACAGCTATCTCCGCTTCGTTGGCCGTAATCAGAAAATTAGCCAGCCCGGCATCGCCTTCCTCGGTAAAACCGCACTCCAAACGCATAGCAGGAGTGATCTCCGCCCAAATGATAGGTCCTTCCAAACGAACGGTATGCAACGCCTCTGCCCACAGGCGGATGTCGGCCAGGGGGCGGCGATTGAACACCTGATCGGTGATCTTGGCCAGAGGCGCACCGGCATCCATCAAAGCAATGGCCGCCTCCATAGACTTACGGGTGGTATTTGGCGTGCTGAAGCCGCGCGTGTCGGTGACGATCCCATTCAAAAGGCAAGTGGCAATCGTCTGGTTCAAAGAAATTCCCAGATGCCGCAATAGCCCTAAGACCACTTCCGCCGTAGAAGTGGCCTTCGCATCTACCAGATTAACCGTCCCGAAATTGGCATTGGTGATGTGGTGGTCAATGTTGATAATGGGCACTCCGGACAGATGTGAGGACTCGTAGACTGATCCCAGACGCCGTAAGTCACTGCAGTCAAGAGTAATAATCAGATCGAAAGGGCCCTGCGGCTGGCTGGTCACCATCTCACTGCCCGGCAGATAGTGGTAAATCGGAGGCACAGGATCGCTGCAGGCCAGGACACACTGCTTACCCAATTCACGCATGGCCCAACCCATCCCCAACAGTGATCCCACGGCATCGCCATCCGGGTTTGTATGACAGATGAGCAGAATGCGCTGTGCCTTGTTGATCAAAACCTCTGGGGTTGTTTCCATGGCCAGTCTTTCCCTTTCCCCAATCGGCTGCGAATCAACGAGAAAATCACTCGGGCTGCAGGTCAGAAGCCTTGTCTGAGGATTCTCCCACCTCAGATTCAGTGCCGATTTCCACTAGTAAAGACTCAATATGGTCATAATGATCGAGGGACTCGTCCAGGAAGAAAGCAAGCTCGGGTACAAAACGCAGGGATAAGCGGGAGGCCAGTTCACCACGCAAATAACCGGTAGCATGCTGCACAGCCTGCAAGGCCAGTTTCCGCTCCTCGCTATCGCCCCGTGTAGTCACGTAAACACGTGCATAGCGCAAATCAGAACTGATGCGTACATCGGTGATCGTGACCGCCTGTAGCCGGGGATCACGACTGCGACGCAGCAGCAAATCGCTGAGTTCGTGGTGGATAGCCTCACCTACACGTTTCTGTCGGCGCTTTGACATGACATCCGGTCAGGGTTAGCTGACCCGCTCCTTTCGATAAACCTCAATGACATCTCCCTCCCGGAAATCATCGAACTTTTCCAGGCTTATTCCACATTCGAACCCGGCCTTCACTTCTTTCACGTCCTCGGTGAAACGTTTGAGGGAGGCGATTCGCCCGTTGTATATCACCTCTTCACCCCGGCGGACTCTGGCCAGGGAATTGCGGGCAATCTCGCCATCCAGCACGTACGCGCCGGCCACTCTGCCCACGCCTGAGATACGGAAAACAGCCCGCACTTCAGCATGGCCGGTGACCACATCCTGATAAACCGGCTCCAACAAGCCCTTGAGCGCCTTATCTACATCATCAATGAGCCGGTAGATAATATCATAAACGCGAACGTCCACCCCTTCACTTTCAGCCATCCGTCGCGCAGCCGGGTCCACCGTCACATTGAAACCGATGACAATGGCTCGAGAAGCAATGGCGAGCATGATATCCGATTCGGTGATGTTGCCGGTAGCCTGGTGCAGAATATTGACCTGGAGGGACTCATCACCCAGTTTCTGCAACGAGGTGACGATAGGTTCAATAGACCCTTGCACATCCGCTTTGATGATCAGGTTCAATTCTTTGACCTGACCTGCCTGGAACTGATTATACAAATCATCCAGAGTGAAAACTCTTGTTGGTCGGGCAGCCGCTTCCTGACGCCTGGCAGCCCGGTTATTGGCGATCATGCGTGCCGTCCGTTCATTCTCCACCACTTCCAGGATGTCGCCGGCCGTGGGCACGTCGGACAAGCCAGAAATGACTACCGGCATTGAAGGCGGGGCCTCTTTTACTTGCTTGCCCTTGTCGTTGAACATGGCCCGCACGCGACCATAAATCTCCCCGATGACCACCGCATCCCCTACGCGCAACGTGCCGTTTTGCACCAGGATGGTAGCCATGGCTCCCTTGCTTTTATCCAACCTGCCCTCGACCACAGTGCCTACGGCCGGGCGATTAGGGTTGGCCTTCAACTCGGCAACCTCACTGACAAGCAGGATGTTTTCCAATAATTCCTCTATGTTAATCTTGTGCTTGGCCGACACCGGCACGCAAATCACATCACCACCCCAATCGTCCACGACCAGGCCCGCATCAGCCAGTTGTTGTTTCACCACATCGGGATTCGCATTGGGCTTGTCTATTTTATTGAGAGCGACAATAATGGGCACGTGTGCTGCCCGCGCGTGAGCAATAGCCTCAATGGTCTGCGGCTGAACCCCATCGTCGGCAGCCACTACCAAGACGGCGATGTCCGCTCCTTGAGCCCCCCTGGCCCGCATGGCAGTGAACGCTTCATGGCCAGGAGTATCCAGGAACGTGATCGGTTTGCCGTCATAGACAATCTGGTATGCTCCGATATGCTGGGTAATCCCCCCTGCCTCACTTTCAGCCACGTTGGTATGGCGAATAGCATCCAGCAACTTGGTTTTGCCATGATCCACGTGGCCCAGGATGGTAACCACCGGCGGCCTGGACACCAGGTCCTCCGGGGCCTCGCCAGCAATGAATTGCTGCTTGACGGGAGCAGCGGCCTCTTCCACCACCTCTACCTGCAAAGGGGACTCCGGCTGAACCTCGAAGCCCATATCCTGAGCCACGATGGCCGCTGTATCGAAGTCAATCTGCTGGTTGATGTTCACCATCAGCCCTGCATTCATCAACTCCTTGATTATGTCTATAGGACTGACGCTCATCAGATTGGCCAACTGACGAACGGTCAGAAATTCTGGTATGACTACTACTCTCGTCCGTTCTTCCACCATAACTCTCCATCCCCCTTCCTCCTGCATTCACACTGCTGTAGGCCGGGTTGGCAACCCGACCTACAATTATCCGGGGTCGGATTGCGCAACATTGTCAGCGGGCAATGATTCGGCATAGGCTAACAACATAGCCCGTTCTTCTTCGGTCAGGCGAGTTTTTAGCGCATGCTCGATCCCGCCTTTTTCCAGTCCTCTGGCCCAGCAGCTTCGACTTCGGCAAAGGTAAGCGCCTCGCCCTGATTTCTTCCCACGTTGGTCAACCTCTATTGTCCCTTCAGGAGTACGCACGATGCGCACCAACTCCCGTTTGGGACGCACCTGCCGGCAACCCACGCAGGTGCGCAGTGGCACGTGTTTAGGCGACATCAGTCAATATAATCCTCCCAACCCTTACGTTGGCGACCAGGCTTACGCCGTCGTTTGCCCACCTCACCCAGCACTTCGCCGTACACATGGACGCGCTTCTTTTTGCGCTCCTTTTTCTTTTTCTTTCCGCCCACTTCTTCTTCAAAATCGTCCTCTTCGAGTTCGAAGATCTCTTCCTCAGGCTCCCACTCCAAGGCCTGCTCCTCCTCTTTCTCCTCGACTGCCGGTTCGATTTCGACCACTGGGACGGTTACGCCCTTTACCTCCCCGACGACTTCCACTGCTTCCTGCGCTATAGGCTCAGATAATTCTTCCACGATAGGTTCAGGCTCGACCTCCATCACCTGGGCCGGCTCTTCCACCATCACTGCTTCCTCGACGGTTTCCACCGGTTCAGGGACAACCGGAGCGACGATAGAGAAGCCCTTCACCTGAATAGCTTCTTTAATCTCATCAAGTGCCTTCGGGCCCAATCCGGAGATGGTCAATAGCTCAGCTTCGGAAGTGACAAGGCGTTGGATGAGCTGCCCCACCTCGGTAATACCGGCCTGGGCCAGCACGTTATAGACCCGAGTGCTTAACCCGAGTTCTTCAATGGGCATGTCAAAAACCAGTTCGACCTCAGCCGGAGTAGCTTCTTCCACAGTGGAAGCAGGGACTTGTTCTTTGCCCAAGAGGATGGCTTCGGCCAGGGCCAACAGGTCACGCTTCTCCTCAATCTCCGCAGCGCGGCGTGCGGCTTCCTCTGCCGCCTCCGATGCGCTCTTGATGTCAATACGCCAACCGGTCAATTTGGCCGCCAGACGGGCATTTTGTCCTTCTCTGCCGATCGCCAGTGATAACTGGTCATCGGGGACGATAACCGTCGCCGTATTCCCGTTGCCATGCTCATCCAGCAGAACGCTGCTCACCTTGGCCGGGCTGAGGGCGTTAGCTATAAAGGTAGCCGTGTCTGGACTCCATTCCACGACGTCAATTTTTTCTCCGCCTAATTCATTCACAATGGACTGGATACGCACTCCCCGCATGCCCACACACGAACCCACTGGGTCAACCCCTTCCTGCAAAGCAGCGACTGCCACCTTAGAACGGGACCCGGCCTCGCGGGCTATAGCCTTGATCTCCACTATACCGTTATAGATCTCCGGTACTTCCAATTCCAAAAGACGGCGCAGCATATTCTTATGGGTGCGGGAGACCACGATTTGTGGACCACGATTGCCGCGGCGCACCTCAAGCACGTAAGCGCGCACGCGCTGATGCAGGTGGTACCGTTCCCCAGGCACCTGTTGACTGCGGGGCAATATAGCTTCGGTCCGGCCCAGGTTGAGAGTAATGGCCTGCGGAGTGATACTCTGCACGGTACCGTTAATGATCTCCCCCTCGCGCTCGGCATAACTGGAGAATAGCACATCACGTTCTGCTTCGCGGATGCGTTGCAAGATAACCTGCTTTGCCGTTTGGGCAGCGATGCGCCCGAACTCACGAGGCGTGCTTTCCACTAACATCACCTGACCAATCTCCGCCTGCGGATTGATCAGGCGTGCCGCATCAAGGCTGATTTCGAAACGGTCATCCTGGACGTGCTCGACAACTGTTTTTTCGATGAATACCTGCGCCTTTCCGGTATTCGAATCAATCTTGGCTACAACGTTTTGCGCCGAGCTGAAGTGACGCTTATAAGCCAGGATCAGAGCGGCTTCGATGGCCTCGAGCACGACATCCTTCGGCAGGTTACGTTCGCTGCAGATTTGATTAAAAGCGGCCAGAAAATCGTTCTTCACTTACCGATCCTCCTGGCAGTGTATTGCTGGCAAGACTCCGCCACTGCCGTTTGTTGCATAAAATGGACACTCCATCCGTTATTCTGGTGATATTCGTCAGTAAACATCTTTACCCAAAACCTCACTGTCCCTGACAGCAAGAAAAGTGGGGAGCGCCCACTTTTCCAGCACATCTCTATAACCAAAAAATATTATAGCATGTTCGCCCAAAATGTGCAAATCAGGTGACAGTCACAGGTGCGTTTCAGTTTCGGGGCAGGTTTGTCCCGTAGCGGCCGACCGCTGCTGCGT
>JANLFX010000149.1 GCA_024653325.1 Anaerolineae bacterium
GGAGAGGGAAGGGGAGGGCCGGGGTGGGGATGGGTGAGGTAGTCACCACACGGCACATCTAACAATATCGAGTTAATCGGCTGACCGTTTCATGATGGCTTACGTGCGAACATGGTGAACAGATCACCAAAGTTGACGGGCACAGCCAGGTGGTGCAGTCCCAGGATGCGTACAGCACGGGTCAGAATGCGGGATAGCACTGGGGTATACGCCTCCAATCGGGAGACCAGGTAGCCCAGGTGCAGGTAACGGCCCTGGTTGGACCAGCGGAGCACTTGAAAACCCACGCTTTCCATCAGCCGCCGCAAGGTGCGCGGCGAGAAGTAGAAAAGATGCATTTCCATCAGCCAGGGCCAGCGGTGACCCATCAGTCGGGCGAAAGCACTTTCGATATTGATGGTATGCACGGCAAGTACACCACCCGGCTTCAGAAGGCGGTAAACCTCTGCGATTTCCCCTCGCGGGTCGGGCAGGTGCTCGATCACATCCCACATGGTGATCACGTTGAATGAATCCGGTGGGAAAGCGGCCTGACGCAGCGTGCCGGTAATGACCCGCAATCCTCGTTCCTGCGCCTGGGCCGCAGCCCAGTGAGATGGCTCCACGCCCCAGGCATCCCAGCCCCGTTCACGGGCTATTTCGACAAATACCCCTATATGGCAGCCTACATCCAGCAGGCGAGCGCCATCCAACGGTGGGGAGAGACGCTCCAGAGGTCGTAAGTTGCGCCGGAAAGTGAGCACTCGCCCCTCCCGTTCCTCCAGATATAGCTTGTCCTCCACGTGCTCGTAATCGTCCAGAATGTCGCCTGCCTTGCGCCGGGGGTTGGTGTACACCAGTCCGCACTGGCGGCAGCGCACGATAGTGTAGTGTTGACCGTAGCTGGAGCTGGTGCAGTTAAAGCGGGCCACATCATGGTCACTCTCGTTTTCGGGCAATGTGCTGGGATAAAGGACGGCCCAGTCCGTGGAACCGCACAGGTTGCAGGAAACATACTCTAAAGCCATCGTCTCACCGTTGTTGTCGGGACGCCGCCGGTAGCGGAGCGGTTCCAAAAAGACGTTCCACGCCCAGGCGCACGACGGTATAAAAGGCTTTCAGGATCTCCTGGCGTGAAATTTTAGAAGCTCCGCGCAGCCGGTTCTCAAAAATAATGGGCACCTCGGTCACTCGCCAGCCCTGGCACTGTACACGATACAACATCTCGATGAGGAATGAATACCCATCGGAGAAAATGGAGTCCAGGTCAATGCTCTCCAGCACCTCCCGCCGGTAACAGCGAAACCCGGCAGTGCAATCCATAGCCTGGAGCCAGAGCACAGTCTTGGCGAAAGCGTTGGCCCCCCAACTGAGCATTTTGCGGGGCAAGGTACAGTGCCGGGTGCCACCACCCCGTGCATAGCGCGACCCGATGACCAGATCAGCTTGGCGACTGCCAGCCACCAAGTCGGGCACATAGCGGGGATGATGGGAAAAGTCGGCATCCATGGTCAGGATACACTCGGCGCCCATATTCAGCGCCAGCTTGAAACCGGCGATGTAGGCCGTGCCCAGGCCAAGCTTGCCCGGTCTGTGGATCACTCGCACGTGGGAGTTGCCGGCGGCCAATTCGTCGGCGATAAGGCCTGTGCCGTCTGGGGAATTGTCATCCACTACGATGACGTGTACCTCGATGGGCAGCGTCAGAAGCTGCTCCACCAACAGACGTATGTTCTCCCTCTCGTTGTAAGTGGGGACGATAACAGCGTTGGACATTCTTGCTCCTTCTAATACCCCAATTCCTGGGGGGACACGTTGGACGAAAGCCCGTAGAACACCCGGTACGGGCCGATCTCCTGCTCCTGAAACGCGATTCCCAGGCCCGCGAATCGCTCGCGCAGCAGCGCGTCCAGGGCTGGCTGGTTGCTGGTGACGTAGACTGCACGGTCCGCTTCCCGTACCCGGGTGGTATACGCCGGGTAGCGGTCGTCGTTCTCGTCGTAAATCAGATGCTCTTTGTAAGGCAGCCGGGGGGCGAGGATTACCCGCTCGTCGGATAGAAAAGCGATTTTGTAGGACACCCAGTAATTGCTGTATCCATAGGGCTGGCCTTTATCCAGCAGGAAGGCGATGAGTTCGGCATCATGGGTGTTATCGAACTGGAAGCGAGAGTTGAACTGGGTGGTGATTTTCGCCGCTCCCCGCGCGCCCCAGACATGCCCCACCAAATTGAAGGTCAGCACGAAGATGAGCGCCGCGCTGAAAAGCATCCGGCTGCGCCGCCTCAGCTCGCCCCATAGATCCGCGCTAAAAATGCTTACCGGTACATACAGGGGAAGCAGGTAGCGTCCCGTTGGATCGCTGCCGAACCGCGTACCCACAAAGAACAGGATATGAGAGCCAGCTAGCAACCACAGTAATCCGTAACTGTCATGCCCGAAACGGCGATCGGCACGCCAGCGAGAGTATCCGTATGCCACAGCCGCCCCGTAGAAAACGAGAACCGGCAGGCTCAATAGCAACGATACCCACTCCGCAGACCACGGATAGCGCAGCCCCAACAGCCCGGTCAGGCCGATGAGGAAAAAACCGGCCAGACGGGTACCTGGCGGCAGGACGGGAGATAGTCGGCTGTCGGTCACTGGTGGGTTGCGCAGCACGAGCAAGCCGGCCTGGCCATGGGTGAAATTGTACACCCACCACGGACTGCTGAAAACCAGGAACGCCAGCCCGGCCAGCAGATACCTCCGCCACGGATGCCGTCGCAGCCGCCAGAGCAGAAAAAGCCCCACCGGCACCAAATACACGACGATCAGGCCCAGCGTCCAAAATCCAAGCCCCGCCGCCGCGCCCAAAGCCAGCCAGCGAAGCCAGGACTCCCTCCCCTCAGCCAAATCGTGGGCAAGCAGGAGCACCAGATTGCCCAGCAACAACACCTCGTTGTAGCCGCCCAGCGTGGCCGTAGTGTACAGGGTGAGCAACACCGGCGGCAGGGCAATGTAAAGCGCGCCGAGCAGGGCCGCCCCTTCACTGTTGCAGAAGCGCCGGGCTAACAGCCAGTAAGACACCAGCAGGCCGCTAAAAAGCAACACCTGCACCAGGCGCATGGTCAACGTCGAGATACCAAACCGGGCAAAGGCCCCGGCGATCAACCAGGCATCCAGACTGCCCATGTAGGCCTGACCGTAATAGAACACCGCTCGCTCTCCGGCCAGCAGGATGTGGCGGGCCATCAGACCGACTACCGCCTCATCGGAGTTGAAGGGCACGACATTGGTGGCCAGCAAGGCTCCTTTGAGGGTCAGGGCCAGCAGAACGATGATCCCCAAGAGTAGAAATTGTCTACCCTGCCGGTGATGAGGCATCACTCTTGTCCCTTCTTCACCGACATAAGAAGTGGATCAGGGCAAGCAGGGCTGCTATCCCCAGTGTCGCCGCCGAGATCAATCCACCGACCAAAAACGAGCGGGGTTGGTAAACGAAAACCACTTCGTGTGCCCCTGGTGGCAGGACGACCGCCCGGAAAGCGTAATTGGCCCGTAACACTTCAGCCTCGACACCATCTACATAGGCCCGCCAACCGGGGTACCAGGTGTCGGCGCACACAAGATACCCCCCCGCATCGGGCGGGACTGTAATTGTAACCTTATTCGGCCATTCGCGCAAGGTCAACTCGGAACTTGAAACCAGTAACCCATAGTTGTCTAATGGGGCCGCCGCTTCTTGTTCCAACAGGACCAGATGGCGCGGATCGAAGGCCGGGTCGGTCAATTGGGCCAGCAGTGCGGACGGATCGGAAATCACCTGCGCCTGGGGCACGATCCAGGCCCGGGGTAAAGCGTAGGGATTGCGGTAAATGGCGATGTCCTGGTTAGCGTGGAGCAGGTCCAGCCCGACCAGCGATACATCTGTGGTTCCCGTGATGACATATCCCACGTTCATCTGACCCAGCAGGCGCAGGGCATCCACCGACGGAAGGTCGTCGGCCAGCGCGAGGAGGTCATGAATGCGCCCCACCTGCAACGGATCGAAGTTGTTGGCACTGGGCAGGCGCTCAATGACCCCCAGGTTGGGCAGGAGTGCTTCACGCATCCCCCACCAATGTTCCAGGTCTGATTGACCAAAATCTTGAAACGACAGATATTTCTCGCTGAAGGTGATGGCATACTCGGCATCGTGGAAGATAAATGTGCGGGCCGGTTCCTGCCCGGCGATAACGGTGCCGCTGGCGGTGGTCGCACCATAGATGCGGGGATCGGTCCCCGGATTCAATCCCCAGCCGGCGATAATCAGGTCTGCAGCGACGAAAGAAACCACCAGCACCGGCCACCAAGTTCGGGATGGGCGTTGTAACAACATCAGGATCGCTGAGGCAGTGAACAACATGGCAAAACGAGCCGTTGCTATCAGGAAAGTGGCGCGAATACCGGCGAACAGGAAACGGCCTGCCAGCGCGGCCAAAAGCATCCCCGCTCCGCTGACGAGAGCCAGCCGACAGAAAGCGTGGAGCCGCACGCCGGGGCGCAGCAGCTCTGCACCGATGGCCGCCAGGGTGGCCATGGCCAGGGTGTAAATGCAGAGCAGCCGAGCCGGGGCCTGAAACAATCCAAAACCGGGCACGTAACGGTATACCAGGGGAAAAACGGGTGTGTTCTTGCCCATGGCCAGGACCAGCGAGCCTACGGCCAGGCTGCCCAACAGAGGCACTACCTGCAATGCCACCACATCCCCTTTTCTGCCCCTTTTGCGGAGTAGTCCCCACCGCACTATGGCAAATAGGGCCAGCCCCAATGGTAATACTCCTATATAACCTGCATCTTCCCAGTAAGTGGCGTAACCCCAAAAATCGCCATGCGCCGGATTACCGAAAAAATCGGGAGCCAACAGGGTAAGCATTCGCCATGGCCAGAAAGAATATTGCATGGCGAAATCCCAGTCCAACCCTGAAGCTCGCTGCGAGAACCGGGTCAGTTCCCAGGTGGGCAAAACCTGCACCGCCGCCACCCCCGCGCCGACCAGTACCGCCAGGGCGAACAGGACCCCTACCTTTATCTTGTCACTCGCCCCTTGCCTTTTGCTCTCCTGCCAGGCACGGAACAGTGTGTAAAATCCCACAGCCCACATGCTGTATGTCCACGTTTGAGCGTGTCCGGCCAGGAATTGCACGCCGATGGCCAAGCCCAGCATCAAAGCTGAGGGCCAGTTGCGGTGGCACACCAACCGTTCAGACAGGCAGAATAAGAGAGCGATCCAGGGGAAAGCGGCGTTTTCGGTGAGAAACCCCAAACGGGCAACCATGTATCCGCTGAGGGCGTAGGCCAACCCGCCGATCACACTGGCAAAGCGACTCAATCCCAGCGTGCGCCCATAAAAATACATAAACCACCCGCTCAACAGCACGTGTAGAACGGCGGTATAGCCCATCGCCCAGTGCACGGGAATAAACAAGTATAGGAAATTGAGCGGGTAAAATACCGCCGATTGCAGGTTGGCGGCCAGGGGGGTACCGTTGCCTAGATAGGGATTCCACAGGGGCAACTGGCCGGAACGCAATATCTGTATCGCCAGCTCGCGCCAGGGATAAAACTGGAGAAGGGGCGTGCCCCAGAAAAGTACCTTTCTCCCGAAAACAAAAGGCCAGAACAGGACAAGAGGGGGAATGGCCAAAGCCAGAGCCACGGGCCAGTGACGAAATTCTCTACACACGCTTCTTGCTCTTCTGGGTCAATCCAGTGACGACTTGAAATCGTAAATGCCGTCGTCAATCGCCCAGCGAGCGCCACAGGTCTGGCAGGCCAGCATGGTCTGGGAGTGCTGCCAATCCTTTCCGCCGCAGCGAGGACAGCGGAAAAAGCCATCAGGAGAGGGCGGCGGGCCAGATTTTCCCTGTCGGGCGCGGACGAAGACGCTGGGTGATAGCTGCCACCACTCGCCGGTCCACTGCACCAGTCCATCCGCAGCAGCCAGCAGGCGCGGGGGTATACACCGCTTCAGCCACGGCACACGGAAATGGGAGACAGTCAGGCGGCGTTCGATGATAAAATCCGCTTCGCGTAAACGCTCAGTCATCCACTGCGGATGGAAATCGAAATTGAGTTCGGCAAACTCAAACGGCTGCGGATCAAAGGGATTCCACGTCTGGTGGTGCAACCAATAGCGGATGATGGCTTTCAGGTGACGTTTGTTGGCGAATTCCAGGATAAATGTACCCGCCGGGGCTAACACTCGTCGGATTTGTTGCAGCACGAGGGGGACGTCCTGGGCATGGTGGATGGTGCGGATCAGCGTCGCCCCGTCGAACAGGCTATCCACAAAGGGTGGGTTGTAGAAGTCAGCGGCGACGTAGGTGTAGCGTTCGCTGCGTCCCAGGCGTTCCTGGGCCTGGCGCAACTGCGATTTGGAGTAATCGAGAAGGACAATTTGCTCGAAGCCAGCATATAACTCGGTCAGCCGACCGAAGCCGGCCCCGATTTCTAACAGGCACTGACCGCGCGGAGGTAACAGACGGCGCAAGGCAATGCGTTCGACCAGGTCCTCGTATTCGCGGCCCTTTCCCTCCCAAAAATCGGTACGGTAGCCGGAACCCTCATAATCGCAGACAGGGGGTGTCTGCGCGCTTGATGTCATAGTAATCTGTTGTTTCATGTGAAACATAATCCTGGCTTATGTAGAACAAGCTTCAGCTTGTCCTACAATCCATTATACACACTTTGCCGATAAAACTCAAGCGCTTTTACCCTCCGGGGGGCGTTTCAGTTTCGGGGCAGGTTTGTCCCGTAGCGGCCGACCGCTGCTGCGTCCT
>JANLFX010000014.1:0-12455 GCA_024653325.1 Anaerolineae bacterium
GCTGCGCTCAGGGCAGGCTCTGACGGGCGGCTCGCAATGACCCCTGAATAGTTACATAAAATGCTCGGCCAGGTCGAAGACCCACGCCGAACAGAGAGCTATCACCACTCCTTTGTGGTGCACCGGTCAACAGGCGCTGCTTACCTGTGTTCGTGAACCCTGATTTCAGCGTAAAGCTCGTCGGTTTCACGGGCCATTTGCATCAGGGACATCTGCACCATCATGAGCAGACTTCCCAGCACTGCGCCGGCGGCAAAGGCAATCACCAGATACGCTAGGTGAACAGTCATCCCACTTCCTCCCGTTCTTCTAGTAAAAAGTATAGAAGTCCCAGCACGATCACCAAGAGATATGACAGATTCCCAGACATCGCACCCAGCCCTCCCGTCTTTTGTAAAGAAACAGGATTCCAGGTTATTTAGAGTATAACATGCCCTGGATGAGAGCAGAGTAAAAAGCAGGTCAACGCTGAGTAAATTATATGCAAAGGGGTAGTTTTTTGACAGACCCCCAAAGCCTGTGCTATACTCAATACGTCCCCCTTCAGGAAATCCCCCGCTACCGCACACTTCAGCATTAAGGAGAGCGAGTTATGAGTGAATGCCCAAGTTGTGGCCGCTTTGTGGGGCCACTGGACACCTGTCCTTATTGCGGAGCAACGGCTCACCGGCGGCTCAGCCTGCGGATGGTCAAGGTACTCGCCATCATCCTGGCTCTGGGTGGATTGCTGGCCCTGTGGGTAGCCGCCACCCGCGCCGAACCCCCTACCCTACCCATCGCCGACGTCAAAAGCACAATGAACTGGGCCTACGTGCGAGTACAGGGCACGGTCACCCGCTATCCGGCTTACAACCCCGAGACGGGCGGATTGCAGTTCTGGGTGTGGGACGGCAGTGGCGATCTGCTGGTCACCGCCTATCGCGCCGAAGCCCAAGCCATGCTGGATGCAGGACTTATCCCCTCCATCGGCGATCAGGCCACGGTCGAGGGCACGTTGCGCGTCAAGGAGGATTTCGCCTACCTGACGATCAACGCCCCGCAGCGGGTGGCTCTCCGGCGCCCGGAGTATGCGGAAACACCCATTGACCAGATCGGGTTGGACCGGCTGTATGAGAAAGTGATGGTACGTGGCATGGTGCGCGCCGTGCGCACTCCCTACGCTGGATTGACCATTTTGGAAGTGCGCGACGCCACCGGCGTGATAGATGTGACCATCCCCGCTGACCTGATCCGCCTGACCGGCCCGCTCCCCGAAGTACACCCCGGTGATTACGTGCAGGTGCAGGGCGCGGTGAGCCTGTACGAGGATTCTCCACAAGTCGCCCTGGACAGCGCGGGCAGTCTGGTCCTGTTGGACGAAGTGGTGCTCATTGCCCCACAACGGGCTATCGGCGAGATCACTGCCCAAGACGTGGGACAGATGGTCGGCATCGAGGGGCGAATCGCCGAGGTGCAGCCCTTCTCGGCAGGAGTGAAATACACGATTGAGGACGACAGTGGGCAGATCACCCTGCTGCTGTGGCAGGACGTGGACCGCGCTGTCGTCGGGCGGGAGGCACTGATCATCGGCTCGCAAATCGCTGCCCAGGGCCTGGTGTCCGAGTACCAGGGCGAGTTAGAAATCATACCTGAGCTGCCATTGGACGTGCAGATCGTGCGTGCCCGCGAGGTCACCTACAGGCCGGTGGACATTGGAGACATCACGGCGGATGATGTGGGCACGCAAGTAGTCATCCAGGGGCAGATTACGCAGGTCACGTCTTTCTCGGTGGGTGTCAAGTACACCATGCGCGATGAAACGGGTGAGATCACACTGCTGCTGTGGTCAGATGTGGCCGAGGCTGTGCCCCAGCGGGAGGATCTGGTCGTCGGGGCGGAGATCTTGGCCCGGGGCAAGGTCTCAGAGTACCACGGTGAACTGGAAATCATCCCCGCTGCCGGAAAGGACGTGACCGTGCTGGCAGTACGCACCGCGACGCCATCCCCCACCCCTGCGCCCACGGCCACGCCGCAGCCCACCGCTACTCCAACCTCGACCCCCACGCCGGTCTCCACACCCACGCCCGCCGTAGAAATAACCACCATCGGCGCCATCGGCCCCGGCCACGTGGGACAGAGGCTTACTGTGGAAGGGAAAATCACCCAGGCGGCAAGCTTTTCCCAGGGCGTGACGTTCACCATGGACGACGGCACGGGACAGATCACCCTTCTGCTGTGGCAGGATACATACCGGGCGCTGCCCAATCGGGCGGACCTGCGCGTCGGCACGCAGGTGCAGGCCAGCGGCGTGGTCAACGAGTACGAGGGGGCACTGGAGCTGGTGCCCGAGGCCGCCGATGACGTGGTCATTCTGGCTGCGGCACAGGCGCCGGAGGTCACCGTGACAGCCATTGGCCAGATCACCGCCGCCGACGTGGGCCAGCAGCGTACCGTCGAGGGCACGGTAGTTGCCACGGTCAGCTTCTCCGCCGGGATGAAGTTCACCCTGGATGATGGCACGGGGCGTATCATCCTCCTGCTGTGGAGCAACGTGTACGAGACAGTGCCGGATAAAGATCGGCTGGGCGATGGGGCGTGGGTACGGGTCAGCGGTAAGATTGACGAGTACCGGGGTGAGCTGGAGATCATCCCCACCCTGGGGGTAGACGTGGTCGTACTACCGTAACGTGGCTTTCATGCCGCAGGACGTGATGGGGGGAGAGCGATGCATCCTTTGCAGCTTGTAGGTTACGCTCTGGCAGGTACGTTGCTTTCGGCGTTGGTGGCCTGGGTGCCGGCGCTGCACGTGTACAACGTCGCCGGGTTGATCATCCTGGTCACGCTGCGCTGGCCGGGGGCAATCCCCACCGATGGGCTGGCCATGCTCATGCTCGGCCTGGTGACCGGCTACGCTACCCTGAACACCATTCCCAGCGTGTTCCTGGCCGCCCCCGACGAGAGTACCATATTCATCGTTTTGCCAAGCCAGAAGTATCTGATGCAACGGCGGGGATACGAAGCCACGGTGCTCACCGGCCTCGGCGGGTTGGGCGGGATAGCCTGCCTGCTAGCATTGGCCCCTTTCGCCGGGCGCGTGTTCTCTGTACTGCGCAGCATCCTCCAGCCGCATTTGCACTGGATCCTGGCCCTGATTATTGCCTACATGCTTCTTTCCGAGTGGCCCAAGGGCAGCGACCGTGCGCCCACCGCCTGGGGCCGGCTGTGGGATGGCTGGCGCTCGCTGCTGGCCGGCATCGCCACTTTTCTGCTGTCCGGCTTGCTGGGATTCGTCATCCTGTACCGCAGTGTGGTGCCGCTGGAGATGGCTTTCCAGAATCTGATGCCCGCTTTCGTGGGGTTGTTCGCCATCCCCTGGGTACTGACCAACCTGCTATCCGGGACGCAAGTGCCGCCGCAGCACATCGCGCGCTCGGTGGACGTCTCGCCAGTGCTCGCCATCCGTGGAGTGGCGGCAGGGGTACTGGGCGGGTTGTTCGCCGCTTTCTTCCCGGTGGTGACGGGGGGGATCGGCGGGTTCCTGGCCGGGCAGGCCACGGCCCAGCGCGATGACCGGCTGTTCCTGCTCTCGCAGGGCGCGGCCAAGGTGGTGTATTACGTGGGCGGCCTGCTGCTGTGGTTCGTCCCCGGCCTGCACCTGACGCGCGGGGGCATGGCGTCCATGCTCAGCGGGCTGTACACCCCTTATACGCCACAAACCTACTGGACTGCCGTGGGGGCGATGGCCCTCAGTGGGGCGCTGGCCTTCTTTCTGCTGCTGATTCTGGCCCGGGGTGCGGTTGCTCTGGTGGGGCGGGTGGATTATCGCTGGCTCTCAGCGGGAACGCTGGTCTTGCTCATCGTCCTTGTCGTGGGACTCACCGGCTGGGGCGGGTTGCTGGTGGCCACGGCGGCGACGGGCATCGGCCTGCTGCCGGTGCTGTGGCATTCGCGGCGGATGAACTGTATGGGCGTGTTGCTGTTGCCCATCACCCTGAACATGGCTGGCCTGGGCCCGGTGATCGCTGGGTGGCTGGGGTTGCTGTAAACGGTTTGACAAGTGGTTCAATTGGGGCTACAATCAAAATGTCAATTACCGGACGTAAATGTATCACTCTTTTTCAGCAAGAATGTACCACGATTTTTCGGCCAAATTGTACCACCCGTTATCCAGAGGCGGACTCGGCTCGACGGTCTATATGCTGGTCTTTTGTTGATCCAGTAGCACCTCCTGTTCTAGCCATGGGCGGCCTTGAGCGCGGAAGCTGGTGCCGCGGATGATGACCACCTCTGCCCGGTGCATCAAACGATCCAATCCGGCCGAGGCCAGGAGCGGGTCTCGGAACAGGTCAGGCCATTCGGCGGGCACGCGATTGCTGGTCAGCAAGATGCCGCCGTCCGGCGCAGGCGCAAGCCCAATTGCTTCTGCACCCGCCGCCCTACCTCTTGGGTGAAAACTGCCGGTACATTTTAACCCGAAAAATGACAGAAGAGGCAGCGGGAGTCGCTGAAGCGGTTCAGCGAATGGTGTCGGGTGAAGTGTTGGTATGGCCACAAGGAATTGTTCAGGGAGTTGAATGCCAAACTGCGGGGTTACTACAACTACTACGGAGTCATCGGCAACTATGCGAGTCTGAAGCAGTTCTTTGACCAGGCAATGCGGATACTGTACAAGTGGTTAAACCGACGCAGCCAGCGGCGGAGTTACAACTGGGCCGGTTTTCGGGAACTGCTGGCAGACTTGCAGATAGAACGACCGCGCATCGTGGGGCGAGCGAAGGCGAGGGTGGCGGTTTCGGGAGCACAGGGCTGAAGGCGGAAGCGAGTATCTCTGAAGAGCCCGGTGCGGGAAAACTATACCCTGAGCGAAGTCGAATGGTCAGGGCGGCGGTCGCCCACCGCCCTGCCACTCCCGAACCGTGCGTGACACCCTTCGACTTCGCTCAGGGCAGGCTTTCGCGTCACACGACTCTTCAGTCGAAAGGTCATTGTCATTGACACCGTTTTGGGTGAGCGACATCGTGACAGTGGGCGTGCAGTAGCACCAGGTCAGGTGGGCGGTTGTTGTTGTGGTGATTACCGTCTCGGTGGTGAACTTCGAGCACGTCCTCTGTCGTGAAGCGCAGTCCGCAGTGCGGGCAACGTCCGTGCGCCTGCCGAGGGAAGGTGCTGTTACTTGCCCATCTCAGGGGTAGTACCTTGACGATGAAATTCGCGCTCTTTGGGCAAGAAAATGAACCACGAAGGACACCAAGGACACAAAGGTACAAGCTGTGGTCTCCTTCGTGCCCTTTGTGTCCTTTGTGGTTTGCCTGTTTGGTTCCGGCTGGGCCGGGTTAGGATGAGCATTTTGCGGCCGTTGTTTCGGAAATGGGGGTCTTTCCGACAGGCAGGGGGCATCAGGACGACTGTTGCCCTGCTGATCTTGTTGATTGCCCTGCGGGCGGACGCAGTTCCGCCCGCTTCCTATTTCAGCCAGCAGGTGAATTACCTGGTCGCCGGTCGCCACTTCGACCTGGTGCTCTGGGAAGCTACCGCTGGTCTGGACTTGGTGGCACAAACGGCGGCCAGCCCCCAGGCCTACCTGACCGAGGCCCAACGCAAAGACCTGGTAACGGATTACCTGGACCGCGTGCAGCGCATCCGCGAGCTGGAGTGGCAGCTTAATCAGGTGTACAGTGCGCAACAGGGAGAGGCCGCTGAACGCGCGGCGCAGCCCATCCTCGCCGAGCTGCATCAACTGCGCCAGATGCAGGACCGACAGGCGACCCTGGTGGAAAACATCGTTGCCGAACAGGTGGAAGCGGTGCTGATTGCTGAGGGTTTGGGTCAACAGGGCTATCTATGGCCGCCGGTAAAGTTTCGCTTTGAACCCCTGCCCCTGGCGCTGATCATCTCTCCGCGCGATGAGATCCGCGTTCAGGAAGAAGTACACCTCAATCCCGGTGTGCCTTTAGAGGAGTGGGCGGCTATTGAGGATAGGGTGGATGCTGCCTTTAACGTCTCCTCGCTGATCACCGCCATCGGTGGTCTCTCTACCTACCCGGCGATGGTGTACGAGACATCATCTGTCAACTGGCTCATGGATGCGGTGGCCCACGAATGGACCCATGACTATCTCGTTTTCCATCCCTTGGGCTGGAACTACGATGCCAGCCCGGAGCTACGCACGATGAACGAGACAGTGGCCAGCCTGGTCGGGGAGGAGGTCAGCCAATTAGTGGTGGCCCGTTATTACCCGGAGTTTGTATTACCGCCGCCCTCCCCTCCGACTGAGGAAAAAGCGGAGCCTGATGAGGCGCGTTTCGATTTCGCCCAGGAGATGCGCGCCATCCGTTTGCGGGTACAAGAACTCCTGGATGCTGGGCAGATCGAAGAGGCAGAGGCCTACATGGAAGAACGCCGCCAGTTTCTCGTCTCCCAGGGATACTATATCCGCAAGCTGAACCAGGCTTATTTTGCCTTTCATGGTTCTTATGCTACAAGCCCATCGTCCGGTGCGTCCGAGGAGGTGAACCCTATCGGCCTGCAACTGACCCGCTTGCGCCAGCAGACCGGCTCTCTCCGGGCATTCCTGCACACAGTGGCTCCGATGAACAGTTACCAGGACCTGCTGCGGGAATTGACAAGTGAATAGTGAAGGAATTTGTCGGCTGGACTGAATGGTGATATACTTGGCCCGTTGTTTTGGAACATCGCCCATCATACTAAGGAGGACGGAAACAACGTGTCATTTTGGGGGGCGCTCTACGTCGGCGCAGCGGTGATGTTGGCCGTGTATGGGATCAACTCACTGGTATTGCTGTCTTTGTACCTGTATCACCGCAAACATACCATTCCCCTCCCGCCACTGGTTTCGACCCCGCTGGTCACGGTGCAACTGCCCGTTTACAACGAGCGCTACGTCGTGGCCCGCTTGATTGACGCCGTGGCCCGGCTGGATTATCCCCGCAGTCATTTGCAGATTCAGGTGTTGGATGATTCCACCGACGACACCACTGCCATAGCTCAGGAACGGGCCGCTTATCACCGTCAGCAGGGACTGGACATCACCGTTATCCACCGCCAGGAGCGTATCGAGTTCAAAGCCGGAGCTTTGGCCTGCGGATTGAGCATGGCCACCGGAGAGTTCATTGCCGTATTCGATGCCGACTTTGTGCCCGCCCCCGACTTCCTGCGGCGCACTATTCCCTACTTTCTGGCGCAGCCGGACCTGGGTTTGATACAAACCCGTTGGGGACACATCAACGGCGATTATTCGTTGCTCACCCGCGCGCAGACCCTGGCTTTGGATGGTCACTTTGTAGTGGAGCAGACAGCGCGCCAGCGGGCTGGTCTTTTGATGAATTTCAACGGGACGGCGGGTATTTGGAGGCGAGCGTGTATTGAGGATAGCGGCGGCTGGCAGGGCGACACACTTTCTGAGGACCTGGACCTCAGCTATCGAGCTCAATTGCGCGGTTGGCGCTTCTTATTTCTTCCGGACGTAGTATCGCCGGCGGAAGTGCCCCCGCACGTGGCCGCGTTCAAACAACAGCAATTCCGCTGGGCTAAAGGGTCTATCCAGTGCCTGCGCAAAATAGGGTGGTCAGTGTTGACTGCTCGTGAGCCATTGTTCAAACGTTTCCAGGGGCTCATCCATCTCAGCAGCTATCTGGTACATCCCCTCATGCTGTTGTTGCTGCTTATTTCATTGCCGCTTATACTGTGGGGGGGTATACCTGGCTTACCTCTGGCCTATCTCAGTCTGGCCAGTATCGGACCACCACTGCTATACGCGGTTGCTCAACAGGCTTTATACGCCGACTGGGGCCGCAGATGGGCTGTCTTCCCTGTGCTTGCCCTATTGGGCACAGGGGTGGCGCTGAGCAACACCCAGGCAGTGGTAGAAGCCCTGCTAGGCCGCAACCGGAGCTTTTGGCGCACTCCCAAATTCCGGTTGGAATCGCGAGAGGATTGCTGGCGCGGTAAAGATTATAATCCACCTTTCAGTTGGCTGGTTCTGGGCGAGGCAACTTTGGCTCTCTATGCTCTCGCCACGGCAGTGGTAGCCTGCCTGCGTGGCAATTTATATGCCGTGCCGTTTTTACTGCTTTACGCTGCCGGGTTTGGGTATGTAGCCGTGCTAGGCCTGTGGCACTCCATGCCCAGGCCACGCTTTCCGCTACCTCGACTCGTAGAACAGGCTTAAACCTGTTCTACTTCCGCGTCCAATATCTCCTGGGACGGTTTGGGTGGCTCAATGAGTGGCGGCTCTGGTTCTCCACCTTGCATCACAATCTCACCGCGCACAAAGCCCCCCTCGTCCAGAAGAAACGAGTTCACAGTAATATCACCCCACACCCGACCGGTGGATAGAATCTCCACCCGATTGGCGCTGATGTTGCCCTTGATCGCCCCGGCCACCGAGACGTTATGGGCCGAGATGTCGGCTATAATCTTAGCCCCTTCGCCAACGATGAGATTGCCCGCGGTCTGCAGTGTGCCCTCGAAGACACCATCAACGCGTACCCCACCATCACTGCGGATATCACCTCGCAAGTTGGTGTTCGCGCCGATAACGGTTTCAATCTGGGCCGGACCTTTGGTTTTTTCTTTGCCAAACATGCTCTGCTCCTTCTTGTTGTTTTTGTTTGCGATGGCAGATTAATGCGTTTGCTGAGGGGTCGTTTCCGGTAAAATCTCGCTACAAAAATCTACTGAGATTGCCCGGAGTCAACCCTGTTGTTGATAGGCACGAGCAATGGCTTCTTTTTCCTCGTCGGTTAAGGTGTAAGTAGATTCCCAGTGGCGCAGTGGCTTGGCGTAGACGCGCGTACCGTCACGGGCGTGCAGGCTGGAGATCACCACTCCGTTTCCATACCCATCTACCAGAGCAATGGCGAAGCTTTGATCCCCCCCGGTATCGCGGAACGGGTTGAAACGCACCATTCCCAGCCACTGCATACTGTGGCGTAAAGTTTTATCTATCTGCCTGGTACGGTCGTCGAGTTCCTGCACTTTGGTCACCGTCTGGCGCACTTCGGCAATGTGTGCGTTGAGCACGTCCTCCAGATTGCCCGCTGAAGTGCCGGATACAAGGGCCTGGTACTGGCGCAGGGCGCGTTGCAAACGTATCTGGATCGTGATCAACCAGATAACGACTGCCAGTCCCAGCAGCGCCGATCCCAACCACAACCACGGCGCATAACTCTGATAAAAAGCGATGAAAGCCTGCATGTTCTGCTCCCTGTGTTGGCTACAAGATGGTCTTAATTTTACTCTATTTGGGAGGTCTAGTCAACATGAAATTACTGGTAGCCACGCATAACCAGGGCAAGATAAGGGAATACCGGGCATTGCTGACCGGATTGCCGGCAGACCTGGTTTTCCTGACAGAGATTGGGATAGAGTTGCCGGTGTTGGAAAGCGGGAATTCTTTCCAGGAGAATGCCGTCATCAAGGCCAGAGCCTACGCCCAGGCCAGTGGACTTCTTACTCTGGCCGACGACTCAGGGCTGGAAGTTGACGCTTTAGGAGGTGAACCTGGAATACACGCCGCGCGGTACGCTGGACCGGGAGCCAGTGATGTGGATCGGTATCGGTTGTTGTTGCATAACCTGGAAGGTGTGCCGTGGGAAAAGCGGACGGCCCGCTTCCATTGCGTGGTGGCCATTGCTGTTCCTGATGGCCGGCTGTACACCGCCGAGGGGTGTTGCGAGGGTATAATCGCCTTCGCTCCCAGAGGAGAACACGGCTTCGGTTACGATCCAGTATTCTACATGCCCGATTACGGATGTACGATGGCGGAGTTGGATCCAATGGTGAAGAATCGAGTGAGCCACCGCGCCCGCGCGGTACAGGCTGCGTGGCCTTTGCTGGAGATGCTGCTCAAGCCCCAGAACAGGTGTTTGCCTTAAAACCTTCAAGGTGGTATAATATAGCCAATGATCGTTGCTGAATGAAATCAACCCTTTTGGTATTAGTTGACTGATAAGGGATGGTTCATCATTCTGGCAGAAATAGGTTTACACTTTTGAAGCCCTGAAAAAATTCTCAAGAGAAAATAGCCCCGCCTTGTGCCCAGATTCAGTGGGTAAATCAGCCCCCACTGTTTTTCCATTCGTTTTTTGGCTTGGGCGACTTCTCTGTCAACGAATATCCAACGAATAAACGAATAGACCGCGATGCTGACCATCCGTTTATTCGTTCCACCATTCGCTGACAGTATGTTGCCCGACTAAAGTGTCAACCCATTCTGAACCATCCTGCTGTAATCTCAACAATCGCGGGATCAGTCACCGCAGAGGGCGCGGAGAACGCCGAGGAAATCAAAAACAATTTCTCTCAATTCTGCGCCCTCAGCGATCTCTGCGGTAACTTATGAAATTTGCCAGCTAATCAGCTTCTGGTATGGAAATGAACGATACGGAACAGATTTCAGTCCCAACTGCACCGACAACTCCGGAAGATCATCTCACCCGCAAACGGCGCAGGCGCGAATTGGCCGCCCTGGATGCCGTCGCCACCGTCACCTGTCAGTCGCTTGAGTTTTCCCAGGTCCTGGAGGTGGCAGTAGAGCAAATCCTGAGCCTGTTCGATGTGGGCATGGCCTTCGTCTTGTTGGTAGATGAGCAGGCTGGCCGATTGCGCTTGCAGGCAGCTCAAGGTATTATTTCCGACGTGGCCCGCAATCTAGATGGCTTGCAGATAGCCGAAAGTCTGTGTGGGCAGGTGGTTCTCACTGGCCAGCCACTGGTTGTTGAAAACGTAATGCACGATCCTCGCGGTCTGGCTGAAACACAACAGGCGGACTTGGGACTGCTGGCCCTCACTCCTCTTAAGGTAAGAGATAGGGTGCTGGGCGTGTTGGGAGTGGCCGGCCGCCGCGCTCGCAAATTCTCGGCAGAGGATCGGCAACTCCTGGAAATGATCGGCCGTCAGGTGGCTATCGCCATCGCTCACTCCAAATTGCGCGAGGAGATGGAGTACCGCCTTGAGGAGATGGCCGCTCTACACGCTACTTCGTTGGACATCACTGCCGAACTGGATCTCCAAAAAGTGTTGCAGGCCATCGTGAAACGGGCCAGTAAGCTGCTTAAAGCCAAAGGAGGAGCCGTTTACCTATACGATGCGGAACGGGATGAACTGGTCCTCACCGTGAACACTATCCCGTGGCGGGATTACACCGGTATGACCCTTAAACTGGGGGAGGGGTTGAGTGGTAAAGCGGCTCTGACTGGCAAGCCTGTGGTCGTGGACAATTATAGCCAGTGGGAGGGACGGTCACCCAAATTCGAGGGCGAACCTTTCACCGCCAACATGTCTGTGCCCCTGAAGTGGCAGGGACGGGTTATCGGGACGATCAGCATCGTGGATGAAGCGTCGGAACGAACTTTCACCCAGCGGGACGTGGCTCTGCTGAGTGCTTTTGCCGACCAGGCGGCTATCGCTATCGCTAATGCCCGGTTATACGAAGAGATCAGGCGTTCTGCTGCTACAGTGCAGGCGGCAAACGAGCACCTGGAGCGCCTTAACAAACAACTCCTGGCGGCCTCCCAGGTGGATGTATCCATTGCCGGTGCGCTGGGTATGGAAGCTGCGCAACAACGCATTGTCGAGGGGGTGGTGAAAACCCTGGGCTTTGACTTCGCTTTGGTTGCTGTAGTAGATGTCAAGGAACGCACTTTGGGCCACCTGGTATATGCCGGTCTTGAACCATCTATCGTGCGGCAGGCCGAATTATTGGCCGGAGTGCCGCTCAGTGCCAGTATTTCATTGGATGCTACGGAGAACCTGGCTATCAAGGCTGGCAGAACGGGAAAGATCGAGATAACTCACAGCTTGTATGAAATACTCAGGCCAATAGTCAGCCGGGCTGCGGCGGCCGCCATACAAGAGTTGACCGGCGTGCAATCTATCGCTGTGGTACCCCTCATAGTAAAAGCCAACCTGGTAGGGGCATTGGCGGCGATGACCCGCCAGCCCGAGATCAACGTGGACTTGTTGACCTCACTCAACATTTTGTCCAGCCAGGTAGCCATTGCCATCGCCAACGCGCGCCTTTTCGAGGACGTAGTCCACATGGCTGAACAGATTGAACAGCAAAACAAGGAACTGTTGGAAACCCGTGACCGATTGGTGAAAGCCGAACGCCTGGCAGCCATTGGCCAAATTGGCCTGACCATTCACCATGAAATTAACAACCCGTTGACGGGTATCCTGGGGCTGACCCAGTGGCTACTGGAACAAGAGCCGGGTCTCTCGGAGAGTGCGCGCAATGACTTGCAGACTATTGAAGAACTGGCCTTTCGGATTCGCGATATCGTGAAAAGGCTGGAAAAAGTGGAGGACCAGACGAAGCCTTATCTGGGCAGCACGCGCATGATTGACCTGTACTGAATCTGCAACCAGGCCACGTTGAAAGGCAGCATTCGTAGTAGCGGCTTCGGCTGCTTTCTCGCCAAGACGTAAAGCACGCAGAAGATTTCAGCATTCGT
>JANLFX010000014.1:12552-32685 GCA_024653325.1 Anaerolineae bacterium
CGTAGTAGCGGCTTCAGCCGCTTTCTCGCCAAGACGTAAAGCACGCAGAAGATTTCAGCATTCGTAGTAGCGGCTTCAGCCGCTTTCTCGCCAAGACGTAAAGCACGCAGAAGATTTCAAAAATACGGTTTTGGAGGCCGGGGTAGCCGCGCTTTCCATAAGCGCGCAGATCCGCGGTATGGAAACTGCGTCTACTGAAAATGGGTGAGGGGTGCAGCGGTGGCGCAAATTGAGCATTTTGTGCCCGGACGGGTTGCGCAACCGATAGGGCCTCTGGCTCAGATGCTTCGTCCTATGCCGACGGGGGTAGCCGAGGCATACATCGCCGCCTACACCAATCCCGGTGATCAGGTACTCGACCCTTTCTGTGAGGGGGAGGCTGTTCTCCGGGAGGCAGCGGCCGCAGGGCGGGCAGTATTGGCTGTGAACTTCAACCCCATCGCCATTCTGGCGGTGCGCGGGCTGGCGGGCCTGGCCGACCGTCAGATCCTGGATGCCGCTCTCACCCGCCTGGGCGACGCGCTCAAGGCGGGCCGTCCTCTCCGCGAGCATTTGAACGCCCTGTACAGTGCGCCGTGTATCCAGTGTCACCGTCCGGTACCAGCAGAATATTTGATCTGGAATCGTGATCGCGGCGAGCCGACAGAGAGATATTACCATTGCCCGGCTTGCGGGAGCGGAGGGCTGGTTCCTGTCCGACCAGCTGACCTGGAGGCTTTGGAACACATTGACCCCCGTGGCTTTTCGTACTGGTATACGCTGGATCGCATCGCCCCTTCAGGGGATCCGGGCCGGGATCAGGCCCGACGATTGCTGGATATTTACACCCCGCGCGCATTGCACGCGCTGACCACGCTGCTGATCAAGGTCGAAACCCTGTATCCTGATGCACCACAACAGGAGGCGCTCAAGTGGATACTGCTGAGGTGTCTGGAGCAATGTCACAGCCTGTACGCTGCCGATGAGCAGGACAAGGGCGAGATGGCCTGGTCACGAAGCCTGCGTCCACCTGCTCGCTTTATCGAACGCAATGTATGGTTGACTTTCCAGAGAGCCAGCGAACTGGCCCGGCAGGCAATGTCCAGCCCAGCCTTGCCTCTGAGCGATCAGGTGCGGATCCAGGCGCGCAGTGTGCGCCGCCTGAGTCAGGAATTGCCTGCCGCCAGCATAGCCCTCATCGTTACCGTACCACCGGCATACGATTACCCCTTCTGGGCACTGTCCTATCTGTGGAACGGATGGTTGCTGGGACCGGAAGCCGCCGCCGCTTTGAAGCCGCTGCTCGAGTATCGCCGTCCCGACTGGGATTGGTACCGCCGGGCTTTGACTGCCGCCTGGCGTGCCTTACGTCCAACCCTGCGCGACGATGGGCATGTGGTCCTCGTTTTCACCACCAGACAATTCCCCCTGCTCGAAGTCTCGCTGCTGGCCCTGGACAGTGCAGGCTACGAACTGGAGCATTCCATTGTGCAGGTGGACGAAGCGCGCCAGGACAGGGATTACCGCCTGGTCTTTTCTCCCGAACTGGAGAGACGGTCTGGACAGGAAATCCCTGTCCCGGATATTTTGGATGCGGCTATCCGCCGCACTGCTGTAGGCGCAGCCCAGCGGGTCATACGTTTGCGCGGCGAACCGCTGACCTGGTCGCACCTTCATGCCGCTATCTACGCCGAACTGGCCCGCGAGGGGCTGTTGCGCCAGGCTGTAGCTCTGTTCGCCGCCGACAGACAGCCGGGAGAGTTCGTGGCTCAGGCCGTGAGCAATGCCCTGGAAACCTGTCCAGAACTGGCGCGTATAGGCGGCCCTGAACCAGGCGACCTCGGCGAGGGCGAGTCTGCGGGTGAAGAACCCCTACGCTGGTGGCTGACCAACACTGCCGGGGTCTCACCACCCCTGGCCGACCGGGTAGAGGAGGCGGTGTACGAATCCTTGCGCGATAGCCTGGCGCTAGGCAAAGAAGCGCTCCTGGAGCAAATGTATCTGCGCTTCCCCGGCCTGTTGACCCCGGCGGCTTCGCTGATAGACGCCTGTCTGGTCTCTTATGGAGTGGAAATTACACCTGGATACTGGCAACTCCGTCCGGAAGACCTGCCCAAACACCGGGAAAGGGAGCGGGAACAGGTCCTGGAGCAACTGTTCTCCCTGGGCCGGCGACTGGGATATACCGTGGCCGAAGGGGATATAACTTCGAGCCAGCCCTGGGATGTAGTCTGGATTGAAGGACAAGTGCCAGCTTACGCCTTCATTGTGCGCTGGACGGCGATTCTGGGTGACCTCCTCTTCGACAAGGCAGCCGAGACAGCGGAGGTGCGCTGTCTGGTCATCCCAGGTGGGCGGGCCTCGTTGATCAATTACAAAATGTGGTTCAATCCCCTGCTGCGGCGCGCCGTCGTCAGAGGGGGATGGCAGTTCATCAAATATCGCCACCTGCGTCGGATTGTCGCTGCCCCTGACCTCACCCGTCATGACCTGAAACGCATCGTCGGCCTGGACCCTATCATCGAACAGTTCGGCGCACAAATTCCTCTGTTTTGATGTGAATCCAATGTCAGACTCGTGCCGGGCGGGGCGTAGCCGACGGCATTGCCGTCGGCTACCCGGCTGGCAGATGAGGTTTGACATGCCGGGTGATTCATGATAACATTATCCCCAGCGGCTCGCTTGCCAATGCCCCCCTAACCTTGATGAGAGCGCGCTACCACTGTTTCGTGCTGAAGGGGTGAGTCATGCACAAAGGGGTTGCCAGAGGTACGAGGTTCCGCCCGTTCATTGGATCATTGTTTTGGGCGCTCACGCCCCTGTATGCGACCGTACTGGCCCTCTTGGTCGGCGCGGTCATGCTACTTTTGTTGGGCGTGAACCCACTGCAGGCTTATTCGGCAATGGTCAGCGGAGCCTTTGGCAGCTCCAACGCCCTGGCCGATACGCTGGTCAAAGCTACGCCCCTGCTTTTCGTAGGCCTGGGCATCTGCATCGCCTTTCGCGGCGGAGTGCTCAACATTGGTGGCGAAGGACAACTGGTGGCCGGGGCAGTCGCAGCCACGGCGGTGGCGCTCTCCTTATCTCATTGGCCTGGCTGGGCCATTATTCCCCTGTGTCTGACGGTGGGTTTTCTGGCCGGAGCAATATGGGGTGGCATTGCTGGCGTCCTGAAAGCTTACCTGAATGTCAATGAAATCCTCAGCACCATCATGCTCAACATGATCGCCGTGCAGGGCATGAACTTCCTTCTCCGCGGTCCCCTGATGGACCCGATGCAAGTCGAAGCAGGTTCTTTTATCCCTCAAACAGCTCGTTTCTCTGTTACCACCGATCTGCCGCGTCTGGTACCCACTCGCCTCCACGCCGGGACCGCTTTGGCCGTGCTTCTGGCCGTCCTGGTATACATCTTCCTATGGCGCACTACCATCGGCTATCGCATCCGGGCTGTGGGATTGAATCCTGATGCCTCTCGCGCGGCAGGTATCAATGTCGAGCGCTATATGATGCTTTCTTTGATCCTTGGTGGAGCGCTGGCCGGGCTCGGCGGGGCAGTGCAGGTGTTGGGACTGCACCACCGCATGTTCACCGATGGGTCGGCTACAGGCTTTACCGGCGGGGCTGGATTCAACGGCATTGTCGCGGCCCTCTTCGGAAAGCTGCATCCTCTGGGTACCATCCCGGCGTCTATATTGTTCGGGGCGCTGATCGTGGGTGCTAATCAAATGCAGCGGGCGGTACAGGTACCGTCATCTTTTATCACCGCACTGAACGGGTTGGTGGTGGTCTTCGTGGTGGGCAGCGATATTCTGAGCCGTCGCCGGGCGCGGCGCGCCGTAGGACAGGCTTAAACTTGTCCTACAATGCCTTTTTGCAGGAGAGCCAGGTATGATCGCGCAATTGTTCTCCTTGACCACTTTAATCGGCGTCCTCACCGCTGGCATTCGCCTGGCGACCCCTTACCTGTATGCTACTATTGGGGAGACGTTAGGACAGCGCAGCGGCCTGGTAAACCTGGGCGTGGACGGCATCATGCTGATGGGAGCTTACGCTGCTTTCTTTGTCACTTTCAAGACCGGTAACCTGGTGCTAGGATTGTTGGTAGCTACGATGGTAGGTGGGCTGCTGGGCCTGGTGATGGCCTTTTTCAGCGTCACGCTGAGAGCGGAACAGGGCATCACCGGCATTGGCGTGTACCTGTTTGGTCTGGGGATGAGCAACCTGCTCTTTCGGAAGACATTGGGCACTGTCGAGACTGTCAGCGGCTTTCCGCCCATCCACATCCCCTTCCTCAGCGACATTCCCGTGCTCGGGCCCATCTTTTTCAGCCACAACATTTTGGTTTATGGAGCCTTCGCCCTGGTGCCCGTCTCCTGGTTTCTGTTGAACAAGACCACCCTGGGGCTCAAAATCCGCGCTGTGGGTGACAATCCCAAAGCCGCCGACTCGCTGGGGGTGAGTGTGGCCGGGGTGCGCTATTTCACCGAGATTGTGGGAGGCATGCTGGAGGGCATCGCTGGCGCTTCGCTCTCCATCGCCCTGCTCAACGTCTTTCAAGAGAACCTGACCAGCGGGATGGGCTTCATCGCCGTAGCATTGGTGTACTTCGGCGGCTGGCGGTCGGTGGGGGCGCTGGCTGGGGCGATTCTGTTCAGCATGGTAAACGCGCTTCAACTGTGGTTGCAGGTGATCGGTATCCGCATTCCACCGGATTTCGCCATTATGATGCCCTATGTACTGACTATCGTGGTTCTGGCATTCACTGCGCAGCGGGTACGAGCGCCCGCCGCTCTCTCCAAGCCCTTTGAACGGGGTGAGGGTTAATTTTCCAGGAAGGAGGTGAACCAGCTTTAATTCACTGTGAGGCAGGTTTGCAGGCGTGGCCGATGGCGGTGCCGTCGGCTACCCGATCTTTTCACAAGAAAAGCAAGGAGGGAAGAAGTTATGGACACGAAGCGCGGGATACTGCTTTTGATGGTATTTGCTACCCTGTTTTTGCTCGTCGGCTGCCCTTCAGCCCCATCTCCCACTCCCATGCCGACGGCAACCCCTACCACTCCACCCAAGCCGTTTCGGGTGGCAGTGGTGATGCCCAGCGCCATCAACGATCTGGCCTTCAGCCAGAGCATGTATGATGCCCTGGTGGCCATCCAGAACAAGATGGGCAAGGACAAGTTCGAGTTCGCCTACTCTGATGGGATGTTTGTGGTGGACGACGCGGCAGCGGCCATCCGCGATTACGCCACTAAAGGGTACGACCTGGTCATCGCTCACGGCTCCCAATACGGAAGTTCCCTGGTCGAAATCGCCCCCGATTTCCCCAACACCAGTTTCGCCTGGGGAACGACCGTGGACACCTTCACCGATAAGGGCATCAACAACGTGTTCGCTTACGAGGCCCGCTCTGAGCAGGGCGGATACGTCCTGGGAGTGATCGCGGCCAAGCTGTCCAAGAGTGGGGTGATCGGCGTGATCGGTCCCATCGAGACCGGCGATGCCAAGTTGTACGTTGATGGGTTCAGGGCCGGTGTGCTGGCCACTAATCCTGATGCCCAGGTCAACGTCAACTGGACCGGCTCTTTCAGTGACGTGGCGCTGGCCTCCGAGGCAGCACAGACCCACATCAACGCCGGAGCAGATACCCTGACGGGTACGGCCCAGATGGTGGTGGGGGCCATCGGTGTGGCCAAAGAAAAGGGTGTACTGTGGTTCGGCACCCAGTCCGACCAGGCGTCCCTGGCGCCAAACATTGTGGTCGCCTGCCAGGTGTACGATTGGACGGTGGTGCTGGACGAGATGATCAACCTGATCAAGGGCGGCACGCGGGGCGGCAAGGCTTTCGCCATCACCCTGGCCAACAAGGGGCTGACCATCAAGTACAACCCGGGCTACACCGTGCCGGATGATGTGAAATCCCTGGCCAGCGAGACCATTCAGGGGATTGTGGACGGCAGTATCTCTGTCAAAGTCGAATAGATTAGTGAGGTGACGGTCACTTTCCAAAGTGACCGTCACTTTAGAAAATTGCTTATGAATGATCAGCTTTCATCCAGACGACAACGCCTCGAGCGCGTCGAGATGCGGGGCATCGTCAAGCGCTTCCCCGGTGTGCTAGCCAACGACCGGATAGACTTCGATGTGCGCGCTGGCGAGATCCACGCCCTGTTGGGCGAGAACGGAGCCGGTAAAACCACGCTGATGAATATCCTATACGGGCTTTACCGGCCTGACCAGGGTCAGATTCTGCTCAACGGCCGGGCTGTCGCCATCCACTCGCCGGCCGATGCCATCCGCCTGGGAATCGGTATGATTCACCAGCATTTCATGCTGGTACCCACCCTGTCTGTAGCCGAGAACGTGGCTCTGGGATTGCCCTCCTCTCGCGGGTTTCTGCTGGACCTGGACGTAGTGACCAGACGTATCCGCGAATTGAGCAACGTGTACGGGTTACGGGTGGACCCCACGGCTATGGTGTGGCAACTGGCGGTGGGCGAACAGCAGCGGGTGGAGATATTGAAAGCTCTATATCGCGGTGCCGACCTGCTGATCCTGGACGAGCCGACGGCGGTATTAACCCCTCAAGAAGTGAGGGAATTGTTCGCCACCCTGCGTCGAATGGCCGGGGAGGGTCACTCGCTTATCTTCATCAGCCACAAATTGCACGAGGTGCTTTCGATCAGCGACCGGGTGACCGTGCTGCGTGATGGGCGGGTGGTCAAGACCTTGCCGACCTCAGAAGCTACGCGGGAGGAACTGGCCCGGTTGATGGTGGGCCGCGAAGTACTTTTGCGGGTGGAACGCTCTCCCGTGGAGCTGGGGGACGTTCGTTTATCACTGAAAGACCTGTGGGCGCATGGGGATAAGGGAGTACCTGCCCTGCGCGGCGTTACTCTTGCTGTGCGCGCCGGCGAAATCCTGGGGATTGCCGGTGTTTCCGGGAACGGCCAACGTGAACTGGCGGAGGTTATTGCCGGATTGCGCACTCCCAGTCAGGGCCAGGTGGAGATAGATGGAATGGATACGACGGGCTGGTCGCCAGAGCGCCTGTTGAAACATGGCTTGGCTTACATCCCGGAGGAACGCATGCGTGATGGGGTTGTCCGCGATTTCAGCGTGGAGGAGAACTTGATTCTGAAAGACCATGTGGACAGGCCTTTTGCCAGCGGCATTTTCATGAATTTCGGCACGATAGCCAGCTATGCCGACAGGTTGATCGAAAATTTTGACATCAGAACGCCTTCGCGCGACGCCCCTCTGAAAAACCTTTCTGGGGGCAATATCCAGAAAATAGTTCTGGCCCGCGAACTCTCGCGAGAACCCCGCGTTCTGGTGGCAGCACAGCCCACGCGGGGTGTGGACATCAGCGCCACGGAGTATATTCACCAGCGTTTGATTGCCCAGCGGGCTAAAGGGACGGCTACCCTGCTCATTTCCGAGGACCTGGACGAGATACTCAACCTGTCCGACCGTATTGCAGTAATGTATGAAGGCCAGATTGTGGGTGTCGTGGATCAGCGCGAGGCTACGGTAGAGCAACTGGGGTTGATGATGGCGGGGGCCCACAAAGTGTGAAGGGCAAACGGTCATAGACCCCCTGCTGCACAAAAGAGCTTGACTGGACTCTGGCGTTTTGGGCTCGTAGTGACGACTTTAGTTGTCTGCAGGCGGAAAAGAGCGACTGAAGTCGCTACTACGAATCTACATCTTGTAGCAATGAAACAACTGCCTACAATGTGTAGCGGTGCTCAAAATTCGCCAGACTCCAGAGCTTGAAACCGGGCACCCGCCTGAGCACCGACGAGCGAAGCCGAAAATGGCTTCGCTTTGTATTTATGTCGGTGACAAGCAGGCTCAAGCGCTTTGCGTAGAGGTACTCATGGCGGAAGGGGCCACGGCCTGGCCCAATCGCAGGGAGAGGGAGGTCGGGGCCTTTTTCTGTAACAGGTCTTCGATCTTCTCTTCCAGTTCGGCGGTGCTGAAAGGCTTCTCGAGAAAAGCGTTGGCCCCAGCGGCCAGAATCCTGGCCTTGACCCGGGGTTCTGACCATGCAGACAGAGCCAGAATAGGGATGTGGGAAGTGGTGGGGTCTGTGCGCAACTGCTGACAGGTGGTGAACCCGTCTTGGCCACTCATCACCAAATCGAGCAAAATGAGGTCGGGTTGCTCCTGACGAGCGACGAAGAGACAGGTAGGGCCGTTGTCAGCCTGGACCACGCGGTAGTTGCTGAGGCGCAGGGCCTTGGTCAGGACGCTGCGGAAGAGGTCATGATCGTCTACAACGAGGATTTTGGGTGCAATGTGTAGTAACATGTGGCTCACCCCCATTGGATAGCTGCGATGATGCACATAAAGACCGCGTTCCGATGTCAACCAGATTGCCCCCCAATTAGATTAACACCAAACAGGGCCGGGATTGCCGGCCCACAGCTTTGGAGACCACGTTTTTATCATACTACAAAAAGCGCCAGATGAGGGTTAAGGGAGCGTTAACATTGGGTCGAAATCGCGTTACTCTGGTGCACAGGCCTGTCAGGCAGTTAGTCCTAGCGGCCATTTCGGGGGCAGCCGTCACTCAATAGTCCTCGATAAAACGGACCAGGGCAGCCAGGACGGCTCGCATCAGCGTCTCGCCTAGAGCCCCCATCTTGATGTCAATGAACAATTGCTCTTCAGGCAGGCGCTCGTCCACGTTGTCCAGTTCTTCGCGTACGTAATGGACCAGGGTATCCTCGTTATCGGCAAGGAATTCGAGGATGTCGTCTTTTGCCAGACGAAACACAGTGTTGCGCACGATTCGGGGCATGGCCATCGGTGAACTCCTCCAAATTTTGTAGACAACTCTTAAAGAGTTGTCCTACATTTCTTGTTCCTGACACCAACCGCGCTCCAGGTCTGCCTCGTCGAAGGCGGCCAGCGCTTCCTCGTATTCCTCTACTGTGAGCTTGCGCCCCAAGATTGGATGGTCAACGGCCCGATAGGCGGGGAAGTACTGGGCCATCAGGCTGACGTGAACGCGGGGGGAGAGCTCGCTGGCGATCCAGTTCAACACTTCCCGCGTGCCAGACAATCTGCCGGGCAATACCATGTGTCGGATGATAAGCCCCCGCCGGGCGAGGCCCTCGTCGTCGAGGAGAAGCTCATCCCCAACCTGGCGATACATTTCGCGCAAGGCAGCCCGATTATCTTCGACGTAGTGTGGAAAGCCCGATAATCGGCGGGCAATGTCATCGTCGGCGTATTTGGCATCGGGCAGCCAGAGATCCACCACGCCGTCCAGCAGACGCAGCACCTCGATACTCTCGTACCCGCTGGAGTTGTAGACCAGGGGTAAGCGCAAGCCCATCTCGATGGCCCGGGGCAGGGCGGCCAGAATCTGGGGCACGAAGTGGGTGGGGGTGACCAGGTTGATGTTGTGCGCCCCCCGCTGTTGAAGCTCGGCCATCATCTCCGCCAGCCGCTCTACGGTGACCACGTTGCCCACGCCGAGCTGGCTGATGGGGTAATTCTGACAAAAGAGGCAGCGACCGGTGCAGCCAGAGAAGAAAATCGTGCCCGACCCGCGCGTGCCGCTGATGGGCGGCTCCTCCCAGGGATGTAGAGTCCAACTGGCCACTTTCGGCTGAATTCCGCTGCGACAGAAGCCCTCCTCGCCGGACAGACGGTCCACGCCGCATTCGCGGGGGCAGAGGCGACACGGAGACAGAAGTGCGTGGGCTGCCTCGATGCGGCGGGCGAGTTCGCCGGAACGGTGCAGGAGCAAATACTCCGGTTCGCAGATCATGTCTCCAGTCGCCGTATCCGCTCCCACTCCGGCACATCCTTGTCGGCGTCCATTAACTCTCGTCTCAGGTCGAAAATCTGGTCTCGCAGCAGGGCTGCCTTCTCGAACTCCAGCGCCTCCGCCGCGGCGTGCATCTGCTTTTCCAGTTCCTTGATGACGCGCGTGAGCTCGTCCCTGGGCAGGCGGCGGGAAGCGCGATATTCGGCCTTTTCCTCAGCCACGGAACGCACCCGCTCGGTCAGGTCGTGGATCTCTTTGACGATGCTGGCCGGGGTGATCCCGTGAGCCTCGTTGTAGGTGATCTGCTTGAGCCGGCGGCGGTTGGTCTCCTCAATGGCCCGTCGCATGGAATCGGTAATCCGGTCGGCGTACATGATGGCCTGGGCGTTGATATGCCGGGCGGCGCGGCCGATGGTTTGGATGAGGGCCGTGTCCGAGCGCAAGAAGCCCTCCTTGTCCGCGTCGAGGATGGCCACCAGTGAGACCTCCGGCAGGTCCAGGCCCTCGCGCAGGAGGTTGATGCCGACCACCACATCGTACACCCCCAGGCGCAGATCGCGCAGGATCTCCACCCGCTCGATAGTCTGCACCTCCGAGTGCAGGTAATGCACCTTGATACCCATCTCCATCAGATAGTCGGCCAGGTCCTCGGCCATGCGTTTGGTCAGGGTGGTGACCAGCACCCGTTCGCCGCGCCGCACGCGCTTGTTAATCTCGCCAATAAGGTCGTCAATCTGTCCCGCCGTGGGCCTGACGATCACCTCGGGGTCCACCAGGCCGGTGGGCCGGATGATCTGATCCACCACTTGCTGCGAATGTTGGAGTTCGTAAGGCCCCGGCGTGGCCGAGGTGTAGATGACCTGGTTGATCTGCCGCTCGAATTCCTCGAAGGTCAGCGGGCGGTTATCGAGGGCGCTGGGCAGACGGAACCCGTACTCGATCAGCGTCTCCTTGCGCGAGCGGTCGCCGTGGTACATGCCGTGAAGCTGGGGAATGGTCATGTGCGATTCGTCAATGAAGAGCAGGTAATCTTCGGGGAAGTAATCGAGCAGCGTCCATGGTTGTTGTCCCGGCTCCCGGCCCGAAAGGTGTCGTGAATAGTTCTCGATGCCGGGGCAATAACCCATCTCCCGCAGCATCTCCAGATCATAGCGGGTGCGTTGTTCCAGGCGCTGGGCCTCCAGCAGTTTGCCCTGAGCCTTCAGTTCGGCCAGCCGTTCTTCCAACTCCCTCTCGATGTTGGCCAGGGCGATAGGCAGGTAATCCTGGCGGGTGACGAAATGGCGGGCTGGAAAGATTTGCACCTCGTCCAGTTCGGTCAACACCTCGCCGGTGAGGGGGTCAATCTGGGTCAGGCGCTCGATCTCGTCACCCCAGAAGCCGATACGGTAGGCCAGTTCCTCATAAGCAGGATGCACCTCCAGGGTGTCGCCGCGCACGCGGAACTTGCCCCGCCCGAAGTCGTAATCGTTGCGCTCATAATAGATTTCCACCAGGTGGCGCAACACCCGGTCACGGCGGTGCGTCTCACCCCGACGGAGCACCACCACGTCCTGTCCGTACTCGTCCGGCGAGCCAATGGAGTAGATGCACGACACGCTGGCCACGATAATCACGTCCCGGCGGGTGAGCAGGGAGGTGGTGGCCGCCAATCGCAGCCGCTCGATCTCCTCGTTGATACTGGCATCTTTCTCGATGTACAGGTCGTGCTTGGGGATGTAGGCCTCGGGCTGGTAGTAGTCGTAGTAGCTCACGAAGTATTCGACGGCGTTGTGAGGGAAAAGGTCCCTGAACTCGGCGTAAAGCTGGGCAGCCAGGGTCTTGTTGTGGGCGATGACCAGCGCTGGCCGCTGGACGTGCTGAATGATCTGGGCCATGACGTAGGTTTTACCCGTGCCCGTAGCACCCAGCAGAGTTTGATGACGATAGCCTTTCTTTAAGCCTTCGACCAGCTTCTCGATGGCCTGCGGCTGATCGCCGGTAGGTTTGAAATCGGAAACGAGTTCGAATCTGCGCACTTTCAACTCCCACTGTTGTAGAACGGGCTGAAGCCCGTTTTACAAACAGTTTTTGTGATTTTCGTCTGTGCGGTGTATAATCAGCACAAAACGTCTGGACGGGAGGTCATCATGAAACACGCAACACGTCGTCTGGTGTCCTTGGCAGGATTGGTAGTCGTTCTGCTTTCCCTGGCCTGTGCCCCGTGTGGTTTTCTTTCCCGTTTGGGAGCTCCTCCGCCAGCGGAACGAGTCGAGGTCTCTCAGGAGGCAGCCCAACGCCTGGAGGAGAAATTGCGCCAGGCGCTGTCCCAGGCGGAAACCGGTGAATTCACCCTCACCGCCACTGACGAGGAGATCACCTCGTTCATTGCCCTTCAGATGGAAAAATCCAGCGATACCCCGGTGCGCGACGTACAGGTGCACTTCGAGGATGGTCGCATCTACGCGTGGGCCATTCTCGCCGATGTGATGCCCTTCGATGTGGGCATCTCCCTGGTTGCCACGGCCAATGTGGTGGACGATCAACTCCAGGTAGACATCATCGAATCATCTGCGGGAGTGATCCCGATTCCCCAGGGTTTGCTGGATTCCTTGTCACGCGTTGTTAACGAAACCATTGCCGAGGCCCAGATGAAGGCGGAGAATAAGATTCAGATCACAGAAGTGGCCATCGGCAATGGAGAGATAACCATTTCCGGCAAACCTTCCCTCACGCCGTGAGGTTGCCGTAGGAGGCGTAGCGCGTAAACGGAACACGCAATACGCCATACGAAGCACGTTTCAGCTTTATTCTGCTGGAGGGGTCGTTTCCTCTGGCGGTGTGATTTCTACCGGCTGAGGAGGCACTGCCACTGGAGCTGGCTGCACCGGCGGCCTGACCGGGACGGGTTGGGCCGGCGGCAGGCCTTTGGGGTACGGCGCAGCCTTGATGGTAACCTTGACCTCCCGGTCCAGTTTGAGCCCTAGTTTCTGTTCCACGACCTCGGTAGCTACCTGGCGGACTTCCTGGGCTTTTGTCGGCACCTCGACCTGCGGGCCAGTTTCGGCATAGACCTCCACGCGCACTGATTTGCCTTTGCTGACCACCCGTGGTTTGACTTTGATCACCCCTGGGATTTGATCTATGTGATAAGCCAGATGGCTGGCGATGGAATCGGTCAACAGTTCTGCCCGTCCTTCCACTCCATGAATGGCTACCGTACGGCCACTGGGCCGACGCAATTCCAGGATGATGAGCAAGAGGCAGATCAGGAAAACCAGGGCGGCGATGACCAGGCGCAGCAGGAAGAAGGCCATCTGTTCAGCAGCCCCGGCACGGGCGACCACCATCAGGCTGTCCGTAATGGCCGCCAGACCGTTTTGTAAGGCGCTGATTACCGGGCCGGGGACGATGATCACCACTGGCAGGATGATGGTCAGGGCTATCAGCAGAAGAATTATCACGATTCTGTTTAATGCGTTCATGAAAACCCCCTCCTTAGTTTTAGATTGGGTAAAGGCCCCCAGATGGTGGGCGTTCTAATTATACACCAAATCAGAGCAGATAACAATAGAGGCGTGAAGTATCTCTAGGGGAGAAAATTACTATGAAAAGAACGAGTTGGATTTTGATCATCCTGGGGGGGCTGCTACTGGCATGTAATCTTATTCCATCTCTATCGCCCACCGCCACACCAGATGAGAGTGCTTTGCAAACCCGCGTGGCAGAGAGCGTGGCCGCCACCCTGGCCGCCATGCCTACGGCCACACCAATTCCACCTCAGCCCACCGATACACCGTCCCCCACTCCTACCACCATCCCCACGGTATCGCCGCTGTCCCTGACCCCTGAACCGCCAGATCCAGCCTATGTTCTCCAGGAGGAGCGGTTCATCGGTCCTTACGCGATCCGCGTGTGGCGCAACCCGACCAGCGAAGCTTTCATGTACGATAATATCTTGACCATCTCCGGCCCGGGGCAGCCGCAGGCACGGGTGGATTCCTTTATTGAGCTGGGTGAAGAGACGGGGACGGACATCACTGGCGAGGGCCATCCGGATGTGATTGTCAAAGTGTTCACCGGCGGGGCGCACTGTTGCTTTTCCACCATCGTGTACGACCTGGGGCCTGCATTGACGAAGGTATTGGAAACCCCGCTGTCCAACTGTGATGGCTATTTTCAAGACCTGAACGGCGATGGCGTGCTGGAATTCATCACTTGTGATGACCTGTTCGCTTACGCGTATTGTTGCTTTGCCGGCTCGCCGGCCGTGACGGTAGTGCTCCAGTACGAGCCTGGTCGGGGCTATGTTCCTGCTGGCCCCCGCTTCCCGGAAATTTACGAGGATGACATAACCCAGCATCTGAGGATGGCAGAGGAAGCCACACCGGGCGGGATGTGCGAATGGGATAACGATACCAAATGCGCGGTCTTGCCACTGATTCTGGATTATTTATACTCCGGGCGCACGGATGAAGCCTGGGCTGCTTTCGGGCGATTCTATACATACCCAGACGCTGCGGTTTTCCGTGCCGAAATCGAGCAGGCCGTGTCTGCAAGTCCACTCTTTGTGCCTGGCAGCTCCACAACGACGGCCACCAGACCGCCTTATTACATGCTTCAACTGCTCACTAATTGCGGCCCGGATTGGCAATACGTGGGCTTGCTCACCGCCGGGCAGCCAGCCTGTGATCCAAACGTGCCGCACCGCGATCTCGTCTGGTTGAGCATACGTTTACGGGATATTGGTTTGCTGGGCGAAGGAGAGGATCTGCGATTGACGCCGGAGGGTTGCACGACGAATTGCCGCCTCGACGTGGTGCGAGATACCGACGGGGCGCGCCTGGGATCTATCCGCCTGGATACCACGATGGGCTATCCTGGCGAAGTGTACCGAGTGAACGGGGTGGAAAGCGCCCACTGGCGGCTGCGGGGCGATCTGACGTGGGAGCGAGTTATCCGGTAAAAACAGGAGCCGGGCACTTGTAGAAGTGTCCGGCTCCTCAACACGCTCCCACCTGCGAACTACTGCTGCCAGGTATTGTCGCTGTAAAGGACGGTAACCACGTCATCGCGGGCGGACCAGAGCATGGTTCCACCCTCGAAGTCCTGATAGGCCCCATCGTAGTACTGCTCTTCTTCGATGGCCGCGCCCAGGCCGGTACGCACCGAGGAATGCGTGCACCACACCAGGCCGAAGCCCAGTTTGGGACCTAACCGCCCAGCGCCTCCCACATTTGGGCGAATTGCTCATCCACAGGTGCCGTCGTCGAGGAGGATGGTGATAGCATTGTTGCGGGCGGACCAGAGCATGGTTCCACGCTCGAAGTCCTGATAGGCCCCATCGTAGTACTGCTCCTCCTCGATGGCCGCGCCCAGGCCGGTGCGCACCGAGGCGTGGGTGCACCACACCAGGCCGAAGCCCAGTTTGGGACCTAGAGGATGGTTGTCCTCGGCGGCGGAGCAACTGTAGACGGGCATGCCCTCCTCCCACTCATCGTCGTAGCGCTCCCAGGTGCTCTGATCCTCGTCCCCGTAATAGATGACGTATATGTAATCCGGTTCGGTGGCGTTGTCGCGCCAGTACATCCACCCGTGCTCGAACTTCTGGCCGGAGTGAGGGATGGTGACATCGTTGGCGGCGGGCCAGCCCAGGTCTGAGTCAGCACCGCCCAACGCTTCCCACATCGAGGCGAATTGCTCACCCACCTCGAAGTAGGAGCGCCAGGTGCCGTCGTCGAAGAGAATGGTGATGGCCTCGTCGCGGGCGGACCAGAGCATGGTGCCACCCTCGAAGTCCTGATAGGCCCCATCGTAGTACTGCTCTTCTTCGATGGCCGCGCCCAGGCCGGTGCGCACCGAGGCATGGGTGCACCATACCAGGCCGAAGCCCAGTTTGGGACCCAAGGGGCGGTTGTTGTAGGCGGCGGTGCAACTGTAGACGGGCATGCCCTCTTCCCATTCATCGTCGTAGCGTCCCCAGCTGCCCGTGTACTGATGATCATCGTCCTTGTAATAGAGGGCGTATATGTAATCCGGTTCGGTGGCGTTGTCGCGCCAGTACATCCACCCGTGCTCGAACTTCTGGCCGGAGTGGGCGGCCTCTACTGGTGGAGCGGTGGGGAATCCCAGATCGCTGGTGGCCCCGCCCAGGGTCAGCCACATGTTGAAGAACCTGACGCCGACGTCTGGATAACGTTGCCAGGTACCGTCGTCGAAGAGCGCATAAATCACATCTCCGCGGGCCGACCAGAGCATGGTGCCACCCTGAAAGTCCTGGTATCCGCCATCTATGTAGACTTCCTCCTCGATGGCCGCGCCCAGGCCGGTGCGTACTGAGGAATGGGTGCACCACACCAGGCCGAAGCCCAGCTTAGGGCCCAGGGGGCGGTTGTTCTCGGCAGCGGCGCAACTGTAGATGGGCATACCCTCTTCCCACTCATCATCGTAGCGTTCCCAGGTGCCCGTTTGCTGCTCATCATCGTCCTCGCAATAGAGGACGTATACGTAATCTGGTTCGGTGGCGTTGTCGCGCCAGTACATCATCCCGTGCTCGAATCTCTGCTCGGAATGGATGCCCTCTACGTCGGCGGCAGTAGCATTGCCGAACGCGCCTGCCGCCCCGCCAAAGGCTTGCCATGCTTCCTGGTAACGCGCTGCCACCGGAATCTGGTTAGAACCGCCACGGATCACCAGGGGCAGGTAAATCGTTGATCCCTCCGAACCAGGTCCCTGGGCCTGGAGGACACCCGGTGACCAGCCCAGAATTACCCATGTCCCTATGCTGGCGGTCAGTAGCAGATTGATCACGATGGTCACCGTCGTTATTGCCATTCGTTTGTTGTGCATCTTTGCCCTCCTGTTCCCCCCATTCTCTCCATCCGCCCAACGACAGGGCAGAGGTTATGAAGGAGTCACACTACTTTCCATTGTATCATAGCCCATACGCCGCTTCAAGGTCTGCCTGGTTACAGTTCTGTTACGGTAACATTACAGATTGGTTACGAAGGAAAATGTTGCAAACAAAAACGCCACAGCCTGGCGACTGTGGCGCCTTTGATGCCCCCGACTGGACTTGAACCAGCACGCCCGGAAGGGCACAGGTCCTCAACCTGCCGCGTATGCCTATTCCGCCACGGGGGCTTGAACACGAACGTTATTATACTCGCCTCGCCGTCGCTTGTCAACTTGAGAAAAGTAGCGTAAAATAAGCACCGTGGCTCGGGTTGACAACCCGACCCATAGCAATTCTCCAAATTGGAAGGAGGGGGCACATGAAAATCGTCCTGGACGCAATGGGCGGTGACCATGCACCGGGAGTGGTCATTGATGGCGCTGTCATGGCTGCCAGAGAATTCCCCGGCATAGAGATAATTTTGGTTGGACGGGAAGAGGTTATCAAGCGAGAACTAGCCCGGTACGACACTGCCGGTTTGCTTCTGTCCATCACCCACGCCAGTGAAATCGTCGAAATGGAGGAGCACACCGACGCGGTGAAGATCAAGAGAGATTCCTCCATGCGCGTGGGAATGCGTCTGGTCAAAGATGGGCAGGCCGACGCTTTCGTCTCGGCAGGCAACTCGGGTGGAGTGATGGCCGCCGCCCTGTTTGAGCTGGGACGCATCCGTGGGATCAAACGGCCAGCTCTGGCTACCGTTTATCCCGCTGCTCCCATACCCGTCCTTCTGCTGGATATGGGAGCCAACACCGATCCCAAACCCGAGTATCTGGTGCAATTTGCCCTCATGGGGACTGTCTACGTGGAGAGGATGTGGGGCTTGTCAAATCCCCGGGTAGGCATTGTCTCCAACGGCGAGGAAGCGGACAAGGGCAACATCCTGGTGCGCGATACTTATCCCCTGCTGCAGGCCAGCGGCCTGAATTTCATTGGGAATGTGGAGGGTAAAGACGTGACCAAGGGTCTGGCCGACGTGGTCGTCACCGACGGCTTCACCGGCAATGTCATGGTCAAGCTTTCCGAAGGGTTGGTATCATTCCTCGTCAAGTATCTCAAGGCGGAGCTCACTGCCGGTCCTTTGAACAAGGTGGGCCTCTTGCTTATGGTTCCCGGTGCATTGGCCATGCTTCCCGGCCTTTTATTGCTCACGCCAACCGTGCGGCGTATCACCAAGAGGATGGATTACGCGGAGTACGGCGGCGCACCCCTGCTCGGCGTGGATGGGGTGGTGATCATCGGGCACGGTCGCTCCAACGCCAGGGCTATTAAAAACGCGGTGCGCGTGGCCAAAGAGGCGGTCGAAACGGGAATGGTTTCAGCCATTAAAGATGGATTGCAGCAATGGTCTGCCAATGAGGAAAAAGGAGAAACTGATGTCTAAAAAACGTCCTGATGAACAGCGTGTGGTGATCACCGGTCTGGGGGCAATCACGCCCCTGGCTTTGACCGTGCATGAGACCTGGGAGGGGTTGCTGGCTGGCAAATCGGGTGTGGCACAAATCACCCAGTTTGACGCCAGCGAGTTCCCGGTACGCATTGCCGCCGAGGTGAAAGGTTTCGATCCCAGGAACTATATGGATTTCAAAGAGGCCCGGCGGATGGCCCGCTGTTCCCAACTGGCCATCGCTGCCGCACGGGAAGCCGTCGCCGATGCGCAGTTGCCTCAACCCTTTGTAGATGAGGAGCGGGTGGGCGTACTCATTGGCTGCACGATAGGTGGCTTTGAGCAGGCGGTGGAAAACTTGGAGGTGTTTCGTCAAAAAGGGTTATCTCGGGTCAGCCCCTTCGGCTTAACTGCTTCGTTGCCCAACATGCCCAGCCACCATGTGAGCCAGATTTTCCAGGCGAAAGGGTACATCAACACCGTAACCACGGCCTGTGCCACCGGCACCCAGGCCATCGGCGAAGCGGCGGAGGTTATCCGCCGGGGCGCTGCCGACGTGCTGATCTGTGGGGGGGTAGAGGCGGTGATCCACTTCGCCAATTTCGCCGGGTTCATCGCCATGCGTGCTCTTTCCACCCGCAACGAGGAGCCGGAACGTGCCAGCCGCCCCTTTGACAAGGACCGGGACGGCTTTATCATCGGTGAGGGTTGCGGCCTCATGGTTCTGGAAAGCCTGCCCCACGCCCGGCAACGGGGGGCGCGTATCTACGCCGAGGTATTGGGCTACAGCGCCTCGTCCGACGCCTTTCACGTGGCCGCGCCCGACCCCGAGGGCGCGGGCGCGATCCGGGCCATGCGTTGGGCCCTGGAAGACGCCGGCGTCGCTCCCTCTGAGGTGGATTACATCAATGCCCACGGCACGTCCACTCCGTTGAACGATGTAATTGAGACCAACGCTATCAAGAAGCTGTTCGGTGATTATGCTTACCGGATCCCTGTCAGTTCCACCAAATCCATGATCGGCCATACCCTGGCCGCGGCCGGAGCCATTGAAGCCATCGTCTGTGCGTTGACCATCGAGCAGGGCATCATCCATCCCACCATCAACTACGAAACCCCCGATCCGGAGTGTGACCTGGACTACGTGCCCAATCAAGCCCGCCAGGCTGAGGTCAACATTACCCTCTCGAACTCTTTCGGTCTGGGTGGGCAGAACGCCTGCCTGGTGCTGGGTAAGTACGTGGCCTGAAAAGGTGAACCTGATGAAAATTTTCCGCAACGAAAGACACATCAAATTCTACGCTCGTATTGGTCAATGGTCAAGCCTGGCCGGGATGGCAGTGTTGGGGGCCGGGTTGGTCGTTTCTTTCACCCGGCCCCAGTTTATCTGGGTATCCTTCGCCTGTCTGCTGGTCGGATTTCTCCTGTCTCAGGTAGGGTTGCATTTCATGAAGCGTTGGGTCAAAAAGCCACGGCCGTACGAGGTGCTGGAGAAAGCGCTCAAGGGCCTGGACGACCGTTTCGAGCTATACAGTTTCTACCTGCCTGCTCCTCACGTGCTGCTGTGCCCGTCCGGCCTGTTCGTGTTGCGCGTTCAACCGCAGGAGGGACCAATTACCTGCCAAGGCGATCAGTGGCATGAGAAGTTCAACATCGCCCGCTTCCTGGGTTTTTCCGCACAGGAGTCCATAGGCGACCCCACCCGCGCAGCCCAGGCGGAAACACAGAAAATGGCTGCGTTTCTGGCCAAACACCTGCCAGAAGAATCCATTGGGATTCAGCCGTTGATCGTCTTCACCAGCGACAAGGCCGAGCTGTCTATCTCAGGTGCCTCTGTTCCAGCGCTGTCCTATAAGAAGCTCAAATCCCACCTCCGTGGTCTGGATAAAGCGGGTCTTTCGACTCAGCAACGCAAGCGTTTAGCGGAGCTTTTCGCCGGGCACGTAAGCCAGGCTTAAGCCTGTCAGGGTGTATTTCAGTTTCGGGGCAGGTTTGCCCCGTAGCGGCCGACCGCTGCTGCGTCCTGAGCCCGGCGAAGGGCTGCGCCCTGAG
>JANLFX010000014.1:32744-51828 GCA_024653325.1 Anaerolineae bacterium
CCACTGTCGTGACCGGGGTTGCGCGGTAAGAAACCGCGCCTACCATACTCTAGGGGGATGGGAGAGGTCTCCGAGGCCAGGGCACAGCAGCAACTCGCCCCCAAAGTGAAATACACCCACAGCCTGTCACCTCTATTGGACAAAACGGCTGATTGTAGTATAATACGGGTAGCTAGAACAGAGCTGTCCCAATAATAATTTCCAGGGAGATTAACGATTATGGCGGAAACGCCGGTCGCTTTGACCACCTGGCGCGCGTTGCGTTCAAAGCTGGCCCGCTGGGCCGGCGGTGGGCGAGAGGGATTCATCTCCCGTTACGCCGCACACCTGGCGGTGATCTCACTCGTGGTCCTGGCGCTTCTCCTCAATAAAATAGAATTGCCGAGCATTGCTACTGATATATCTTTCCCCACCCCCGCCCCTCTTCTGGGAGAAAGGACTCACGTCCCACTGACAGACCGCTCGGGTCTGCGAGTAGCAGCCAAGCAGACCCTGGTGCGTGCTCCCGTACCTCATACGACTATTCCTGAGCGTCCACGCCGTGAGGTGATTACTTATACCGTGCAGTCTGGCGATACCGTGCTGGGCATCGCGGCGAAGTTTGGCTTGCAGGGGGATACCATCGTCTGGGCTAACGCCAGCCTGGAAGATAGCCCCGATTTCCTGATGCCCGGCCAGATCCTCAATATCCTGCCCGTGGATGGGGTTTATCACACCGTTCAAGAGAAGGACACGTTGGAGAGTATCGCCAAAAAGTACAAGGTGGACGTTTCGGCCATCACCGGATGCGAGTACAATAACCTCACTGAGCCATACCAACTGGTGGTTGGCCAACACCTCATCATCCCCGGCGGCGAGAAGCCCTACGTTGCGCGCTATATCTCTGCCTGGAAAGGCCCTGTTCCGGAGAACGTGGAGCGCGGCACCGGGCTATTCGGCTGGCCGGTAAACGGCTATCTCACCCAGGGCTACTGGAACCAACACCGGGCCATTGACATTGGTGCACCCATTGGCACGCCGGTTTACGCCGCCGATTCTGGCTTCGTCACCTTTGCCGGATGGACTGACCTGGGCTACGGTCGCCTGATTGTGATTGATCATCGCAACGGTTTCGTGACCTATTACGCGCACCTGGATACCTGTTATGTGGAAGCAGGCGATTCAGTGGGTAAGGGTGCGCTGATAGGCGCGGTAGGCGATACCGGCCGCTCTACCGGCCCGCACCTGCACTTCGAGGTTCGGGACAAAGGAGTGCAGCGTAATCCTCTGGTGTATCTGAAATAAAAAGTGCGACGCACCTTTGAGGTGCGTCGCACTTTTTCCCCCACCTACTTCGCATACTCCACCGCCCGCGTTTCGCGGATCACAGTCACCTTGATTTGCCCTGGGTACTCCAAGCTTTCTTCCACCTGCTTGGCAATGTCTTTGGAGAGCTGAATAATGGCCAGGTCATCAATATCTTGGGGCTTGACCAGGATGCGAATCTCCCGACCAGCCTGGATGGCATAGGATTGCTCCACGCCAGCAAAGGAGTTGGCCACCTCTTCCAGGGCCTGCACGCGCTTCAGGTAAGTCTCCAGAGACTCCCGACGAGCACCAGGACGGGCTCCAGAGATAGCATCGGCAGCTTCTACCAGGACAGCCTCCACTGACTGGGTTTCCGTCTCCCCATGATGAGCGGCAATACAATTGACAATGGCCTCGGACTTGCCCAGACGCCGCGCAATCTCTGCTCCGATTTCGGCGTGAGCGCCCTCTCTTTGCTGATCCACCGCTTTGCCGATGTCGTGGAGCAGACCGCCTTCTTTGGCCAGGGCCACGTCCGCCCCCAACTCAGCGGCCATCATTCCTGCCAGATGGGCGGTCTCAATGGAATGCTGGAGCACATTCTGCCCGTAGCTGGTGCGGAAATGCAGCCGGCCAAGGAGTTGGATGAGCTCCGGGTGCAGGCTGGGGATGCCTACCTCGTGCATAGCTCTTTCCCCTTCTTCCTGGATAATGGCCTCTACCTCCTCCTGGGCTTTGGCCACAATCTTTTCGATGCGGGCGGGATGGATGCGCCCATCCACGATTAATTTGTTTAGTGCTACGCGCGCTACCTCCCGGCGTACAGGGTCAAAGCAGGAGAGAACTACCGCTTCCGGGGTGTCGTCTACTACTACATCAACCCCGGTGACTTTCTCAAAGGCGCGGATGTTGCGCCCACCCCGACCGATAATGCGTCCCTTCATCTCGTCACTGGGCAAAGGCACCAGGGATACAGTGGTTTCCGCCACTTCTTCAGAGGCCAGGCGCTGGATGGCGGTGGAAATGATTTCCCGTGCCCGTCGGTCAGCTTCCTCTTGAGCCTCTGCCTCCACCTGGCGGATAATACGCGCCATATCTTGCCGCGTCTTTTCTTCCACAGTTTGCAGAAGCATTTCCCGCGCTTCTTCCACGCTCATCTGTGAAACTCGTTCCAACTCCCGGAGGTGCTCCTCCTTGGCCGTTTCCAGGTCATGTTGCAGCTTGTCCAGTTTAGCTTGCCGCTGGTTGAGTTTGCGTTCACGGTTTTCCAGCCGGTCCATCTTGTGGTCCAGGGCATCACGACGTCGTTGCAGGCGGGCTTCCTCGTTCTGCAGGTTCACCCGTTTTTTGTTTATCTCTACTTCAGCTTCATCGCGGATTTTAAGGGCCTCATCTTTGGCCGCCAGAATCATCTCTTTGTAACGGGTTTGCGCTTCTTCCAGTAACCGTTCGGCCTCTGCCCGGCTGGACAACAGCTTGGCCCTACCCAGATAACCCCTGATTAAATATCCTAACGCCAGGCCCACAGTCAGACATCCCAGGGCTACTAACATGTCTCTGATCCAGTTCATTCTGTCACCTCACTTTCCCCAGATGTATGTCCTCTTTCCATCTGAAGTTCTTGCCAGACGCGGTTCACCACGGCCTCGATCGTCTCGAAGGCGAACCCTCTACGCTGTAGATATGCGCCCAACTTCCGACGGAAAGGTTGATAGTCCAGGTACCTCCAGTGCATGACACGCTGCCGTGCGGCCTGATACGCACTTTCTTCCTCGTCCAGAGTCTCTAATACAGACTCAATGATGTCGTCGCTCAAGCCTTTCTGCCGCAATTCGCTGCGCAAGGCGTACAGCCCCCTGGGCTTAAACTGTTCCCGGTTTTCCACCCAGTATCGAGCAAAGGCATGATCATCCAGCAGCCCTGCCCGTTTCAGACGAGCGATGATTTCCTCCTGCACCGTCGGCGGTACCTGTTTTTCCTGCAAATAACGACGAACCTCGGCCTCGCTGCGCGGACGGTAAGATAGAAAGTCCAGCGTTCGCTCATAGGCCGTTTCGCGGGTATCTCGTTCCTGTAGTTGAGCGATTTCCCCATCGGAAAGGTATTGCCCCCGCTGGAGTCTGGCAGCCTCGATGGCCGCCAACCCGAAAGCGAACTTGCCGTCCAGGTAAACGTTTACCCGCTGTTTGTTTTTCTTTTGTACCCGGAGCGCGGTGATCTTGCCTCCCATGCTCCGCCTCTCTGTGTAGAAACAAAAATAGCTGGGCAACCCAGTGCCGCAGCTATTCTATGATCTTCGTGTGCGCCTTGTTGCGTCCCGGCGGTAGCAAAAGACAAACGGACGTGGTGCTATGGGTATCTTACTTGAGGCCCACTTTGGTTCAACCAGTACTCAGTTGGTGTAGGACAAGCTTAAGCTTGTCCTACGTATACGCCCCATCGGTTTGGCGCGCTAACCGGTTTTTGAGCTTATCACTGGTTATCATTCTGGTTGTTTCGAGTGAGTAGGCAGCGAATTATCAAACAGGAAAGCCATTGGTTGTTTGAGCCTGCCTCGGCATTCAACCTGGCTTGCCTGGTCACCGCCATCCAAAAGAATCACCCAACCCGTTCGTGTACAAGTGGACACGAACAGACGCCTCGCGAAATCAAGCGCACGATTAGCTGCGGTGCTAGGGCACGTCCGACCGGATCAATTTTGCTTTCCGGTTCAGCCCCTCGAAGGGAGAAAGTCACACCTGTTCAGGTTCTGTAGGACAAGCTTGAGCTTGTCCTACAATCGGTTGATTATAGTTTACAACAAGAAGCAGGAAAAATCAAGTTGTACCTCTCGCAGGTCCCAAATCTGCAGGAGATTGGGTTTCTTCCAGTTGACGCAGGAAAGCGCGGTCGGCCTCGGAGAGGGATGCTTTGGCCAATAAGTCCGGGCGGCGTTGCCAGGTGCGGCGCAGGGACTCCTGTCGCCGCCAGCGCACAATCTCAGCATGATTGCCGGAGAGAAGCACTTCCGGCACGGTGTACCCCCGGAATTCCGGTGGACGGGTATACTGCGGGTACTCCAGCAGCCCCATGGCGTGGGAATCCTCAAAAGGCGCGCCGGGTTCGCCCAGCACCCCAGGCAACAGACGCACCACCGCGTCCACCACCACCATGGCTGCAATCTCACCACCGCTGAGCACGTAATCGCCGATGGAAAGCTCATCGGTGGCCAGATACTGACGTACCCGCTCGTCTACCCCCTCGTAGCGCCCGCAGATGAGGGCCAGCCGCGGATGTTTCGATAGCTCTCGCGCAACCTGCTGGGTGAGCAGCCGCCCCTGTGGGCTGAGGAGGATGATCGGTGCGTCGGGCTGAGGACCCAGCACGGATTCTACCGCGTAGAAGATGGGCTCCGGTTTCATGATCATGCCCCCACCGCCACCGTAGGGGGCATCGTCGGTGACACGATGCTTGCCGGGGGCGTAATCGCGGATGTTGTGCAGGGCGATCGTCACCAACCCGGCCTCCACCGCCCGCTTGATAATGCTTTGGTTGAAGACCCCGTCGAACATGGCGGGGAACAGGGTGAAAATGTCGAAGTGCATGAGCAGCCTCTGCAGGTACGAACCTCCCGCAGGCTGGGAGCCTGCGGGAGGTTTATTACTCATTCTACCACAAACTTCGCGCCGTCGCTGCGCCCCCACACCTCGGGGAAGTACATCTCGTAGGCCAGGCTGGGCATGGTCAGGAACTCACCGGGGATGCTGGCCCGGATGAGGTAGGTGTACTCGTACACGCCGCGCGGCAGGTAGGTGGCGAAGAGGACGGCTTTCTCGTCGCGCAGCTCGGTGTGGCTGAACCACCACCAGCCCCAGGCGTACCACTTATCGCCCTCTATCTTTTCCATCTCCGGCGGCTGGCCGACCACGCTGGTGGTCTTCAGGCTCAGGTCCAGGGCCTCGCAGCCAGCGGGCAGCGGGTCCTCGACCACCAGGTAGTGCAGGTCGTTGGGAGCGATGACGGTAAGCTTGACCTGGATCACGTCGCCGATGTCGGCACCGGTCACCGGCGGGCACTTAGTCCCGTCAGCGCATTTATCGGGGATGGTGTACTGCCGGGCGACGATCACCCCGCGACTGAGGGCGGTCACGTCCTCGACGGGCAGGTAGTAGCGCAGGTAAGCGCCGTAATAGAGGCGGCCCTTACCGGTCTGATCGCCGGTTGGGGCCAGGCGCTCGATGAGCAGGCGATTGCTTTCCTGGCCGATCAGTTTGGCGATCTCGGCCACGAGCTGTTGCTGCTCGTCCACGTTCTCCGGCGTGACCGTGCCCTCGCCCAGCGATGCGCCGTTGAGGTACACGGCAAAGCTGTAGTCGCCCTGGAGTTCGCCGGTCATCACCATGTAGTCGGTGAGGGCGATCAGCGCCCAGGCGGTCTCCTGGGTGGTCTCCCAGTGCCCCTCAGCCTGGCGGGCGATCATCAGCCAGCGCACCACGTTGGGCAACAGGGCGTTATCCGGAGCCAGGCGGGTGAAGGCGTCCAGGATGATGGCCGTGGAGCGGGTATCGGTGTTCATCGTCCAATGATCCACCGTCTCCTCTTCCCAGTGGGCGCCGGTGGCGCTAAGGATAGCCGCGCTGGTCAAGTCGCTGAGCAGTGAGTCCACGCGGGTACGCTCCTCCGGCTGCAACAGGTTGAGAGCCATAGCCAGATACGCCTTGCCGTAGTTGCCCAACAGTTCCCGCTTCTCGTACAGGTTAATGGTACGTCCCAGGTCGCCCTCACCGTACTCGGCCAGGACGTAGAGGATGAAGGCCTGGGTGTTGCCCTGCCACGGCGCTTTGATGTCTTTGGGTTGGCGCAGGCTGTTGCGCAGGAAGGACGCGGCGCGGTCCATCACGTCTTTATCTACGGAGAAACCAGCCTTGTTCGCTGCGTCCAGGCCAAAAAGCACGTAAGCGGTCAAGTATGGATCCGAAGCATCGTTTAGCCACCAGCCCCAGCCACCGTCGTAGTGCTGCTGAGCGTATATTCGCTGCAAACCTACGCCCACCTGCTGGGGTAGTTTTACCTCCAGTTCGGGATTCTCGATGCCCAGCTTCTTGAGGGCGCGGAAGGTGAGCACGTTGGGCAGAAAGCGGGACACGGTCTGTTCGATGCACTCGTAGGGGTAATGCTCCAGGTAGGTAAGCCCATCACGCATACCCGCCGCCAGCGAAGGATCGAGCTTAACCGTCAACTCGCCCTGGGTGGGGTCCAGACGTTTGGGCAGGACGATGACCTCAGTACGGGAGCCGGCCTCCTCCAGTTGACCGGCGGTGGCCACTACCTCCGGCGTAGAGTAGCGATAGACAGGCAAAGTGATTTCCACCGCGTCGGAGAGGAAGGGGCCAGCCGTGGCTGCCGGCGACTGCTCCTCAGCGCTGAACAGCATGGTGATCTCTTTGCTCTCTTTCACGGTCACCTGCCAGTCTACCTTGACATTGTCATGGGCGGGGATGTTCACGTTCTGGGCGCCACCCTCGGTAGTCAGGCCCTCCGCCTGCAGGTCCACCGCCACCAGGAGTGGATTATCTGTGTTGTTGTGCACCACGGCGCTGAGTTGCGCCTGGTCGCCGATGACGAAGAAACGCGGGACCACGGGGCGCACCAGCAGGTCCTTGGTGCTGACCACGTCCACCTTCGTTTCGCCGACCAGGGTATCGGCAGTGAGGCCTTTGGCCGACAGCCGCCAGGTGGTCAGCGTGTCTGGCAGTTCTACCTCGATTTTAGCCCGTCCATTTTCGTCGGTGCGCACGGCGGGGTTCCAGTAGGCGGTGTCCGGGAAACGGCGGCGCACAGTGCCTGGCCCGGCTGCTTCTTCCGCTCCCCCTCCGCCTTTGGCCTTGGTTTCCACAGCTTCGTTCAAACGGTCTACGGAGTAGACCAGGGCGGCGGCGGTGCTGACGCCCAGACCCCGCTGGCCGTAGAAGAAATCCTTCAGACTGACCTGTCCCGATTCGGCCAGAGCCAGCACGGAGAGGTCCACCAAGCTCAGGGAAAGCTCGGCGGGCACGCCCTGGCCGCTGTGGTCGGTGGTCTGGATGTTATAGGTCACCGTCTCGCCGGGACCGTAGTGCTCACCTTTGGTCATGTCCCGATCAGGGGTGATGACCACGGTCAGCTCCTTTTCCGCCGTGGAGACCGGCAGGGCGATGCAGCCCATTTTGAACGAGGCCACTGGCGCCGTCTCATCCCGTCCCTTGACGATGAACACCGATACGTAGATATTGGGGATGTGGTCCACGGTGATAGGAATCTTCAGCACTTCGCTGTTGCTGCGCAGGGTGACGATTTCATGGGAAATGATGTGGCCGCGCTCCACGGTCACCAGGGCTTGCACCTGGCCCTGGTATGGCGAGGGGACAAGGATGCTGGCCACGTCGCCGACCTGATAGCTCTTCTTGTCGGCGATGAGTTCGATGCGGTTGTTGTCCTCCTGTCGCCAGCTCACATACTCGCGGCTGGAGATCCACAGGTAGGTCGCGCTGCGCACCTCGTTCTCGCGCTCGTCGCGGCCAAAAGCCACCACTTTGTAGGAGCCACCCTCTTCCGGCACGAAGGAGGCGACGGCTTTGCCCTGTTCGTCGGTAGTGACGGTGGTGGTATACACCGGCGTGTCTTTCACCTCCCACGTCCAGCGGTAGCGCCCGTCATCCTCCTGCTTTTGCACGCTGAACCACTCGTGTTTGTTGAAGACCACGGTCAGCGGCACGCTGGGCACGGGCTTCTGTTCCCAGTCCACAGTGATGATGTCCACCTTCTGCTCTTCGCCCACCGTGCCCACGTAGCGTTGGGGAGACAGGCCGATGTAGAACAGCCCTTTGTGCACTACAACCTCGGTGCGATTGCTGGTCTGTTGATTGTTCACGTCGGTGACAGTGACTTCGATGGTGAACACCTGGCTGGTTTTTTCTTTGGCAATGTCGGCCGGCACCTGGAAAGTGAAGTGGCCCTGGTCGTCGGTGGTACCCTGCCCCTGGGTGATGAGGTAGCCGTAGCCGCCATAGTACGGTTCCTCGCGCTCTTCCCACTCGTAGTCGGTGAAGTTATAATAGCCGGTGCCGTCCCAGCGGAAGAAGTAGCTGCGGGTAAGCACCGACCAGGTGACATCGGCGTTGGCCACCGGCCCGCCGAAGTAGTAGGTGGCTTCGGCGGTAACGTTGATGGTATCACCCTGCACGTAAGCGTCCTTGTCGGTCTGCACGTCTACCTGGAACTCGGGCTTGCGGTATTCGGCCACCTGAAAGGAGGTGTAATAGCTCTGGTCTGCGACATAGGCCCAGATGTCGTAGTAGCCCAGCGATGCCTCCTCGTCCAGCTTGAGCTCATCGTGCACCGTGCCCATGTCGCTGACGGGCAGTTTCTGGTTGTAGATTTCCCGGCCCTGGCTGTCGTTGACAATCACTTTCACCTCTTTGACCCCGGTGGGCAGGCTGTAGTGGGCATCATCGTCAGCACGCAGGATGGCCTTGAAGTACACCGTCTGCCCGGGGCGGTAGATGGGCCGGTCAGTATAGAGATAGCCCTGGTATGGCTGGCTGTAGAAGCTGGCATTGAGCTTGAAGTCCCACGGGGAAATACCGTCATTCCAGTTGTTGCCGACCACAGTGAACCACTGTCCTGCTCTGTCCTCTTTCTCACCGACAAAGGCGAACAGGGTATTCCACATGTCGCGTTTGGGGAATCCGGCCTGGAACACCCCATCCTTATCCGTAGTGCCCTGAGCGATAACCTGCCCATATTCATTGTAGAGAGCGACCGACACCTGGGCCAGCACGTCGCCGTCGCTCAGGCTGGTGACCCACACCAGGGCCTCGGTCTCGGTCTGCTTGAACATGGCGTTGGCAGTGGACACGATCATGACGTGGCGCGAGCGCTCATCTTGAGTAAGTTTTGGCGCACTGACCTCCAGGAAGTACAGGCCGGGAGCTAACCGTTCACCCGTCTCCAGGGTGATGGACATGGGCAACAGAGCCACTTCATTGAGGGGTGCTTCCACCTCGGCTGACCACTGGCGCAACAGGTCGCGGCCATTGGGGATGAAGTAGCGCCGGGCGTCGTAGCTATTGAGCCGCAGAAAGTCCTCGCGCGAGAGGCGATAGAGGGCGAAGTCTACCTGGTCCACGTTGCGGTAACTGACAATGACCTGCGGGCCTTCGGGCGATCCGGCGTCGTAGATGCCCATCCAGCCCGGTACGTTAGCGTAGACCATGGGGTCCAGCTCGCGGGTGGTGAAACGCACGGTGTACGGTTTGCCCAGCTTGTGCCCGTAGCGTCCCGCCAGGTTCGCCCCGAAAGTGATGGTGTACTGGGTGGAGGGTTGCGCGCCGAAGGAGAGGTACAGTTCGGAGTCGTAGTATTGCCAGTAGGTGTAGAAGTTGGTGTGCGTGATAACCCCGCTCTTCTGGGCCACCGTGTCGTAGTACTCGATGGTCAGGTTGGGCTCCAGCGTGGTGGTGTCCATCGGGCTGCTGAAAACCACGTTCAGATCGGTGTAGGGATCGGCTTGCGTGGTACCATCGCGGGGGGTGGTGCGCAGCACGCGGGGCAGGCCCACGGTGGTGAAGCGCCAGGTGTAATCCTGGGTGGTGCCTTTCTCGCCGGCGGCGGCCAGGGCGCCGCGCGCGACCTTCCCGCTGTAAACCGTGTCCAGCGCCAGGGGTTGGGCCGGGGTAAAGACCATCAAGTCCTGGTTTTCCTCGCCCGTAGTCCAGGTGAACTTTCCGGCTACGGCTTTGCCCGTCGGATCGGCGAGGGAGAAGTGAGCCTCGGCGGAGGAATGGTCCATTGGCTGGTTGAAAGTCACGGTGATAGTCTCGCTGGGGCCGACGAAGATGTCCCCATCGTTAGGCAGGGTGGTGACCAGCGCTGGCAGTTTGGTAGTGAAGGACCAGGTATAGTCTTCGGCCAGCACACCGCCAGTGGTATCGGTCAGGCCGGCCTGGACGCGAGCGGTGTAGGTCGTGGCCGGGGCGAAACCCTTCGTAGGGCGGAAGAGGTAGATGGCGGTGTTCAGCCACTCGCCGTTGCCCTCCACAGCCGGTTCGAAGGTGAGGGGCTGGGGGAGGTCGGCCTGCTCGCTGATGGCAGTGAGAGGGACGACCGGGCGGTTGAACATCACCATCACGGCGGCGTCCATGTCCACTTCTTCAGTGCCATCGGCGGGTTGCACCTGAGATACCTCCAGGTAGCCGACGGTGCTGAAGCGGAAGGTGTATTCCGCCTCCAGGGACAGTCCGGCGGCGCTGCGGGCCGAGGTCGCCAGGCTCACCCGGTATTGCGTCCCTCGCTCCCAGGCCGTGGCCGGGGTGAAGCGCAAGGTGCGCTCGTCCGGCCAGTCGAACTTACCTTCGGTGGCCGGCTCGATGGTGAAGGCCGCTTCCACTGAGGCCTTGTCCATCGCCTGGTCGAAGACGAGGACGATGGGGGCGTCCACTCCTTGCTCCTCGCCTCGCGCCGGGGTGCGCGATACCACCAGTGGTGGGGTATGAGCCAGCACTTGGGGCCCGACCTGGGTAGCCGTCGGCGTCTCAGTGGGTGGGATGGGCAATCCCCACCGGCAGGCCAGGATGCTGGTTACAACCAGCGCGAACAGCACAAATATGCTGACAACAATTTGTCCTCTTTTCATGGGGATAACCTCCATCTTGTTGTAGGGCAAGCTTAAGCGTGTCCTACAAATCTGTGATAGATCAGCACGTCAAAATTCCGCCCATCCGGGCGACGTAGTTCATCACCCAGCCGCGCCCCGCATTCAAAGCCCAGTCCTTCCAGCAACGCCCGCGAAGGGCCATTGGCTGCACACACCCAGGCGCGCACCAGTTCGATCCCGGAGGCCGGAGCCAGGTCCAGCAGGTATTCTACCAGGGCCCGCCCGATTCCGTAGCGACGATACTCTGGAGCCACGGCCAGGCTTAACTCGGCGGTATGATGTAGCGGGGCCGGAGACGGCTGCAACAGGAGGGCGATCGCCACCACCTGGCCGCTCACCCGGGCTACGCGCACGATATACTCCTCGTCACTGCACAGGGCAGCGATTTCCAGCTCACTGGGATATTGAGCCAGGACCAGCACCGGACTCCACCAGAACTCGCTGGCGACGCCCCGGCAGAGGGCAGCCATGGCCGAATAATCCTCTGGCATGGGAATAGCGAAGGCAAACTCGGGCCGGGTGTCTTCTAGCAAGGCGTGAAGCTGGTGTAAGGTACTTTCAGTGTTCAGATGATGTACCGCACGAAGCCCCATTGTGGCGGCGGCAGTCACGTTCTCCGCCAGGTCATCAACGAACACCGCTTCATGAGGAGCAACGTCCAGTCGCTCCAGGGCCAACTCGTAGATGGCCCGTTCCGGCTTGGCCACTCCCACCCGGGCCGAGTCCACCACCAGGTCAAACAGATCGCCGATGCCAAATCTGTCCCGCAGCAGGTCCTCCACGTCACCGCTGGCATTGCTCAATACGGCCAGTTTGTATTTACCTTTGAGCTGGCGCGCCCAGTCTACCAATTGCTGATCCATACGCTCACCGGCAAAATATTCCTGGCGGAATTGGGCAATTTCTTCAGCGGTGTGCAGGCCCAGTTTGGGACCCACCCGCTGCCAGAATTCCTCTTTAGAAATCGCGCCTACCTTTGCCAGACTCCACTCCTCACCGCCGAACAGCACATCGCCAATCCGCCCTCTTTCCAAACCAAGGCGCTCAGCCCAGTAACGACGTTCTTCTTCGGAACGTTTGCCCAACAGCACGCCCCCGAAGTCGAAGATAATGGCTTTAATCGCGCGTTCCGCGCTCACTATTCCCTCCGTAAAACAGGCTTAAACCTGTTCTACTACCCGCTGCGCTTGAGCTTGCCGGTGCGTTTGGCATAGCGTTCAGCCACGCGGAAGACAATCAACCCGATAGGAATGAAAGCGATGCCCATCCCCACCAGTGGCCATATATAGCCCAGCAGCTTGACCGTGGGTGCACTGCCCAACACCCCATCACGCATCCCTTCCAATACGTAAGTTGCCGGTGACAGGCGGGCGATGGGTTGCATCCAGCCAGGCAGTACCGAGATGGGATAATACACTCCGGAGACCAGCAACACCAGTGCTTGTACCACGTGCGTCATCTGCGCACCTCGCTCTGGAAAGAGCAGAGGCAACACCGCGGCTATTATGCCCAGGCCAATGAAGCTTACACTGCCTGCAACCAGCACCATTGCGCTACCAGGCAGGTTGGCCCGGCTTAAATCCAGGTGAAAGAACAGAGCCACCACTACCAGAATAACACCGGTGTGCAGCAGTCCGTAGACCAGGGAAAACAGGGTGGTGCCGATCATGTGTGTGAACCGGGATACCGGAGCCATGAAAGTATATTCGATGGTCCCTTCCCATCGTTCCCAGGCGATCATCTCGCTGATAGAATCGAACACGATGGACAGATAATGCCATACCAGCGTGCCGACCAGCAGATAAAGCACCAGATAGCCAGTGTCCACTTTCTGCCCGCTGATCGCCTCCATTCCCGCGCCAATGTAGGTAATGGCCAGGGAATTGACAATGGAATAAACCAGCCAAACCACTTCCCAACCCCAATAGCGTTTCACCAGATTAAAATTGCGCTCTACAAAAGCATACGAAGCTCGTATCTCGTGGACCAGTTGCATCATATCTCGGGCTCCTTAACGAGGCCGCGAAGGAGGAACAACGAAAAAGCCGTGGGGTCTGTATCCACGGCCTGGGAACGAACGTAACCTACCGGCCAATAGGCATACCGGGACCCCGGAGACATATCACCATGCCCGTGATGAGCTGAAGCCCGTCTTACGCTGGATTCCGCCGAGCCCGCGACGGGCTGAAGCCCGTCCTACATGGCCTGCCGTCCCTCGATGGCCCGGGCCAGGGTGATCTCGTCAGCATACTCCAAATCGCCGCCTACCGGCAATCCGCGGGCCAGGCGGGTGATCCGTATTTTCAAGGGGGCGAGCTGACGCTCCAGATACATCGCCGTGGCTTCGCCCTCTAAAGTTGGATTGGTGGCCAGCACTACCTCGGTGATGCTACCATCCTGTACCCTCTTCAACAACTCCGCGATGCGTAGATCACCCGGACCGATGCCTTCTACCGGGGAAATGGCTCCGTGTAAAACGTGATACAGTCCGTGATAGGCGTGAGTTCGTTCCAGGGCCAGGACATCCAGCGGTTCTTCCACCACGCAAATCTGGGTCCGGTCACGGCGTTCATCCCGGCATAATGGGCAGGGGCTGACCTCGGTGATGTTATAGCACACCTCACAGAAAGTGATGCGTTCCTTCAATTGCCGGATGGCTTCGGACAGGGCTAAAGCCTGCTCCACAGGGGCACGCAGCAGGTAAAAGGTCAGGCGAGAAGCTGTCTTGGGACCTATACCAGGCAGCCGTGAAAGCTCTTCAATGAGCCGGTTCACGGGTTCAGGTGTGATTTGCATTTGCAGCACCCGCTTACATTAAGCCACCTAAACCGGGGATGTTCAATCCACCGGTTAAAGCTCCCAGGCGGTCGGCGGCCAATTTCTGTGAAGCCTCGATCGCCTCGTTGACCGCGGCTACGATCAAATCCTGGAGCATTTCCACGTCTTCGGGATCTACCACGTCAGGATCAATGGTTATGGACTGCACTTTCTGATGGCCAGTGATGACAACGGTGATTGCTCCCCCGCCAGCGGTAATGGTTATAGTCTCCTGGCCCAAAGCCTCTTGGGTTTTGACCATTTCCTCCTGTAGTTTCTGAATCTGCTGCAACATCCCGCCGGTTGCGCCAGGTTGCCGGAATGTACCGCGTATCTTGCCCTTTCCTCGGCTCACGTAAATACCTCCTCAAGCTTTTGCTGTCACTGAATGTCTACCACCTGTGCCCCATACCGCTGGACCGCCTCGCGGATCAAGGGATCGTTGACCATATCCTGATATTTTTGTTGCTGCTGATCGGCTACTGGTGACTCCGAGCGGCTCACTTCGTCCGCCTGCGAAGGATTGGGAGAATTGACTGTCTGCTCTTTGGACGTGATGACGCACCGCACCCGGCACTGGTAACCCAGGATCTGACTGAGCACCGTTTCCAAAACCTGTTTGCAGCGCGGCTCTTCCAAACGCTCTTTGTGGAAGTTGTGCTCAGCACCGATGACCAGGACGTTGTCACCCTCGACCCGCACAGGTGCGCATGAGCGCAACAGGGCCTCCGCAGTACGGTTGAGCGGCCGTATTTCAGACAGGATCCGGGCCCAGTTCAAACGCACCGCCTCCAGGGTTATCGGACCGCCAGCCGTCGCCTCGCTGACTCGCTGACTCGCTGATTCACTAACAGTCGGCGTGGCTTGACCGGTTTCGGCAGGTTCGTTGATTGACGACGGGCCCGGCCCAGACGGAGCAATAGGTATCGCCGGGGATGTACCTGCAGCCGGGGGCCGAGTTCTGACCGCCGCTGGAGGAGGTTCAGGGGGCATGGTTTCCGACTGGGAATCACCCAGAGTTGCCTCCACCAAGGCCAGTTCCAAGGTCAATTGTGGTTGTAGACTGCCTCGCAGGTCCAGGCTGGCCTGGTTGAAGAGTTTGATCGCCCGCACCATCTGTTTGAGGGATAAGCGAGATGCTTGCTGTCGCATCTCTTCCAAAGAGTCATCGGGCACGTCTAACAGTTCCACACCATCCCCTACCCTGAGGACTAGCAAGGCCCGCAGATGCTCTGTGATTTGGCGGGCGAGTTGTCGGGGGTCAATCCCCTCGTCAATTGACCTGTTGATCACCTCCAGACCGGCCGCAACCTCCCCAGATATCAGATGTTCGACCAGCCGGCTCACCACCTGCGCAGGCACCACCCCCAACATGGCCCGCACCTGGTCCACTTCGATTTTATCGTCTCCAGAGGAGCCAAGCTGATCCAGCAGGCTCTCAGCGTCGCGCAGACTGCCCGTGGCGCTGCGGGCGATGAGTTCCAATGCCTCTCTTTCAACCGTCAGGCCTTCGGCAGCGGCGATGTGCTCCAATCGCTCCAGGATGCCGGATAAGGGAATGCGGTGAAAATCAAACCGTTGACAGCGGGAAAGCACAGTCGCCGGAATTTTATGCGGTTCGGTGGTGGCCAGGACGAAAATCACGTGGGGTGGAGGCTCTTCCAGGGTCTTCAGCAGGGCATTGAAGGCTTCGTTGGTCAGCATATGTACCTCGTCAACCACGTACACCTTGTAGCGCGCCTCTGTGGGCCGGAAGGCAACTTTCTCTCGCAGGTCACGGATCTCGTCAATGCCCCGGTTAGAAGCCGCGTCAATCTCGATCAGGTCCAGCAGGCGACCTTCATTGATCGCTACACAGATGGCACACTCATTGCACGGACGGAGCTCTGCATCGGCCAGACAATTCACGGCTTTAGCCAACAGGCGGGCAGCGGTAGTCTTGCCCGTACCCCGCGGACCGGCGAAGAGGTAGGCGTGAGCGATGCGCCCGTCGCGCAATGCATTTCGCAGCGTGCGGGTCACGTGCTCCTGGCCCACCATCTCCTCGAATGTTTTTGGTCGCCATTTGCGATACAGAGCCTGTGAGACCATCGTTATCCCTTCCCTGGTTGCCGGAAGCTGGTGGCTGGTTGCCACTAATGCCGATACCCAGCAACCAGTAATTAGTTGGACATTGGCGTTTTTGTTCGTAGTGACGGCTTCAGCCGTCCAAGAGAGCGAAAAGCGGCTGAAGCCGCTACTACGAACCTCCACATCTTGTGCTCTACCCCTCGCTAATCCCAAGATGTAGACGCCTCGAAATTCGCCACACTCCAGTAATTAGTTTATCACTGAAGGGGGATTTGCGCAAGCGGGTTCTTTTGCTGTAGGACAAGCTTAAGCTTGTTCTACAACTCCAGTTAGATGTGGATGCAATCCACGGGGCAGACGCGAATGCACTCCAGGCAACGCACACATTCGACAGCGTCCGCGTTCTCGTAAATGCGGATGTTCACCGGGCAGACTTGTTGGCAACGGTTACACTCGATGCACGCTTCGCGGTCTACTGTCAGACGGACGGCGCTCACCGGGTTAAAGGGTGACCAGATGGCTCCCAGGGGACACACCCAACGGCAAAACGGTCGCTGAGTCACCGCCATCCAGGCCAGGAAAGCGAGCAGAATGACGAGCTTGAGCGCAAACAGCCAGCCGACCAGCGAGCGAAGTCCTGGGAGAAGGAGTATCTGAGGGATACCCGCCTCCAGCGTGCCCTGGGGACAGAGTTTGCAGAACCACGGTTCCAGAGTGAAGTAGGGTATGGCGAACACCAGAACGGCAAGGAACACATAACGTAGCCAGCCCAGGCGTGGGGACAACCGCCATTTAGGCAGAGGCAGCTTATACATCAACTCCTGAAAGAAGCCAAAAGGACACAGCCACCCGCAGGCGGCGCGCCCCCACAATGTGCCGACAAAAGCCAACACGCCCAGGACATAAAACGGAATTTCGCGAATGATGGCGAAATGCTGCAGGCTGCCGATAGGACAGGCAAAAGCAGCCGCCGGGCAGGCGTAACAGTTGAATCCCGGGCAGGGCAGGCCCCTGGTCACGCTTTGAGTGAAATATGAGTTCATGACCAGAAAAGAGACGGCCTGCACAGGCCAGCGGCGGATGCGGAGCAACAGGTTGAAAAGCCGTTTCATGGGATCACCAGTGGGGATATTCGGACCATGCAGCGGCGTTGTCTATTGGATACCGATGCACGACAGGCAAAGTAAGGTGGCGTTGACCAGGGTGATCATCCATTGGTCGCGCATCAGACCGAGGACAACAGCGGCCAATGACAGAAGCAGAAGCGCACCGCTCCGCAGCCAGAGGCGATTGCCACTCATCATTCCTCTCCCAGTCGTGGGGCTGATAGCAGTGCATCAATGGCGGCATCCAGCTCAGCGTCGTGGCCAGGGCCATAGCCCAGGTGGTCGTAGCGCACTACGCCCTCCCGATCAAGCAGCAGGGTGCGCGGAACCGCTCTCACCTGGTAGCGATGTACTGTCACCAGTTCCGCATCATGGAGCACGGGAAAATTCCATCCCCTTTCGCGGACGAAAGCGCGCACGTAATCGGTGTCATGGCTCTCCTGGCATACGGTGAGGATCACCAACCCGGGCAGCCGGGCGTCGTAGAGGGTCTGAATGTGGTCCAGTTCTGTCAGACAGGGAGTACACCAGGTGGCCCAAAAGGTGAGCAGCACTACCTGCCCCCGCTGATCGGACAGGGTCACTGGCCAGCCATCCAGGCTGGGCAGAGATAGCGGAGGGGCAGGTTGGTCAACGATAAACCGGCTGTCGGTAGAGGCGGAAGAAGAAGTGAATTGGGGCAGGTTTCCGACGTAAGAGGTGAGGGCCATGATCAGGCCGCCATTGGCTCCGCAAAGGGTGAATAACATACATCCGGTGATGGCTAACACGACGAAAAGCAGCCTGCCCGCCCGCAGCCACGGACCAACTTGCGGCCGGCCAGCCGGTTTTATGCCTTTAGTAGTCATTGACTCCCCCCTCAGCCCCGAGGACAATGACACGGCAATGCCGGGCCATTATTTTATGATGGTCAATATTCTACCACGGATGGGCGAAAAAGGAAAACCCGCGTTACAAGGATCTCAACTCACGGGGGTAAGTGGTTAACGTTTCCACGCCCGCAGAAGTCACCACCACGTCATCCTCGATACGTACCCCGCCAAGACCGGGAATGTATACCCCCGGTTCCACGGTGAAAGCCATTCCCGGTTGCAGAACCTCCGCGTTGCCTTCCACGATGTAAGGCGGTTCGTGGACTTCCAGCCCCAGGCCGTGACCTGTGCGATGGACAAAATATTCACCGTAGCCCGCCTCGGTGATAACCCGCCGGGTGGCCCGGTCCACCTCTTGTGCGGTAGCGCCGGGGCGTACTGCTGCGCGACCAGCCTCGTTGGCCGCCCGCACTACCTCGTACACTCGCTTCAATTCGGGCGGGACTTCGCCAATGGCGAAAGTGCGGGTGATGTCTGCCGTGTACCCGCCGGATACAGCCCCGCAGTCCACAATAAGCACATCGCCCGGCTCCACTGGACGCGACGACGGACCAGCGTGAGGGGAGGCCGTGCGCGGCCCGGCAACGACGAGGACGAAGGGCACTTCCTCAGCGCCAGCACGCAACATGGCCATTCGCAACTCAGCCGCAATCTCTTCTTCCGTCTGGCCGGGACAAACGCGGTCCATCGTGGTCAAAAGCGCATCCTCGGTAATGTGGATGGCGCGGCGCATCTGTTCCAGTTCAGAGGCATCCTTACAAGAACGCAATTCTTGCAAAAACGCCTCAATAGCCAGAATTTGGCAATCCGGTGCAGCCTGCTCCAATCGCCTGAGTTCCATAACCCGCATCTGCAAAAACTCTACGCCGATGCGTTTGCCGGCCAGCCCCAGAGCAGCCGCTGCCACCTGGAAAGCGTCCTGGGGACCCTGTTCATCGCTGTAAGGAAAAAGCTGCATCTCGGAACGCAAATCTGTGGGAAGACTCTGAGCTTCCAGAACAGGTAAAATCAGAGTTGGTGGGCCCTGCCTGGGGAAAAGGGCCAGGGTTGGTCTTTCGCTGACGTGCATGGTCAGGCCGGTCAGATAACGCAAATTGGGACCCGGCATCAGGGCCACACAGTCCAGAAACTGGGCTGATTGTAGCACCATAAGCCGTTGCAGACGGGATTCAATCATGAAGCACCTCGGGCATCATTCAGTCTCAGAGCATGTCTGAAAATTAGGCTGGCGATTAGAAATCACGCCTGGTGAGCCTCCG
>JANLFX010000150.1 GCA_024653325.1 Anaerolineae bacterium
TTTGGGCCGGAGTAGCAACCTGAAAAAGCAAAGGAATTTTCTGCTACTTACTTAGGTATTGCGCAGGCTGGCCAGTTCGCGTACCAGGGCTTTTTCTTTGGCAGTGAGCTTGGTAGGCAACCGCACCTGCACCTTTACGTATAGGTCACCGCGTTTCTTTGGATCTTGCAAATGAGGCATTCCCTTTCCGCGCAAGCGAAAAACCTGACCGCTCTGGGTTTCGGGGGGCACTTTTAGTTTGACGTCGCCGTCCAGGGTGTGCACTGTTATCTCGCCCCCCAAAAGGGCAGTATAGAGGTCTACTGGCATTTCGCAGCGTAGGTCATCACCATCGCGCTCAAAAGTGGGGTGGGGCAGGACTTTGACCTGGAGAAACAGGTCGCCCTGCGGTCCGCCCCCAACACCTGGACCGCCTTCGCCAGCAATGCGTATTTTAGAACCGGTTTTCACTCCCGGTGGAATTTTCACCGTCAATCGTCGTCCGCCCTCTTTTTCCAATACGCGCTGTGTGCCCTGGAAAGCCTCTTCGAGGGTTATCTCCACCGAGTGTTCATAGTCCTGTCCCCGGTAGGCCCATGTCCGGCTGCCTGTTCGTGAGGTTTGCGTCCGTCCACCCATGCCACCAAAAATGGTCTGGAAGAAGTCGGAAAAGCCGCCCAGGTCGCCGAAAAGGTCTCCCAGATCGCCATACTCCACACGTACCCGTCCACCAGCGGGTTGCCCACTGGCAAACCACTGGCTCCAGTCGAAACCCCGTGGGTCCCCTCCCATGTGCTGCCAGCGTTGATAATCTGCGCCCAGTTGATCGTATTTCTTTCGCTTCTCCGGATCGGAAAGCACCTCGTAGGCTTCGTTGATTTCTTTGAAGCGCTCCTCGGCGGCCTTATTACCCGGATTAACGTCCGGATGGTATTGACGGGCCAGACGCCGGTAGGCCTGTTTGATGGTTTTGGCGTCGGCGGTTTTATCCACGCCCAGGATGCGGTAGTAGTCTTTGTATTCCATGCGCGTTGCGCTCCACTGTTATTGAAGCCCCCGACGAAGTCGGGGGAGAGATTACAGCCAGCCCAGAGCCGTAAAGCCTATCCCACCTGCCGGTGGAGGACTTCTTGTACCCAGATTATAATACTTTAGTCTATGTCTGTCAAGTATCTTTCTAGAAATAATGTAAAGACAACTCCCAGAATAGAGAGCACGAGCGATATTCCGGCGATGAGCATCAATAGAGCAGCAAAAGACAGGTGGAAGCCTATTTTCCACTTTCACTTGTTTCCCCTATCAACTGCTCGGGGCTGAGGATAAAGGGGGTACCGCTGGGCAGGATAATTACCCGGATGTTGGGCGATAGTTTCTCAATATAGCGGTAGGTCAGTAGGTTAGGGTTCTTGGCCAAGGCATCGCTGATCAGGCGCAGCGCCTCCGCTTCACCCTCGGCCTGAGTGATAGCTGCGTCTTTGATACCCTCGGCTTCCACCCGTTTCCGCTCCGCCTCTTGTTGCTCGCGTTGCAGGACATATTGCATTTGTTCGGCTTGCTGTTGGGCGATCTGTTTTTGTTCGATGGACTGGGCATAGTCGGTAGTGAAGTTCACATTGCGGATGTCAAAGGAAAGCAAGAGGAAACCCTCTTTCTCGAAACGCTCACGAATGTCGTTCTCGATAGCTATTTGTATCTCACGCCGCTTAGGTCCGTAAATGTCAGTCACTGTATTTTGGGAGACGTAATGGCGTACGATAGAGCGAATGGTGGGCCGGATAAGGACTTCCACGTAGGTATTGCGGAAGCTGTTGTGCACGTGGGGAGCCTGGCGTGGGTCAATAGCATAACGGGTGGAGGAATCAATCCCTACCTGCAATCCCTCACGGGTGGGGGACCAAAGGGAATCGTCCTGCATCGCGCCCGTGGCGACTTGCTCTGTGCCGGGATTAGTGGTCATGGTGTACACCTGCTCCTGGGTGGAATACCGGTACACCGCTTCCACGTAGGGGATGATCAGATGCATACCCGGGTACAGGGGCGTCTCTTTGGTGCCGATAAAGGCATTAAAGACCACCCCCACCTCGCCGGCGTCAATGACCACGATGCTGGAAGCCAGAGCACTGGAAAGTAAAGCTAAAACCAGGATACCAACTATTACCGAGATACGCAGTTTTCGATCTCGATGCCGGCTGCGTTCCACAAATACCCAAGCCACATACCCTATCAGGCTTAACCAAAACAATGTAGCCAATCCACTGAGCATTGTAGCGATGATCATGGTTTAATCCTCCTTTTTCTGATGTTTATGCTTCTCCCTTATTGCGCTCTCCGCGAGTGATCGGGAAGATCACTTGTCAGTGAATACGCATCAGACTCTCACCTCGTTTCGCGTCGGAAAAACCCAGACGTGTTCAGGCGTTGACCCAGGCCCCAATACTCGTTGCCCAAATAGGCTATGGGCCGCGTCCGGCTGTAATCTATGAATCCTGCCTCGTCTAGCAAAGCCTCGTCCACATGGACGGCTATAATCTTGCTCACGAAAAGATCGTGCGAGTCCAGTGAGATTTTTTGCACGACCTGGCACTCGATGTTGACCGGGCATTCCGCCACCAACGGTGTTTTAAGCTGCGAGGCAGGCATCAGGGTCAGGCCGGTCATGGCGAATTTGTCAGCCCGCGCCTTGGAGATATGGCCGCAAACGTCTACCGCCCGCAGCAGGCTTTCATCCGGGATGTTGATCACAAATTCGCCAGTTTGTTCAATCGCCACGTGGGAATAGCGGTAGGGACGAACGCTGATCGCTACCTGTGGTGGTGAAGAAGAAACTGTGCCCACCCATGACGCGGTGAAAACATTGGGCTCTCCCTCCGAACCCAGGCAGGTAATCAGGGTGACCGGCACCGGATACAGGGCGGGAAATGGTTTTTGAAGGCGTTTACTCATACCAGCAGCACCTCCCACACGTCGCAAGGACCCCCCTATTGCCTGGTAGGCAGATGGCGCGAGGGCAGGCGGTGTCGCCAACGATACCACACTCCTACCGGGTAGCCCAACATTTTGGCCACATCACCGGTCACGATGATAATGGGTACCCACAATACGGCCCGTATCCGGTCAACAAGTCCATAACGGGCGAGCATGGGGCGCAAACGTTGATAGGGACGCCGCAGGACGAAAACCGCACCGGCCAATAGAACCGCTACCCACCACGGGCTATATCCCACGGTCAGGTAGAACAACAACGGCAGCACTACCAGATAGGTCAGATATCGTATCAGATGGCGTTTGCGCCAGGTGTCCGCCTTGCCATCCCCCCGGGCATAGTGGTAATATTGGCGGAAAAACGCCCGCAGATTTGAGCGGGGACGGAAATAGGCTACCGCCTGTGCTACAAAGGGAAATGAATCGAAGAGTTCGTACAGGCGGAGGTCGAAGACCAGGTCCTCGCAGTAATCCAGCCACTCCGGATAGCGCCCTACCCGTTCCCAAGTCTCCCGCCGGTAGGCCACCGAACGGCTGGAAGGCAGAAAATGGCCAGGGTTTACATCCACCAACGCGGGCAGGGTCGTCGCCCCCAACGCGGTCTCGAACAGGGTTTGCGGGTCGGGCAGGAAGAAGCCGCCGACCACCGGCACAGCACTGTTCTCCTCGAATGGACGTATCAAATCGGCCAGCCAGTTCGGGCTGAGGCGCACCCCTGCATCGGTGCAGGCGATAAGATTGTGAGTAGCGGCTTCGATGGCGGCATTACGCCCGGCGGCGATGTTGGTGCCTGGGCGGACAAGCACCCGCAAAGGGAGTACCCCTTGAGCCACATATTTCTCCAGCACCCGTAGGGTGCCATCGGTGGAACCGCCATCTACGATGATTACCTCGTCGGGTTGGCGGGTTTGGGCGACCAGGGAATCCAGCAGGCGATGGATGCTGTGTTCTTCATTCTTAACCGTAGCTATGACGGATACTTTGAGTGGCATGGACAATCCACAATTTCAAGCGTATGCTGGTTTCTACTCATACTCATTATAACACACCGTCCTATGGGTGTCAACGACGTTAGTAGCCTACGACGGGGTAGCCGATGGCACTGCCGTCGGCTAGCATTATTCCTGTGTAAGCGGGATGATGGTCAACAACGCGCCGGCGTAGGCTGCCGTCGCCAGCAGGAGCACACCCCAGAAACCCCAGGAGAGGGCCAGCATGGCCGCCAGGATGGAAGACAACACCGATGCACAACCGTTTATCGCCCAGGCCCAGGGGATAAGGCCAGGGGCGCGGGCCTCCAGCGTGGCAATGCCTGTAGGAAATGGGACGCCCATCAGCAGGCCCAGCGGGGCCAGACCCATAGCGGTTGCGGTGAGTCGCCAGGCCAATGGCCAGCCCAGCAGCGCGCGGAAAGCCACCGGCAGTAACACCGGATAGATCAGAGTTGCTCCAATGAGCAGGGCCAGTGCCACTGGCGGGCGGAATCGCCGGGCCAACAGGCTGCCAATACCGGAGAACAAAAGCAGGCTGAACAACACCGTGGCAAAGGCGTAGATGGGATGTCCCAGAAACAGGATGAAACGTTGTATCAGCGGAATTTCCACGAACAGGTAGCCTAAACCCAGCAGTGTGAAATACGCAAAGACGTAAATCCTGTGCCTCTTTTTTCCCCTCCCAGTTCTTTCCCTTCCTCTCCGCTGCAATGTCAACGGCAATATAATCAATCCTGCAGAGGCTATTAAAGCCAACAGTAATAAGGCCACCAACACAAAGTATCCGCTGCCGCCAAAGGGCTGCCAGGTCTTGCCCAACGCCTGTACAATTTGCGGGGTTTGGCTCCATTTGAAAAAGTGAAAGAAGAAGGGCCGGTCATCTGTAGGCGGGCGCACGTCATAGGGATAGTCACGGTAGAAGGCGGCCCGGTCGGGAGCGAAAAGAAGGTCGTGGAAGGTAGTATAATAGGGAGCGCCGGGAACCACGCTGTAGCGGTTGGCTTCCTCGGCGCGAATACCCGGATAATACACCAGGTCAAAATTGCGGTCCGCGCAGAACGCTTTCGTCGCCGTAATTTCCTCAGCGGTGAACTCGCCGTTTTTCACCAGGATCACCGAATTGGCCCAACTGCGGATGGCGATCAGGCGGCGCTCCGGGTGTGGAACGCCGGCTCGTTCCAAGGCGGTCACGGCCAACGCCCAGGCACGCAGACTCTCGCTGGGCGGCAGTTGCAGCCAGCGGCTGACCGCGAGAAGCCCACCCTCGTTCAAGTGGCTCAGGTAGTCGTCGAAAGCCTCGACGGTGTACAGATAGTTCTCCGCCAGGCTGTAGGCCCCGGAGACCACCGGACGTTGACCGCCGTTCAAGGCCAGAATGACCAGGTCATAGCGCACAGTGTGACGGCGAACGTAAGCCCGACCGTCTTCGACAACGACCCGGACACGGGCCTCCTGGTACACCCCTCCACCAAAATCATCCACGGCGCGCACGGCCAACGGGTTGCTTTCTACGGCGACGACTTCTCTGACCCCTCCGCTCAGGGCTAATAGCACATCCAATCCACCGCCTGGCTCCAGGATCAGCACACTGGCTTCCGGCCGCAGGTGATAAGGCAATGCGGTGGGCAGGTAATCGAGAAAAGCATCCAGGTTTGGTGTGGTGGGGTCAGTGATAGCTGAGCGCAGGTCGCCATCGGTATAGAGTCCGTCCTGGATGGGGAAATCAACTGAGTTGCGCAGGCTTAGTCCCGGCGCGGAGCGGATGCTGCGGCTGCGCACCACATCCACCCGCGAGAAGGCATTCCAGCGGCTGGAGAGCACTGTCGCGTCCGGGTATTGTAGCGCGTAGCTCAGGTCCTTGTACGGCGAGAGGCGGATCTCCAGGAAGGCGGGGGGGTTAATGGTCAAAAACGTCAGTGCCACCGTCAGCAGGGTCAGGAGAAAGGTTGTTGGAAGCTGGACGCTGGTTTTGACATTCCAGACGACGAGGGTGGCGGCCAGCATGGCCAATGTGGCGCTGAGCATGATTGTTCCCGTGCCCCCCAACGAAGGAAGAGCGATCACCGCCACCAGACAGCCCAGCGCCGAACCCAACAGATTGGCCGCGTAGAGGGAGCCGGTCCGTTCGGGAAGCGCAGCCAGCAGGGCGCCGGTAAGCAGCCCGTTGAAGAAGAAGGGCAGAGCCAGGGCCAGGAAGTAGACAGCCATGTACAAGACCTGCACCGGTTCCCAGGCAATACGGTAGGAATCGAAGGGGAGGAAGTTAACGATAAGGAAACTGATCAGCACACCAGCGGCGAAGAGAGCCGCCACGCGGGCGGTATAACGCCGCAGACGGATTGGATCACCAGGCGGCGGAAAGAGGGACAGGGCCGAGCCACTGGCCCCGAAGCCCAGCAGGGCCACGCTGACCACCATAAAAGCGAAATGATACCACTGGGCCAGGGAGAACACCCGGGTCAGGGTGATCTCGAAACCCAGGCCCGCCGTGGACAGGAGAAACAGTCCCAGGTAGAAAGGCCACATGGCATCCCCCGACTTTCATGGTACAGGGTAATTTACCGACTGGAGTCTGGCGAATTTCGAGGCGTCCACATCTTGGGATTGGCAAGGGGGGAGCATAAGATGTGGGGGGTTGTAGTAGGTTTCAGCCGCTTTTCGCCCTCTTGGACGGCTGATGAATGGGATGGTTCAGAATGGGTTGACACTTTAGTCGGGCAACATACTGTCAACGA
>JANLFX010000151.1 GCA_024653325.1 Anaerolineae bacterium
TGAGGGAGGGGTTAGGAGAGGTCAAAAAGCCCGAATTTAACATTGTCGAGCTATTTATATTCTGGGGGGATGGGAGAGGTCTCCGAGGCCAGGGCACAGCAGCAACGCGCCCCCAAAGTGAAATACACCCGTGAGGGCTTTGCCGGACAACCTCCCGGCGTTCAGTTACAGACCTCACCAGCCTGAATAGTTACCGTTTGTGAAGAATTTGTACCCTCAAATCTCAGCCTGACAACAGTTCTCCGGCAGCGTGCTGCAGGATGCTATCCAATTCTCGTTCCTGGTCCTCTGCCAGAGGGGTGACCTGGTGCTCAGCCAATAATCGCTCCGCCTCTGCTTGAGCGCGTTCGGCTATGTCGGTCCTTCCTTCCCGATTCCATTCTTCCCAGGTGCTCCTATCCGCCAGCCTGGTGTGCAGTATCTCCCCTGAGCGCAAATAACGCACGGTGTGCCGTTGTCCCAGAAAGTTGCGCGGCCCATCCATTACCGTAGCGATAACCTCCAAGGCCAACGCTTGCTCATCCACGGCCAATCCGCGCCGTACCCGGCCGATGCTGAGGGCGATCTCGTTGTCGCAGACCATCTGGGCGTAGGCACCCATCACCCCTGCTTCCATTTCACCGATGCCGGACAGTTCGTCTGCGCCGGCCAGAGCCGGGATGATGGCATTGAGGGCCCGCTCGTAGCCGTTCTGCAGGTCCAGCACGTGGGAATTGGTGGATAGCCCATATACGTTGACGGGCAGGCCGTAGCGGTGGCTGATCTGCACCGTGGCAGCGGAAGCCAGTCCCAATTCCACGCCACCCCACACCGAGATACCGGTGCGCGGCTCCATCATGGCCAGCCGTCCGCAGTAAATGATGGGCAGACCCGGTCGCACCAACTGGGCCAGCACCACCGAGGCCAGCACTTCCGCGTTCTGCTGGGCCAACGATCCGGCCAGTGACATGGGTGAGGTAGCCCCGGCGATGGGACAGGGTAGCGGCCCCAGGGGAATACCCAACCTGGCAGTTTCCATCATCGCTTCGGCCACATCGTTGGGGAAAAACAATGGGCTGACGGGAGAAATGCCCAGAGTGAGCACCTTGGCGGGCGGGCCGATGACGGCGGCCATCTGCACCACATAGCGCACCTCGGCGGCAGTCTGCGCGCCGGGGCCCTGTACCGGCTTGGTGGTATGAGGGAGGGTGTGTCGGTACATGGCCAGGGGCATCAACGGTCCGGGTACATCCTGGGGAGTGAAGAAAGGGGTAACGGTAGTCACACTGTCCAGCGCGTCTAGGAGGCGAGTACTATCGCGCACATCTTGCACTGTGGCCGGACGGCGCTGGCCTGAGCGGGGTTCGTACACATCGCGTGCACCGCCCAGGTTGTGCCAGTGTAGGGAACCGTCTCCCAGTGCTATTGCTTTGCCGTTGTCTCGGCCACGTATTGTCACCTGATGAGGGCATTGGGCTACCGCCCATTCGACCAGGGTGGGGGGCAGGAGGATGCGGTCACCGCGCTCAACGGCTCCGGCTTCGGTCAGAATCTGCCGCGCCTCTGGCTGGGTGAGCACGACGCCGACCTCGTTCAGGATACGCAGGGTGGTCTGGTGGATGGCTTCAATTTCTTCGTTGGTCAGGATAGTCAGTTGAACCATTCTTGTTTCTCCTGGAGTCTGGCGAATGTCGAGGTGTCCACATCTTGGGATTAGCGACGGGGAGAGCACAAGATGTGGGGAGGTGTAGTGGCAGCTTCAGCCACTTTTCGCTCTGTTGGACGGCTGAAGCCGTCACTACGAACAAAACGCCAATATCCAATTCATTACCTTAGCTGTTGAGGCTCACGCCTGGCTTTCCACTGCTATCAGGGCGTCGGCGAAGATCTCAAAAGCGATGTCGGCCTCGGCCTCGGTGAGGATCAGCGGCGGCGAGAAACGGATGCTGTTAGGCCCGCAGGGTAACACCAATAACCCTCGCTGGAAGCACTCCAGGGCTAACTGCTTTGTTTCCTTCTCGGCTTTGATCTTGGTTTCCTTATCCTTGACCAGTTCCACGCCGATCATCAAGCCCAGCCCGCGCACATCTCCGATGAGCCGGCTCTCCTCGGCCAGATCACGCAGATTATTCAGCAGCCGATTTCCCACCCGGTTGGCATTGTCTAGTAATTTCTCTTTCTCGATCACGTCCAGGGTCGCCTGGGCAGCGGCACAGCAGACCGGGTTCCCGCCAAAAGTGCTGCCATGGGCTCCTGGTGGCCAGCTCATCACTTCATCACGGGTGATCATCGCCGAGACCGGCATACCTGAGGCCAGGGCCTTGGCCAGACAGATGATGTCTGGCTCCACACCCCAATGTTCGGTGGCAAGCATCTTGCCGGTACGTCCTATCCCGGCTTGAACCTCGTCATCTACCAGCAGGATGCCGTACTTGTCGCACAAGGTGCGCAGCTTGGCCAGCCATCCTGGTGGGGGCACGATGTAGCCGCCCTCACCCTGTATCGGTTCGACGAAAATGGCGGCCACCTCCTCGGGGACGATGGACCGGGCGAACAGCACGTCTTCAATGTAATCCACGCAGGCCAGATTGCAAGCCGGATAGGTGAGATTGTAGGCGCAACGGTAACAGTAGGCATAGGGCACGTGGGAAATACCGGGAATCAGCGGGCCAAACCCTTCCTGGTACAGGGGTTTACTGGCCGTCAGGGAGACGGCGCCCATGGTGCGACCGTGAAAGGCTCCCAGGAAAGCGATCACCCGGGGGCGACCGGTGTGATAGCGGGCCAGCTTGAGGGCTGCCTCCACCGCTTCGGCTCCTGAATTGCCCAGAAACACCTTTTTCGTGGTGTTTCCAGGGACCAGCTTGGCCAATCGCTCGGCTAAATCCACGTACATCGTTTCATAGAAATCGGCTCCGCAGATGTGCAACAGATTAGCAGCCTGGTCCTGGATGGCCTTGACCACCTCGGGATGGCAATGTCCTGTGGAACAGACGGCGATGCCGGCGGCGCAATCCAGAAAACGATTCCCATCCACGTCTTCGACCATAGTGCCCTGTCCGCGTTGGACGACAAGGGGATAGACGCGGGGCAGGGCGGGGGTTACCGAACGCTCGCTACGGGCAATGATGGATTGGGCCTTGGGACCAGGCAGTTGAGTGATCAGGTGGGGAACTTTTGGTGTAGCCATGACGAGAGCACTACCTCCTTCTACTTCTAGCTCGGTTCTGCTTCCAGAGCTGGGGACCAGCGATAGCTCAGCTTGTAGCTGCGAGCGATGATCAGCGTCTCTGTGGCCCGCACGCCGGGTATCATACGGACCCGTTGCGTGACCAGGTTGGTCAGGTGTGGCAGGTCACGGCAGAAAACCTCAACAACTAGATCACACGTGCCCAGAGTCATGACCAGGTAACTCACTTCTGGCAGTTCAGCGATGGCTTTAGCCACCTGGTCAGACATGCCGGGTTCGACTGAGACGGTGATGATCGCCGGAGCTTGAAAGCCCAGGGCATAGGGGTCCACGATGCCCACGGTGCGAACGATGCCTTTCTCGGCCAGAATTTGATAGTGGCTGCGGATAGTCGTTTCGGACACGCCAGCCTGTTTGGCGATCTGCGTGAAAGGGACCCGCCCATCCTTTTGCAAGGTTTGTAAAATGAGCCTGTCCAATTCGTCCATAAGCATCTCCAACCAACATTGGAAGTCCAACCCTTGCGAAAGTTCTAAACCTTCGCAAGGGTTGAGTGGTTTGAATATCGAAGTTTAAGGTTTATTATACCATAGTATTCGTGCTAAAGCAAGCGTTATGCTTTGCTTTTCACAGTTAAACTTGACTTTGTCTTGGATTTGTGTTATCATCACCCGATGAAGATGCGTGAGCAGGAAGGAGGTCAACAATGACGGCGAATCCCATTCCATTGATTGAAGTCCATGGCCCGCATCGGCAGGTGGGGCGGCAGATAGGTGAGCGGATGCGGCCAGTCCTGCATCGGATGCTTTCCAGGATGCATGAGAGTTTGCCTGCTGGCGTGAGTTGGAAGGACATGCTGATGCAGGGACAGTCTTATCTGGCTCACAGCCGCGCTGTCTATCCGCAATACATTGAGGAATTAGAAGGTATTGCCGAAGGGGCCGGGCTGCCTTTTGGGGAGGTTTTTCTAGGGGTATGTGAGGAACTGTGGGAACCGGTTGTCTGGCGTGGGGGTTGTACCGATTTCGCCGCGCGAGCCCGGGCTACTGCTGATGGATCCACCCTGCTGGCCCACACCAATGACCTCGCGCCGGAGGTCGAGGATGACCTGGTCATTCTGAAAGTGCAGGCGGGCGATGAGCCCGAGTTCCTGGGCGTCTCCGTCGGGGGCCTGGGCTATAGCGCCGGGTTCAATGCAGCGGGCATCAGCATGACCGGCAATGAGGTTTCGTGCAATGACATTCGTCCCGGCGTACCCCGCCTGTTGATCGTCCGCGCCATCCTGGCCGCCCGGCGGCTGGAAGAGGCCATGGACGCTTGTCTGCTTCCCCAGCGGGCCTCGAACTACAACAACGTGATCGGCGATGCCAACGGCGAGGTTTATAGCATGGAGGGTTCGGCTACCGACTGTGAGCCCATTTATATTGAAGAGGATATCCTGGCCCACGCTAATCACTACGTCAGCCTGCCCATGCGCCGGTTTGAGGCGGACCGTAATGACATAAGTGGCTCGGTCATCCGGCATAATCGCGCCCTGCGGCTGCTGCGCGAGAACTATGGACGACTTTCGCCGGAGTTGTTCCAGAAGTTACTGACCGATCACGTCAACTATCCAGCCTCCATTTGCAAACATGGCCTGGAGTCAGTGACGGTGTTCAGTATCATCATCAACCTGAATGAATTGCGGGCCTGGATTGGGCGGGGGCGGCCCTGTCAGACGACCTATTATGAATATACCCTGGATCCATGGACTCCACCCGATGGGTGGATCCGATAGATGTGAATTCAGCCCCACGAGCGGACATCCTCGATTTCTCCCCTGCGGACGATTGAGAAGGACAGACGAACCTCTCATCCCCGTCAACTCCTCATAACCGGTGTTGAAGTCAAAAGCGAGTAGTGGTATAATGAAAACAAAGTGTGCCTATTCGGCACATGGGTAACCCCATATTCGATCGTGGAGTGCTTTTTCGGCCACAGAATTGGGGATGGTTCAGAATGGGTTGACACTTTAGTCGGGCAATATACTGTCAACGAATGGTGGAACGAATAAACGAATGGTCAGCATCGCGGTCTATTCGTTTATTCGTTGGATATTCGTTGACAGAGAAGTCGCCCAAGCCAAAAAACGAACGGAAAAACAGTGGGGGCTGATTTGCCCACTGAATCTGGGCACAAGGCGGGGCTATTTTCTCTTGAGAATTTTTTCAGGGCTTCAAAAGTGTAAACCTATTTCCGCCAGAATGATGAACCATCCCGAAAATTCTGTGTGTTTCTGTGACGAAGTTGAAAAGGAGCAGATCATGAAACGCATTGGTGTGCTCACCAGTGGGGGAGATGGACCGGGATTAAATCCATGCATCCGTGCGGTGACGCGTACCGCCGTCAGCCATGGCCTGGAGGTGCTGGGCATTAAACGCGGGTATACCGGGCTGATTGACAACGATGTCATGCCCCTCGATGCGCGGACCGTGGGCGGGATCCTCAGCAGAGGCGGCACGATCCTGGGTACGGCTCGCTCGGCGGAATTTCGTACTCCCCAGGGGCAACGCGAGGCTTTGCGTAACCTGAACAGAAACAGCCTGGATGGCCTGGTAGTGATTGGAGGCAACGGCTCCCTGACCGGCGCGTCGGTGCTTTATGAGCAGGGTTTTCCGGTAGTCGGCGTGCCGGCCACGATTGACAACGATGTGGGGGGAACGGACATCGCCATTGGCGTGGATACTGCCCTGAACACCATTTTGGACGCCATTGATAAGATCAAAGACACAGCTTCCTCCCATCAACGGGCTTTCCTGATCGAGGTCATGGGCCGCGATTCCGGCTACCTGGCTTTGATGGGCGGGGTAGCTGGTGGTGCAGAGCTTATTCTGGTGCCCGAAGTGGAGACTCCCCTGGAAACGGTGGCTCAAATCCTGGTCAATGCCTACATTCGAGGGAAGGCCCATTGCATCGTGGTGATCGCCGAAGGCTACAAGCCTGGCACCCGGGCCGTTGTTGCTTACCTGGAAGAGCATAAAGAAGAATTGGGGTTTGAAGTGCGGGTCACCGTGCTGGGGCATGTGCAGCGCGGCGGCGCTCCCTCGGCGTTTGACCGGTTGCTGGCCACCCGTTTGGGCGCGGCAGCAGTGATGGAACTGAAAGAGGGCCGCGCCGGAAACGTGGTGGGCCTGGTCGGTAACGAGATCAAAATCACCCCACTGGCAGAGGTTCTGGCGAAGCCCAAGTATTTCGATATGAGCCTCTACGAGTTATCCAAGCTCATGGAGAAGTGATTGAGCCTTGCGAAGGTTTCGGGCTTTTTGACCTCTCCTAACCCCTCCCTCACCCTCCCCTTCCCTCTCCGC
>JANLFX010000152.1 GCA_024653325.1 Anaerolineae bacterium
TCAGGGCGCAGCCCTTCGGCGGGCTCAGGACGCAGCAGCGGTTGGCCGCTACGGGGCAAACCTGCCCCCGAAACTGAAACGCACCCGTTCAGGGTTAGACGCTTGTTAGATTGTCACTTTTGTGATATGATTAAATCGGAAACCAAACGGGCATTGCGAGCTCGCCACAACGGTGGAGGTGGATGTCCATGTCCGGAGAAGTTGTGCTAATCGTACATGACCATCGGGATTACATTGAATTCCTGATGACCAGGGTGTTGGCTCCGCAGGGCCTCACTATTCTGATAGCTCAGGATGGCGAGCAAGCTAAACGTAAGGCTTTAGATGTGGGTCCCGACCTGATTATTCTGAATGGGGACATGGCTGGCGGAGGCTTGCCTTTGTTGAAGTTGCTCCGCGAACAGGGATGCGATAGTATTGTCGTGTTCATCACCAGACACGGTTCGCTGGAAGGTGCTGTCGAAGCCATGCGTCTGGGGGCTCAGGATTACATCATCCGGCCTGACGATGATGAAACCATGCGCCGCGCGGTGAACAGGGCTCTATCTCGCCGTCGGACCGAAGTCCAGGCCGCGTCTGGTCCAGCCCTTCCGGACCGGCAGGCGGAGCGGCAAGTCCACGACATGCGCATTCTCAGTGCGGTAGGCCGACGCATTCTTTCGGTGCTGGAGTGGGAGAAGTTGTTGCCACGCATCGTAGATGCTGCTGTATATCTGGTTGCTTCTGGCGAGGGCCGGTTGGCGTTGGTCAACGAGGCCACCGGTGAACTGCGGACGCTGGCGGCCAAGATGGCAAATGAGGAACAGGCTTGTTTTCTGACCGCGAAACCAGAGAAAGATGCTTCCGTCTTACAGGCATTCAGCAGTGGTCAGTCGGTGCGGATGCATAACGCCGAGGCTCACCGTTCCAGCCTGCACATGCCCATTAAGATGGGAGATACGGTGATCGGGGTGATTTCTACAGAACAAAAGGCAGAGGGGCGCCCTTTCGATGATCGCGATGTGAGCCTGTTAGCTGGGCTGGCTGAATACGCGGTTGTAGCCATTCACAACGCTCGGGCCTATCAGGTTATGGAAGAACAGGCCCGGCGGCAGGTTGTCTCACCTCCGCTCCCTGGTCCGCTGCCTGTATCGGAAATTACCGAAGCGGATCCTGAGGTATTGCTCCAGGTGGTACAGGTTCAGGGACAGGAAATACGGGAGGGATTGCGCGGGGCCACCCATCTGGCTCAGGAACTTCGTCAACAGGTGGCTCTCGTTGAATCTTTGATTGCCCGGTTGGACGCCCAGGAGCGAACCCTCGAAGGGCTGACTAACCGCTTGTCACTGCCGAAGCAAGGGGAAGCTAGAGAAGAACATCCCGCACCCCGCCCGGAACAAATTGAATCCAGACCAGGTATCCCGTTTCAGGGCGTTTTGGAGTCCCTGGATGACGGCGTGCTCGTCAGCGATGCCAATGACCAGGTGTCTATGGCCAATAGCCTTGCTGCCCGGATTCTGCACCAACCCGTAGAACGGCTGGTAGGTCAACCGTTGTCCCTCGTATGCACCGATCCTCGCTGGTCCAAGACCTATTTGATTCTCAAGGCTGCCGCCCGCCTGGGGCCAGACGAGCCGGGTTACGAGATTGGAGCGGTGGAGACGCCGTTGACCATTGATGAGCACATGGTGAAAGCCGTGTTTGTCCCGCTGCTCCGCAGTCCCGGCGAGTGGCAGGGCGCGGTCGCCATTCTGCGTGATGTGAGCGAGGAGCGCGATGAGCATCGCTCGCGCGATGAATTTATCGCCGCCATCTCCCGCGATTTGCAGACGCCTATGACGGCCATCATGGGCTACACCGACCTTCTGCTGGAGCAGTCGGTGGGGTCCCTGAATGAGACTCAAGGCCATTTTCTGCAGCGCATCAAGGCTAATGTCAAACGCATGGTGAACATGTTGCGCGATTTGATCGGCGTGACCACCATTGACAGCGGCAGCCTGGCAATCAGCCCAGAACCGATGAACATCCACCCATTTTTGGATGAAGCTTTGGCCGAGATCCAGATCCAGCTTGCCGATAAGGATCTGGCTGTGGAGCGTTCCATTCCCGATGACCTGCCTGCTGCCCTGGCCGATCCGGGGGCCATACAGCACGTGCTCGCCCATCTCCTGGCCAACGCTTACAAGTGTTCCGCTGTAGGAGGACGCATTGGGGTTGAGGTGAAAGTATGCACAGCGGATGAATTGGGCAATCACGCCGGAGGGCTGAAGCAGGTGATGGTTGTCGCTATTACGGATTCAGGGGGTGGCATTGCTCCTGAGGATCAAGACAGTGTCTTCCTGTGCCGCTATGGTGAGCATCTGGCAGTGCCTGGTTTGGGGGAGACAGGAGTGGGACTCTCCCTGGCCAAGCAATTGATCGAGGCTCACGGTGGGCAGATTTGGTTGGAGAGCCAGATGGGGCACGGAACTACTTTCGCCTTTACTCTGCCCCTGGCCGAAACGGAATCCTCGTCAATGGAACGGGCTTGAGCCGAGGAAGGGAAGGGTCATGCTACGTACTAAGATTGTGTGCACTATTGGGCCGGCCAGCCGCGCGCCGAACATGTTGCGCGAGCTGATATTGGCCGGCATGGATGTCGCCCGTATCAATTTCTCCCACGGCGACCAGGCCCAACACGCTGAGGACATCGAGCACATCCGCGCCTTGTCCGCGGAACTGGAGCGCCCTGTGGCTATCCTGGCCGATCTGCCCGGTCCTAAATTGCGGGTGGGACAGATGGCAGACAAAGGTGTGCCGCTGAAGGCCGGTGAAGAGGTCGTGCTTACCACCCGCCCCATTATCGGCCACCGGGGCGAAGTGCCGGTGCAGTATCCGGAACTGCCGCAGGAAGTAAAGGCCGGGGATCGCATCCTGATTGACGATGGCCTGTTGGAATTGGAAGTCAAACACACTACGGAGGAGGACATTATCTGTCAGGTGATTACCGGCGGGTTGTTGCAATCGAATAAGGGGATGAACCTGCCCAGCACGGCCTGTTCCATCCCAGCCATTACCGACAAAGATCGCGAGGGCCTCCGTTTCGCTTTGGAGCATCAGGTGGATTGGGTGGCCCTTTCTTTCGTCCGCCAGGCCGACGAAGTGTTGCAACTTAAAGAAATGATCCGTGAGCAGTCGGCTTTTGGGCATCCGGTGCCGGTGATAGCCAAGATTGAGAAACCGGAAGCGGTGGAGAAAATTGATGCCATCATTGCCGCTGCTGATGGCATCATGGTGGCCCGTGGCGACCTGGGCATTGAAACGGCACCGGAGAAGGTGCCCATGGTGCAGAAGATGATCATCGCCCGATGCAATGCTGCCGGCAAGCCGGTGATCACCGCTACCCAAATGCTCGATTCCATGATCCGCAACCCACGTCCCACCCGCGCCGAGGCCTCGGACGTGGCCAATGCCATCCTCGACGGCACCGATGCCCTCATGCTTTCCGGAGAAACGGCCGTGGGCAAGTATCCTTTGTTGGCTTTGCAAACCATGGTGCGCATCGCTCAAGAAGTTGAGCGCAGCCAGTGGGGTTCTACCGCCCGCCCACCCCGGGAGTGTGGACCGGTATCCGTTATAGCCGAGGCGGTCAGCCATGCTTCTTGTGAGACTGCCAGCGACCTGAATGCAGCCGCCATCATCACTCCTACCATTTCCGGCTACACTGCCCGCGTCATTGCCAGGTATCGCCCGTCCTGTCCTATCGTGGCCGTCACTCCCAGTCCCATTGTCCAACGGCAACTGGTTCTGTACTGGGGGGTGTACCCGTTGCTGTCCAGGCGGACGGACAATACCGACGAGATGATTAGCAGGGCAGTCCAGGCCGCCCAGGATCACGGTTTCGCTCACGAGGGCGATGTGGTGGTGATCACTGCCGGAGCGGCAGGCAGTGCGCCGGGCACAACCAACCTGATGAAAGTACATGTCATTGAGCGCGTCTTGGTCCGCGGCCAGGGCCTGGGTGAGCAGGTAGTCAGTGGACGGGTGCGCCGCTTGGAACCACCTATTACTCAACCCTTGCCCCTGGAATCCGACGCGATCATCGTCGTCGCTCGCACCGACCGCACCTGCGTGCCCCTGGTGCAGCGAGCGGTGGGGTTGGTGGTCGAGGAAGGTGGAATGGATTCCCATGGGGCGATTCTGGCCACAGACCTGGGCCTACCCGCCCTGATCGGAGCGAGCGGAGCGACGGAAATCCTCAGCGACGGACAAAAAGTCACTCTGGATGCCAGGAGGGGCCTGATCTATGTGTAATAAAGCGGAGGAAACATGACCATTCGCCAAATATTGACCGTTCCCGATCAGCGCCTGCGACAAAAGGCGCGACCGGTCAAGAAAATAGACAAAGAAATCCAGACCCTGTTGGACGACATGCTGGAGACCATGCGCGATGCGCCGGGTATTGGCCTGGCAGCGACGCAGATTGGTGTGGATTGGAGGGTAATCGTTTTGGAGTTGCCAGAGGAAGAGGATGATCCCCTGGCCGGACAGCCTATCTTTCTGGTCAACCCGGAGCTGGTATCGGTCAGCGGTAACGAGGAAGCCCATGAGGGATGTCTGTCCGTGCCCGGATATGTGGGTTTGGTGGAGCGGGCCACCGAGGTCACCGTCCAGGGATTGGATCGGCGGGGACGGAAGGTGCGCATTGATGCAACGGGTCTCCTGGCCCGCGCCTTTCAGCACGAAATTGATCATCTGGATGGCGTGTTATACGTGGACCGTTTGTCTGGGCCGGATAAGCTGTTCCGCCTCGAAGAGATGGAAGAGAGGGGCGAGGAAGCAGGCGAAATGTGAGGTGTAAAACGTAAGGTGTGAAGCGTAATCTAACATATCTCTAACGTTCCTCTATCGCACTTCTAACGCTGCTCTAACGTATTTCTAATACTCCTTGTGTTACAATCGGGTTGTCTTGACCCCAGAGCAGTTTGGATAGATGAGGATCGCCGGGCGCGAAAAAGCCGCCTGAGGCGATCTGGCAGACAGTAACTGTAGTATAGATCGAGGAGGTGATAGAGATGACTTTGACTCGCTGGGATCCATTTCGGGAGATGATTACCTTACGTGAGGCGATGGACCGTCTTTTTGAGGAAAGCTTCGTGCGTCCCACCGTGGCTCCGATGCGCGGACGAGATACTCTGGCCGTGGACGTGCGAGAGACCGATGCCAATTTCATCGTCACCGCGGCGGTGCCGGGTCTCAAGCCCGAAGACCTGAACATCAGCATCGTCGGGGATACGGTTACCATCAGCGGCGAAATGAAAGAAGACAAAGAAGAGCAGGCCAATTACATCTACCGTGAGCGTCGCTTTGGTCCCTTCAACCGCACGCTGACCCTGCCTACGCCGCTGAATCCGGACAAGGCTGAGGCTCTCATTGAAAATGGGGTGTTGACCTTGACCATCCCCAAAGCAGAAACTGCGCGGCCGAAATCCATCAAGGTCAAAACCAAATAATCCGATCATGGTCCAGGCGCCAGCCTCATGTCGGACTCAGGTGGGGGCAGCAAAATTGACGCTGCCCCCGTTTTTTAGAGCAAGCGGTGAGGAGAGCAATGATCCCTTTACAAGATACAATTCGTTCGCGCGACATACCTGTTGTCAACTGGCTGCTAATCATCACCAATGTGGCGATTTTTCTTTTTGAGACATCCCTGGGCCCACGCCAGTTAGATGCCTTCATTCGGCTGGGCGGAGCAGTGCCACGGCATTTCTTCGTTAATCCGGGACTGGCTCAGGTGGTCAGTCTGGTTACTTCCATGTTTCTACACGGCGGCTGGGCGCATCTGATCAGCAACATGTGGGCTCTGTACATTTTCGGCGACAACGTCGAGGATCGGATGGGACACCTGCGCTACCTGATCTTTTATCTGTTGACCGGGGTGATAGCCGAACTGACTCACATTTTCCTGAGCCCTACCTCGACCGTGCCGATGATTGGGGCCAGCGGCGCGATTTCCGGTGTCTTGGGCGCTTATCTGGTCCTGTTTCCGACCTCCCGGGTCATCACTCTGGTGCCACTTTTCTTTGTGCCCTGGTTTGTGGAGATACCGGCCTTGTTCTACCTGGGTTTCTGGTTCGTGTCACAATTGTTCAATGGTTTGTTCTCTTTGGGGATGGCAGGACCGGTGGGCACCTACGGCGGCGTGGCCTGGTGGGCCCATGTGGGTGGTTTCGCCGCCGGTTTACTCCTGGTGGGAGTGTTTGCCCGTCGCCGTGTCCGGCGAGTTTATCCCGATGAGTATTGGGCCTGGTAAAGCGAGGGGTTTGATGACAGCCCCGCAAACCCCTCGCGCAGCGAGGGGGTGGGGTGACGGCTCTGCAAACCCCTTGCGCAGCGAGGGGTCGGGTGACGGCTCTGCAAGCCCCTCGCGCAGCGAGGGGTCGGGTGACGGCTCTGCAAGCCCCTCGCGCAGCGAGGGGTCGGGTGACGGCTCTGCAAGCCCCTCGCGCAGCGAGGGGTCG
>JANLFX010000153.1 GCA_024653325.1 Anaerolineae bacterium
GGTCTCCGAGGCCAGGGCACAGCGGCAACTCGCCCCCAAAGTGGAATACACTCCCACGATCGTCATCTATTGCATGAAGCCCTAAAGTGTAGTATAATGTAGGTAGGGCGGCGAGCCGAGTCATTGGGCAACAAGAAGGCAAGACGTGCGCAAAAGATTTGTGACCCAATCCGTAGCTATTAGCCTGATTGTAGGCTGGACGCTTATTTTTACCGCATCTGGCCTGGCACAAACCCCAAGCCGGTATTTCCCCGAGACGGGCCATACCGTAGGCGGTCCTTTCCTCACGTTTTTTGATACTCGTGGCGGGTTGGAGATATTTGGCTACCCCATCACGGATCAATTTGAGGAAAATGGGCGATTGGTCCAGTACTTCCAACGGGTACGGATGGAGTGGCATCCGGAAAACCCAGACCCTTACAAAGTGCAACTGGGGTTGCTGGGTGATTTGCTGGGCCATCGCACTCCTCCTATACCCGCCTCTCAGATTCCACCAACCAATCATCCGCAACGACGATATTATCCGGAGACCGGTCATACTCTATCTTACGCGTTTCTGACTTACTATGACTCCCACGGTGGATTGGACATCTTTGGCTATCCCATCACTGAGTTCATCCTGGAGAATGGGAATATCGTCCAGTACTTCCAGCGGGGCAAGATGGAGTGGCATCCGGAAAACCCGCGTGACCAGCGAGTGCAATTGGGATTCCTGGGGGAAATATACGCCGAGAAGTATGTGGACCGAGAGCGACTCAAGCCCTCCACGTCGAACCTGGGGCCCGCCCCCGCGGTTACCCAGTCGCCAACCACGGAGATCAGTGTCAACGCTTCTCTGAAATACGCCATTACCGGTCGCAGTGGAACTCAAACGTTGTACGTGTACGTGGTTGATCAATGGGGTCGGGGTGTGCCGGGAGCGGCGGTGAGTTTTGTAGCCCATTACAGCGACGGTGACCTGGTCTTTGAAATGCCCATCACAGATGACACCGGCTATACATCTTACACTTTCAATGTAGGTAATCCACCGCCCGGATACACTATAGTCATTGATGTCCACGCCAGTTTGGGCAGGCAATCCGCCTCCAGCCAGACCTCCTTTCTCCCCTGGTGGTAGCATTTTCCATCATTCGCAAGAAACCTGCTATGGTCTCAGTTGAAAGGCTTATCGTAAGACGGGCGACAGCCGACGATCAATCTTGCTTGGTGCACCTGAGCGAGCACGCGGAGCGGGTTCACATTCCCCGCGGAGGGTTTTCTGCCCTCAACGTCCACTCTGTCCTGCTGGCAGAGTACGAAGCTCAAGTGGTGGGTTTTATCAGTGTAACGGTACGTCGTCCTCCGGTTGGCATCTTACAAGCAATCGCTCTGGCCGATGAATGGCCGGCCATGACCATACTGGACGCCCTTTTGCCTTCCTGTTTTAATGCCTTACGCCGACAAGGGGTGGAAGCTGTAGCTTACATTGGAGATGAGTTTTGGCTCTCTCGCCTGCTGGTGAAGAATTCATTCACTATTGTCAATCGTATCCTGACCTACGCTAAAGAAGATGGCAGGATACCCGACCGTGGCAATCAGATGGTGCACGTGCGTCCGGCGGAAAAAGCGGACCTGGCCGCAGTAGTTGCTCTGGATGAAGTAACTTTTGACCCATTATGGCGTAACACGCCCGACATTCTTGCCGAAATATGGGCGCGCAGTCCCTATTTCACCGTCGCCGAATTGGATGGCCGGATAGTGGGCTATCAGTTCAACGACGTTGATGGCGAACACGGGCATCTGACGCGCATCGCCGTGCATCCCGATTTCCAGGGGCAAGGTATCGGGGTGAGATTGATGGCCGAGGCAATAGATTTTTTCCGGGCCGCTGGTGTGCGGGTGATCACTCTAAACACGCAGAAGGATAATTCCAATGCCCAGCGCTTGTATCGGTGGTTCGGATTTCGTCGTCTGGAAGGGGAGGCTTTAGTATTGTGGAAGTCCTTGTGAACCGATAGCCAGATTGCAAAAAGGGCGCACCCCAGTGCGCCCTTTTTGTCTTTGCAGGACAAGCTTAAGTTTGCCCTACAGCGGCAGCTTCAGCCAGAGCTGCATCCTCGGCACGGGCTACGCGGATGCCCTCTTGCTCTTTCACCCAGGCCAGCAATAGCCCGCCGACAACGAAGAACACGACCAGCGAGACTATCCCCAGCCGACTGGACCCGGTGAGCTGTCCTACCAGACCAAAGACAAGGGGACCGATAATGCCAGCAAACTTAGAACTCACGTCATAGAAGCCGAAGAATTCGGCAGTCTTCGCTTTGGGAGTCATCACTCCATACAGAGAACGGCTGAGCGCCTGGGAACCCCCTTGTACCATCGCCACCATAAAGGCCAGTATCCAGAAATGGAGCGCCGTTTGCAAGAAGTAGCCGCTGATGGCGATCAGGGTGTAGATACCAAGCGAGAGCAGAATGGAGCGCTTGGTACCCAGCCGCCGGGCCAGCCAGCCGAAAGCGAATGAAAAGGGAATGCCGACGAACTGTACCAGTAAGATAGCGCCGATCAGATGCTCGCTCGGAATATTGATCTCGGCCCCAAAGATAGCAGCCATAGTGATGATGGTGCCGATGGCATCATTGTAGAGCCAGAAGGCGATCAGAAATTTAAGCAATTCTTTGTACCGGCGAACCTCATGAAAGGTGTGTCCCAATCGTTGAAAGCTGGCCCGGATTGGGTTAGCACTTTCTCCTCGTATTACCATCGCCGGTGGCTCAGGCACGCGCCGGAAAAAGGGTATGGAGAACAACGCCCACCACACGGCGACGCTGAGAAAAGACACCCGTGAGGCAATTTCGGCATTGGGTAAAAAGAAGGTCTGTGGAAACATGATCCAGGCCAGGTTGATGACCAGCAGCAATCCACCGCCCAGATAACCCAGAGCATACCCTCTGGCAGACACCTGGTCAATGTCTTCTGGCCTGGCCACATGCGGTAGCAGGGAGTCGTAAAAGATATTGGCTCCGGAAAACCCTAAGTGACCCAGGATGTAGAAAGCAGAGGCCATGAGCCAATCGCCGGTGCTGATCAGTATCAGCAAGGCCGTGAAGATAATCCCCACCATGGCAAAGCCGCCGACGAAACGTTTTTTGGCCCCACTATGGTCGGCGATGGCCCCCAGCACCGGAGCCGAGAAGGCCATGATCAACATGGCGATAGTGTTGGTGTAGCCCCAATAACTGCTGGCCAGCACTTTTGCCTGATTGGGATCGGGGGCCAGGGTGGTGCCAGCTACTGAACTGTAGAAGGTGGGCAGCACGGTGGCCATAATCGTTGTGGCGAAGGCCGAGTTAGCCCAATCGTACATGCACCAGGCGTTGATGATTTTCCTGTATTGCTTTTCCTCCATACTCACCTCTTTCCCATCGTTGCAAGGCGCAGATCAGGTTGTCAAGCAGAGAGCTGCTACACCCCCACGATCCAGAGCACGTAATAATACACAATCACCGCGGTGAAAAGCAGAGAATCAATGCGGTCTAAGAACCCGCCGTGTCCGGGGATGATATGTCCGGAGTCCTTGGCGTTCACTCGTCGCTTGATCATGGAAATAGCCAGGTCCCCAAATGGGGTGAGCGTAGGAATGAGCAGGCCCAGGGCCAGACCAGACCATATTCCCAATCTGAACCACCAGGCCAGCAGCATGGCAACAACTAGGCCAGCCACCAGTCCGCCCAAGGTCCCTTCCCAGGTCTTTCCAGGGCTCCAACGCGGCCACATTTTATGCCTGCCCCAGGTCAGGCCGACGAAGTAGGCCCCGCTATCGGTAGCCCAGATGACCAGCAGAGCATACGCCATCCAAACTAACCCGTTATCCAGAGCCCGCAACAGGATAAAGTGAGCACCGAACCAACCCAGGTACAGCCCCCCGGCAATGGGCAGTCCCCAGTCCTCGGTGGAAGTGGTGGAGTTCTGTTGGAAGAGTTGCCAGATGAGGGATAAAGCGAGGGTCAACGCCAGGCCGGGGCGTGCCAGCCCCCATGCCGGGTGATAAGCATCGAAGATGAGCAGCCAGACGATGGCTAGAGCAAAAAGATAGGGTGCGCGGTATCCCCCTTTGCGGATCAGGGACACATACTCCCAGGTGGCGATCCCAAAGACTATGAGGATAAGTAACAGAAACCATATCCCGCCCCAATAAACCATGAGGGCTACCAGTGGGATCAGGATCACTGCGCTCAAAATGCGGTGGCTGAGCACAAGGAGTCCTTTCTGAGGTATGACCTGGGTGGCGGAAAAGCGGCTAGGTCTGAGGGGTGATCAGGCCAAAGCGACGTTCTCGCCGACTATAGTCCAAAAGCGCCTGATAAAGTTCTTCCTTGCCAAAATCGGGCCAGTAGACGGGTACGATGTAGTACTCGGCGTAAGCCGCCTGCCAGATCATGAAATTACTGGTGCGAAATTCCCCGCTGGTACGGATCACCAGGTCGGGGTCTGGCAAGCCGGCGGTGTAGAGATATTGGCTGAACAGGGCTTCATCCACCTGTTCTGGCGCAACCCCATCTCTGATGATGCGCTGCACTGCCTGGATTATCTCTGCGCGACCGCCGTAGTCAAAAGCGACATTCAGGGTAATACGCTCGTTGTTCGCGGTGAGATCAATAGCGTGGCGTACCTTGTCTTGGAGCTTCTTGGGCAGCCGGTCAAGCCGGCCGATATGCTGCAAACGCACGCCATTGGCGTGCAGTTCGGGGAGCTGGCGATCAATAGTTTCACTGAGGATGCGGATCAGCCCGCGCACCTCCTGTTCTGGACGGCCCCAATTTTCGGTAGAAAAGGCCCAGATGGTGAGCATTTTGACTCCATACTCCACACAGGCCTCTAGCACAGGGCGGATGTTCTCCGTTCCGGCCCGATGTCCGGCCAGGCGGGGAAGCCCCCGTTGTCGGGCCCAACGGCCATTGCCGTCCATGATAATGGCCACATGATAGGGCACTTTGGTTAAACCATGTTCATTCGTCATAATAACCAGCTATCGGATACGCTAAATCTCCTTGATTTCGGCTACCTTGCGCTGTCCCATTTCGTCCATGATGGCAATGAACCGATCGGTGAGTTTCTGGACCTCGTCCCGACCGCGGTAGAAGTCGTCTTCGGAGATCAGCTTCTCCTTCTCCAATTCTCGCAAATCCTCGATGGCATCGCGCCGGCAATGGCGAATGGCCACTCGGCCTTCTTCCACACGCTGGGCCACTATTTTGGCCAGTTCATTGCGGCGTTTCTCGGTCAAACGGGGAATGACCAGGCGAATAATTTTCCCATCATTGCTGGGCGTCAGGCCCAGGTCCGATTTAAGGATCGCCTTTTCAATCGCCGGGAGGGCTGCCGCGTCCCACGGGCGGACGGTCAACAAACGAGGTTCGGGTGCGGCGATGGTAGCCAGTTGGTTGAGGGGTGTGAGCGAACCATAATACTCCACGGGCAAACGTTCTATCAGCGCAGGGGAAGCCCGGCCCGTGCGGATGACCAGCAGATCCTCGCGTAGGGCATCAACGGCTTTGTTCATCCGATCTTCGACTTCTTTCAAGACATCGTTGATCATCGCGCCCCCTTTGTGTCACGTATTACCCGATTGTCGTCCCGATGCTCTCGCCCATTACGGCGCGCTCGATGCTGTTCTCTTCCCACAGGTTGACGACGATGATAGGCAAGTTATTATCCATGCAGATGGTGATGGCCGTAGAATCCAGGATGCCCACTCGCATGTTTAAGGCATCCAGATAGCTCAGCCGCTCGAAACGGCGGGCATCGGGATTAAGATGCGGATCGCTTTCGTAGACTGCGTCCACTTTAGTGGCCTTGATGAGTACTTCGGCGTTAATCTCCACTGCGCGCAGGGCGGCCGCTGTATCCGTGGTAAAGTATGGATTACCGGTACCGGCGCCCAGGATCACCACCCGGCCCTTTTCTAAATGACGAATGGCGCGCAGGCGGATGTATGGCTCGGCCAGCGCGCGCATTTCAATGGCGGTCTGTACCCGGGTGGTGATACCCTGTCGCTCCAATGCGTCTTGTAAGGCCAGGGAGTTCATTACGGTAGCCAGCATACCCATGTGGTCGGCAGTAGCCCGGTCCATGCCATGGGCCAATCCATCTTTGCCTCGCCAGAGATTGCCTGCCCCTATGACGATGGCTATCTCCACCTCGCGATCTTTCACGCTCTTGACCTTGGCGGCCACCTTTTCAGCCCGGTTGGGATCAATGCCAAAACCCTGGGGCCCCGCCAGAGCTTCACCACCCAGCTTCAAGAGAATCCGTCTGTAAGCTTGAGCCATTGTACCTCCTACCACTACAACCGCCATTGTGTTCAGCGGGGTAAGAGCATGTCTGAAAATTAGGCTGGCGATTAGAAATCACGCCTGGTGAGCCTC
>JANLFX010000154.1 GCA_024653325.1 Anaerolineae bacterium
TGCAAGCCCTACAGGTGTGACTTTAGTCGCCGAACCGAATTTTTAGACAGCCCCTCAGAGGATTACAAGGTTGACGCTAAAGCAAGTAACAACACAGGCACAGTTGCGTCTGGCGGCTGCCTGGCCAACCATAGTCATCTTGATCGTCTGTATCGCCCTCGCTGTTCTGGCCTTCCCTTATACCGCCAGTGCCTATCACCTGGAGGCCGGCGGGAGAATATTGGATCAAATCGGTGAATCGGCGAATCAGCGAAGCGGCGAAGCGGCGGATTCCTATCAGCTATCCGCCATCAGCCATTTGCAAGCCGCCATCCGCTGGGACGCGAGGAACGCGCAGGCGTACCGTCTGCTGGGGCGGGCGTACCTGGCGCAGGGAGACCTGGTGGCCGCCGCCGAGGCCTTGACCCGCTTTACCGAGCTGCGGCCCGCTAACCCACTGGGCCACATCGAACTGGCCGAGGTCTACGAGGAGCTGGAGTCGGAACTGCAAACCCATGTCCACTACGATTTTCTGGCTCACTTACCGGAAGCGAAAATTGAGACGGCGGGCTTTTGGATTGACACCATCTTCTGTGAGGAGGGCGACCCACCCGAGAAGTGCTACGTGGCCGAGACCGCGTTCCACATGCCTGCTGACGCCGCGCCACGGCCCACGCTGTTTATGCACGCGCCCAGCCGCGCCAGTTACACGCTGACCCTGCCAGATGAACCGATGACGCTCTCTTTTGGCATGGGCTTGCACCCCATGACCTGGAGCTGGGGCGGCGATGGGGTGACGTTCGAGGTGTTTGTGGACGATGGAGAAGGAGAGCAGCAGTTGCTCGCCGAGAGATTAGACATCGCGGCGGCAATGGGAGGGTGGAAGGATGGAAAGGTGGACCTGGCTGCTTACGCCGGGCAAACGGTGACATTGACCCTGAGTGTGATTCCGGGCCCGGAATGGGAGATGACCGGCGACTGGGCAGGGTGGGGGGAGCCGCGCCTGGTGGACGCGGAGGCGCTGCCGCTGACAGCCCTGCGCCCGGCGGAGCAGATGGTGCGCCAGTGGCAGGCAGCCGGGTTGACGGCACAGGACTTCATCGCCCGCGGGGAGGAGGAACGGCAAGCGAAGCAGTACCAGGAAGCGCTGAGGTGGTACGAACGGGCGACGTGGCTGGAGCCGGGGTTGGGGGATGGGTGGTACTATATAGGGCTGGCGTACGAGGGGCTAGAGCAGTGGAAGGAAGCGCTGGGAGCGTATGAGCAAGCGATTGAAACGGGGTCTTTCGCCAGCGTGCACCGCAGCAGCCCGCCCTACCGTCTGGGCGCGATTTATCAGTGGCGGCTGGAACCACGACAGACGGATGCCGCCCTGGCGGCTTACGAGGCAGCGATAGCCACAAACGATTTCAGCGCCGACTGGGAGGCGGCAGACTGCCATTACAAGCGGGGGGAAATCCTGTGGTGGCAAGGCAGCAATCCTGACGAGTACATCGCCGCGTATAAACGGGCGATTGCACTGAACCCCCAACACGCTTCCGCGCACATGCTACTGGGAGTGGCCTATTACACGCGGGACAAGGACGTGGCCATGGCCGAGACGGAAATCCGCCGGGCGATAGAATTGTCTCCCCAGAACAAGTGGGCTTACTATCATCTGGGGGAAATCTATCGCCAGGAAGGACGCATGGATGAGGCCAGGGCCATGTACGAGCAAGCGCTGGAGATTGACCCCCAGTTCGAGGCGGCAAAGGGGCGGTTAGAAGCGCTTTCTAATAGCGATTGATGGAAGAGAAGCGATTAGCGCACACGCGGCATAGTGCTCCCACCGGCAAGCGCAGTCACCTCCCCCCTGGCGGAGAGGCAAGCCGGGTGAGTTAGATTAAGGTGTGGCCAAACTATGAAAATTGTTTGGACAAGACATGCAATACAGCGCCAAGAGGAGTGGTATAAAAAGCTGGGCATCACTCGTCAGGAAGTGGAGGATTTGTTGAGAAATCCCCAACAGGTGGTCCCAGGCGACCTCAACGCCCTGGTCGCTCAAGCAAGAAGAGGCAACGGCCTGTTACGAATTCCCTTCGTCGAAGCAGAAGGAGAACTTAAGATCCTGACGATCTATTGGACCAGCAAGGCAGAGAAGTATTGGCAGGAGGAACAAGATGCGAATTAGATATGATCCTGAAGCCGACATCCTTCTATTTGTGCTGCGGGAATTGCCGCCGGTAGATGCGGTGGAGGAACCAGGAGGAGTAATCATCAGCTATGGAGAGGATGGGGAGGCAGTCAGCGTAGAATTCTTGAATGCTTCTACACGTCATCTGATTCGGCCAGGTGAAATCAGCGTGACGTTTCAAGCCGAGCTTGTATCCGGAGGAGCATACGCGACAGCAGGGGTATAGCGTGAGACAGTAAGCAGGTTGGGTTTCGGCTGCGCCTCAACCCAACCTACGGGCTCAGGGCAGCCCTGACCGATGCTGAGGGCAATGCCATGCGGTGGGACAGGCTTTCAGCCTGTCCTGCGGACCGGCCCGGCAGCGTGGCCGCCGCCGAGGAGGAGAAGGCGGTTTAGTGCATACGAAGCAGGGCGATCCCGCCCGCGGGCGGGGTCGCCTGGCCCATGGCGGAGAGGCCGATTGCGTGGGTTGAGATGCAGCCGAAACCTAATGGGCTTGGTCGTCAGTGATTCCTCCGATGAATTGATGGCGAACATCCGGGAAATCATTGAATTGTGCCTGGAGAAAAAGGGCGAAAAGGGATGAGAATATGAGCGTGCAATTGCAAATTCCTGACACAATAGTTCAGGCCATCCGCTTGCCGGAAGAGCGGATCGCACAGGAACTGCTAGTGGAACTGGCCATCGCTTTATATTCCCAGGGACTCTTGTCGTTCGGCAAAGCCAGGGAACTGGCAGGCATGGGAAAATACGAGTTTGGCCAACTATTGGGAGAGCGGGGTATCCCACGACACTACGGCCGGGAAGAGCTGGAGGACGATCTGGCATATGCCCGTGGTAAGTAACACCTCACCAGTTCTGAACCTGGCGATTATCGGCCAACTTTCGCTGCTGCGCGAGCAATTTGGCGAGATACGGATTCCGACAGCAGTGCTGAGAGAGCTGCGTGTTGAAGAAAACCTGCCTGGTTCCCGGGCTGTGGAAGAGGCGTTGGAGGCGGGATGGCTTCGGGTCGAGGAGGTACGGGATCAGGCGTTGTTTCAGGTGCTTCAGCGGGACCTGGACAGGGGTGAAGCAGAGGCCATTGCTCTGGCCGTGCAGGTAAAGGCGGAACGGGTGCTATTGGACGAGCGGGAAGGGCGGAGGGCTGCTAAATCGCTGGGATTGAAAGTCACAGGCATCCTGGGAATCTTGCTGCGGGCGCGGCGTGAGGGTAGGTTGGCATCGTTGCAAAAGGCAATGGATGACCTGCGAGAACTGGCTGGCTTCCGCATCGGGGCGGGGTTGTACGCCAGCCTGATCAGGGAGAGCGGAGAAGACGAGTAAATAGGTTGGGTTTCGGCTGCGCCTCAACCCAACCTACGGACTGGGAGCATTATGAAGGTTTACCTTGACACCTGTGTATACAACAGACCTTTTGATAACCAGTCACAGCCAAGGGTCTGGCTGGAGACACTGGCTTTCACCGTGATCCTTCAGCTGGTCGAGTTAGGAAAGATCACGCTGGTGAATTCGTCAGTGTTGGCTTACGAGAATAGCAGAAACCCTTTCCCCCCATTGACGCTTTGCACCTGGCCTGCGCGGAAGCAGCTCAGGTTGACTACTTCTTGACCTGTGATGACAAGGTGATTCGGCAATATTGGGGAGAGCGACGAAGATTACTAATCCGGTGGATTTTGTTATGGCTATGACGGAGGAATAAAGATGGCCGTGGAGATTATCAGTGAGCAGGAAATCCTTCGCGAGGCAGAAGCTGTTCTGATCAGACACCTCGGCCCGGCCAAGACGGCCCGGGTTTGGGCCGCCTGGCGTCAGGGTGCTGGAGATTACCTGGAGATTCGGGAGCGCCTCTTTGAGGGAGAGACGGTTGAGACGCTCTATGAAAAAGTGCAGCAATATGAGAAAACAAAGACCGACTGATAGTGGTGGGTAGCGTCGGCTCCTCCTGATGGCGGCGGCGAGCAGCAAGTGCTGACTCAACGGTGGGACATCCCGATGGCGATGGAGGGATGGAGAAGTGGATTTGAGTGCCTACGCCGGGCAAACGGTGACGTTGACCCTGAGTGTGATTTCGGGACCGGAGTGAGCAGGTTGGGTTTCGGCTGCGCCTCAAGCCAACCTATGGGCTTGGCGAAACTTGCCCGGTCAAAGTCGAGGAGGTGAGCGATGAAAAGAACGTTACATAGTTGATGAGAATGGCTCCCCTGTCGGTGTGCTATTGGGTATAGACGATTACCGACGGTTGCTTGAAGAGCTAGAAGAACTAGAGTCCATTCGCGCTTACGATGCAGCGAAAGCGTCGAAGGATGAGATGATTCCTTTTGAGCAAGCGACCGCAGAAATCGAGCGAGCGCGCCAATGAGTTACACTGTTTTGATTCTGCGGCGGGCTTAGAAGGAGTTAGCCCAACTGCCTGGCGAGAATTATGAGCACGTACGGGGTGCGATTCGTGCACTCAGCCAGAATCCCAGACCGCCAGGTTGCCTCAAGGTGCGACTTGAATCGCTTAAGTTGACGCATATGGGGAAAGGGGGAGAGATGATGATGGGCAATCATGTTTCGAGTTATGAAGAACAACTTGTTCGCGAGATTCACGAGACTCCCAAGGAGTATTGGCCGAATCTGCTTCAACTTATCCGCCTGTTTCGTGAAAGTGTCATATTGAAGCCTGCTGAGGCTAGCTTTCGCCAGGGATGGCAGGAGGCTATGACAGGACAGACCTACCCGGTCTCCGAATTGTGGGAGGGCATTGATGCCGAGTGAGCCGCCTCAGGTGCGAGTCGAATTCACACCGGAGTTCAAGCGGAATCTACGCGCCCTGTCCAAGAAGTACCGGCATATCCGCTCTGATGTCCAACCCGTGTTGAACAACTCCAGGCGGGCGAGTTCATTGGTGACCGTATACGCAGGACGCAATACGCGGTGTTCAAAGCGCGCGTAAGGAATAGCGATATCCAAAAGGGGAAAAGCGCTGGGTACCGGCTCATCTATCAGGTCAAAGCTCCCACTTTGGTTGTGCTGGTGACCATCTACTCGAAACTCGACCAAGCGGACATTTCAGCAGAGCAAATTCAGCGAATCCTGGCCAAGTTTGATGAACACTTCGGCTAAACCTTCGACGGCCCCTTCGGCTTCGCTCAGGGCAGGCATCGCGGTGACGGCCATGATAGTTCGGCTACGCTCACCACAGGCCGGCCGGGCGGCGTGGCCGCCGCCGAGGAAGAAAAAGCGGTTTAGTGCATACGCAGCAGGGCGATCCCGCCCGCTGGCGGGGTCGCCTTGCCCCTGGCGGAGACGCAAGTGAAATGGATTGGGTTGAGGCTGCGCCGAAACCCAAGCTACGGGCTGGCGTTGGTAAAATCGGGCAGAAATATCAAATCATTGAGGTGTAAGATTTGGATTTAGTAAAGCCCATTGTGTTCAGCTCCCATGCCCGTGAAAAGATGCTTGACCGTGGCGCCTCGGAAGGAGAGGTCAAAGCGGCAATCCGCTCAGGTAGCAGTGAGCCCGCGCGGAAAGGGCGGGTGATGTTTCGCAAGAATTTCGCTTATGATAAGTTGTGGCGAGGCAAGCATTATGCGATTAAACAAGTAGCTCCCATCATCGCGGAGGAGAGAGAGCGTTTAGTTGTCGTGACAGTGTTTGTCTACTACTTCTAGAAGGGATGGGGAATAATGAAAATCAGTTACGATCCAGAAGTGGACGCTCTGACGATCCGGCTTGTGGAGGAGAGGGTGGAGTGTGAAACGATCAGGATAAACGATCAGGTGGCTATTGACATTGGACCGAGTGAACGAGTGGTGGCCATAGAAATCCTGGATGCTAGCGAGTTGGTGCCTCGATTAACGGACGTTGGCATACGCCTGGAGAGATTGCCTGTCGCTTCGTGAAATTTGGAGTTAAATAGGTTGGGTTTCGGCTGCGCCTCAACCCAACCTACGGACCACGCACTGTCATGAGTCTATTGGAAAAATCGTGGTTCAAAGACAAGTGAGATCTCTCCAGTTTCCAACTATCTTCAGGTGACCTCCTGGAGAGCAGCTAGCCACT
>JANLFX010000155.1 GCA_024653325.1 Anaerolineae bacterium
CAGAAAGGAGATGTATGCTGCATGTCGTGCCACTCCGACTGTAGTATACAAGGATTAAATGGGACGAGTCGTTTCCGTCGAAAGGGTGGGCACGGAACGCCAGCAACTACGGCGCACCATCGCCGAGGCCCTGCGACGTTTGATGGAAAAATCCGATTTGGATGAGGAGGCCAAGGACCTAGCAGCGCTCATCGTCTTTTGCCTGGATGCGATTGCCGAGGGAGTTGATCGTTCGGCGACAGCCTGGGAGCGCAGAGATTATTATCTCAAGGCCGATCGTTTTCGCCGTGAGTGGGCATGGGCTAACCGTACGGCGGATGAGATGGCTACTTTGATTCAACAGGACGATTGGGAACGTTTACCGGCTGTGTTGGCCAGCCTGCTGCCCCACTTTGCGGATGTACGGGTGACTAAATTGGTGCGTCCACCTTCTCTATGGCAGGGTGCGTACCGACGATTGCTCGCCGAGGAGGCACTATGACCATGGAGACTCACGCACCACCTATTTCAGAATGGGAAATCGCTCGCCTGCGGGAAGCTGTGGGCGATGTGTTTACTGTGAGCGATGTGACCCCAGGTCCGGCAGAGCACGTAGCCCTTCGTTTGCGTGGCCGGCTGATGATCCCGGCCCATCAGGCATACGAACGGGTGAATCGCCGTTTCCGGGACCTGGGTTATACCCCTATGTTTCAGCGGGTGGGCTCTGATGACGTGATTCTGGCTGTGCGAGGCATCATTCGCGCCACGCCTTCCCGTCCATGGCTGGCGGCACTGATGTTCCTGGCCACCGTGGTCTCGGTGACGTTTGCCGGGATGTCAATGGTGGAACCGCCGCCGGGCCACTTGTTCCCATCGCCACTGGCCGGGCTACCCTTCGCTGTGAGTTTGTTGAGCATCCTCCTGGTCCACGAGTTGGGGCACTACTTTGTGGCCCGGGCCTACGGCGTGCCGGTCAGCCTACCCTATTTCATCCCCATGCCCCTCAACCTGTTTGGCACAATGGGGGCTTTCATCCGCATGAAAGCTCCGCCGACCAATCGGCGGGTGCTGCTGTCCATTGCCGCCGCAGGGCCGCTGGCCGGATTGGTGATAGCCGTGCCCATTTTAATCATCGGGTTGCTTCTTTCAGAGGTGACCCCCCTGCCTACCGGCCAGCCACTGCTGATGGAGGGCAATTCCCTGCTGTATCTGGGCATCAAGTTCCTGATTTTCGGGCGGGTGTTGCCCGGCGGGGGCATGGACGTGATGTTGCATCCGGTGGCCATGGCCGGCTGGGCAGGCTTGATGGTCACTGCCCTTAATTTGATTCCCGCCGGACAGCTTGATGGCGGTCACGTCGTCTATGCCCTGCTGGGCGAAAAAGCGCGCTGGCTCACCTGGTTGATCATCGGCGCTTTACTGATCCTGGGTTTTGTCTGGAGCGGATGGTTTTTACTGGCCGGGTTGGTCTTTATTTTCGGGCAGCGTCCGGCAGCTCCTTTAGACGCCATCACGGCTCTCGACAGGCCACGACAGGCCCTGGCCCTGCTCATTGTCATCGTGTTCATCTTGATTTTCACCCCCGTGCCCATGATCGTACGGCAATTCTAAAGAAGGGGGATTACAATGGCTGATTCAGTGGACGCGGGCGGGATTAGACCGCAGTTAAAAGGCGCCTTTCATGAGCGGTGGGGACTGTGGTTGGTAGTCGCCTTGGCGGTAATTTTCATTGTCATCCTGGCATTGTGTGAGGTGGGGAGAACGGTGATCACCGTGGCGCGGCAAGCCTCGCCGACCGCCGTCATTCAGAACACCCCCTCTCCTGCATCCCCGGCCGTCACACCGAGCGCGACACCATCCCCCACGGCCACCCGCACGCCCATCCCCACACCGACCATTACTCCGACTCCGACGCCCACGCCCATCATTCTGGGCCCGCCCCAGATTCGTGCTTTGGGCCGTCTGGAGACCATCCGCTACTCGCTGACCACCATCGTCGAGGGCAAGCAAGGTTCCGGCGGCGTGCTGGAGTGGGTGGGATTGGGCACGGTAGAATTAGTATTGATCGTGCCCGGCGAGGTGATTGCTGGCGTGGACCTGACCCGCGTCACCGCGGAGGACATCCAGGTGCAAGGAGATGCGGTCACGCTGGTGCTACCCGCCCCGGAGGTACTGGTAACGCGGATTGATCCCAGCCGGGTGCGCGTATACGATCTCAAGCAAAAGCTTTTCGCCCCCGCGCCCGATGAACTGGAGCTGAAATTGCTAACCCACGCTGAGAATAACCTGCGTGGGCAGGCGGTGGAAGCGGGAATCCTGGATGGGGCCAAGAGCGTGGCCGAGGCCCAGCTCACTAGTTGGCTATACGAATTAGGTTTCCGGCGAGTAACCATTTTCTGGCGAGCCCCTGCTCCGTAGGTAGTGAAAGAAACCCGTTGTTGAGCAACTTTCCCCATCTGCCGAGGATCCCAATCCCTCCTCTGCCCTATCGGGAAAGGTTACCAACCCTTTTCCCATCGCCCGGAAGAAGCCAGCACTACCTACCGCGATAGGGTGGTCACCTCCACGCTCGCCCCTGTGAAGTGAATCAAGTTTTCACCCCGAGGCGCTGAGACCTATCCTGAGTAACCATAAGGAACGCAAAGAAAAAATTAAAGAACTTTGCGCCCTTCGCGTCTTTGCGTGAGATAAACTTGTCGGATTGAGGTAAAGCTTCGCTACTTCATTAACTCGTGATCCTGGAGGTATAAGCGATGGCTGGGCCGATCCGTTTATTCGTGAGTAGCAGTCCCGATCTGGTTTCAGAGCGGGAAATACTGGGGCAGGCAGTAGCTGAATTGCCCGTCTCGGTGGGATGGGAGATCAAGCACACTCCCAGAGCGGGCGAGGATGCCTTCGAGGCGCTGGATTTCCTCGTCCGCTGTGACCTGTACCTGGTACTTTTGGGAACCGATTTCGCCGCGCCGATGGGTGTCGAGTGGGAACGCGCACTGGATGCGGGAAAGCTTCCCCTGGCGTACCGCAAAAACGTGCTTCACAGTCCTTCAGCTCAGATGCTGCTGCGCCGCCCGGGCGTAGCATGGACGGAGTTTGAGTCCCCCCAAGAGCTCAAAGCGCAAGTGACCCGTGCACTGGCCCAGGTGGTGCTTGACCGAGGCGAGCAATTCGGGTTGCACTTGCAAGACGTTGAGGCATTGCTAGCATTGATGAAGAGGGAAAAGAAGGCTCAGGTAAAGATTGGGTAAAATCTCGGTAGCAGATGGCGAGTCGCTGACTCGCTGACTCGCTGGAACTCGTTTTGACAGCAGAGAACAATTGTGCTATAGTGGAAGCATGAACGCCGTTCGCTTTCACAGCATTAACCCAGGTGAAAATCGCTATCGCTTCTACGTCGTTCTCTGGATGCAGATCCTGTGGGGCACGTGGGCGGTTGTGCGCCGTTGGGGTCGGATCGGCAGCGATCAGGTCCGCGAGCGGGTCCACGAGTGCGCAAACCAGGACCAGGCGCTGTGGGTGGCTGCCGAACAGATCGAGCGGCGGTTGAGAAGGGGATACAAACTCTCCCGAATGTGTGAGAAATGAATGACAGGTTTGCGCTTGCTCGTTCTCTCAGTGCGTTTATCCTTGGGGACAACCCAGATTTGACAAACAAACAGGTAGGGGTTATAATATGAACCAATTATTTTGTTTTTTTGGGAATTTGTCCAATTGTCTGCTCCCTGAAATGGGCGATGATGACTGCGTTGAAGTCTTCACTTTATCGTGATAGGACAATCGAGGGGGGCTGAAGGAGAATGGCAGATGAAGCTGACTGGCCGCCAGAGGGCCTTCCTGAGCAAATTTCTGGATTTATACCGCGAGGAAGCAGAGCCGCTGCACTACGCCGCCGTGGCCGAACGCCTGGGGGTAAGCAAGATCACTGCCTATGACATGCTGCGCATCCTGGAAGAAAAGGGACTGGTCACCTCAGAGTACATTTTGCCGGTCCAAAGCCATGGCCCCGGTCGCTCCACCATCGTCTTCCGTCCCACGCAGAAGGCCGCTGAGATGATGGCCCAGTTGGCAGGTGAAGACTGGGATCGAGCGGAGTGGGAAGCAGTCAAGGAGCGCATATTGCAGGCCCTGAGAGAAGGTAAAGGCACTGATTACGAGGATTTGCTGAACGAGATTCTGCTACGCATCCCAGAGCACAAATCACCGATGCTCTACAGCGCCGAGGTGATCACTGCTACCATTCTGAGTTTGTATCAACTCAAGGAGGACGCGATGGCCTCGCGCCTGTTTGAGCATCTACGCAGTCTGCCGGGCGAGCTGGGGCTCAACGCCCTGGCCGGTTTGACTCTGGGATTATCCCTCGTGGAGCGGGCCAACCGCCGCTTCACGACCATGCTTCTTTCCTACACCCGTAAATACCAGGACTCTTTATCCAAATTGAGCGCCGAACGCAAGCGTATGCTCTCAGACTTTGCTCAGGAGGTGATGAAGGCCATCGGCATTTGAAGAAATGGTGTTTTTTTGGCGGAAATATTTGTCTTTTTGGTTTATTTGGATTTTTATAGGAGGTTATAATGACCAAGACCGTTATCGTGACCGACAGCAGCGCTTATCTGCCGGATGAAATGGCGAAACAGTACGGGCTGCATATTGTTCCCCTCTATGTTCATTTTGGGGAGCAAACCTTCCGCGATGTGGATCTGACGAGTGCCGCCTTTTACGAAAAGCTGAGGGAGGCCAATTCGTTGCCCACTACCTCCCAACCCTCAGTTGGCGACTTTGTCGAACTCTACCGTCGTCTGAGTCAGGAAGCTGAGGGCATCGTCTCCATCCACATCTCCGGCGGTATCAGCGGCACTGTAGATTCTGCCCTGACCGCGCGGCAGACTCTTATCGCCGAGGCAACCGCAGCCGGGAAAAAGCCACCGGCCATCCACGTGATAGACTCGCGCTACACCTCAGTGGCCCTGGGGTTGTTGATCACGGCGGCGGCGCGGGCGGCAGCAGAGGGGCGGGCTGCTGAGGAAGTGGTGCAGATGGTAAAGGGGCTGATCCCCCGCGTGCTGGTAGTTTTCGTGGTGGACACGCTGGAATATCTGCACAAAGGGGGCCGTATTGGCGGGGCGGCGACGTTAGTTGGCTCAGTGCTTCAGGTCAAGCCGGTGCTCTACTTCAACGAGGGGCGCATTGACGTGCTGGAAAAGGTGCGCACTGCCCACAAGGCTAAACATCGCTTGCTGGAGATCATGGAAGAGCGCATGGGGCCAGGGACCACAGTGCACGCGGCCATCACCCACGCCGACGCGCCCGCCGAGGCTGAAAAGCTCAGACAACAGGTCGTCGAACGCTTCAACTGTGTAGAGATGTTCATTTGCGATCTCAGCCCGGCCATCGCCACCCACGTGGGACCAGGGACAGTAGGGCTGGCTTTCTATCGGGAGGAAGGGTAAGCACAAGCACAATGAGACCTCGAATCAAGTGGCCCAGCGTGATCAGCCCTACCCTCACCGACGAATGCCCGCTTTGGTTTGCGCAGAGCGTTGTCTTGGGAAGGGGGTGGGTGTATGCCCGATCACTACCGTGGAGATTGATGATCCAGGTTTAGTTTGAAGGAGGTGAAAATAATGGCCGGATTGGTCGAGAGAGGCTTTCTGCTAGGATTAGGTGCTCTAACCCTGACCCGGGAAAAGGTGACCCGCTTCGTGGATGAACTGGTCAGGGAAGGGGAAGTGAAACCCGAGGAGTCCAAGCGGCTGGTGGATAAGCTGGTGGCCAAAGGCGAGGAGGAACGAGAGGAGCTGCGCAAGCTCATCCGCGAGGAAGTGCGCCAGGCCCGCGCTGCTGTGACCCCGGCCTCCCGCCAGGACATCGAGGAGCTAAGCCAGAAAATTGACGAGTTGGCCGCGAAGCTGGAAGGAAAAGCAGCGAAGCCGAAGACAGAGAAAGAGTAGACTTGCTCCATGAGCGGGAGGGGCGACGTCGGCATCGCCCCTCCCACAGCATGAGGATATAACGATGAACTTGAAACATCACCTGGCGCGGACACTTATCAGCCGTCTGAGCCAGCAAGAGATCATGGAATTGACAGGCGAGGCCCTGACCAAGTGGATGGCCCGCCTGAGTCGCGAGGAAAAGGTGTGACTGTTCGAACTTTGGTATAGGGGACCAATAGGCACATTAACCCAGTCCTT
>JANLFX010000156.1 GCA_024653325.1 Anaerolineae bacterium
GTGAGGGAGGGGTTAGGAGAGGTCAAAAAGCCCGAATTTAACATTGTCGAGTTAGTTAGCATTGCTTTGCCGCCAGAAGACATCAATGCTATTCGCGAGAAGGCGGCTGCCACAAGGATGTCATGCCAAACGTTTATTGCTAATCTTGTGCACCAGTATTGGGCAGGGAATCTTGTTGAGAAGCCACGCGACGCCTGACTTGTGCTTGCAGCCGACGCCGCCGAAGGCGGTGCAGTTCAATCGCAAACTGTTAGGCATATTCGTAGATCGTTAACCACATAAGCGGGTAAAAGACCTGTTATGGAAAGGGGGAGCGAAAAGGCTGTGGACATACCCACAAATGCGATAGATGAGCCCTGCTATGTTATCAGTGTCGCCGCCCAACTGGTGAACCTGCATCCCCAGACTTTGCGCCATTATGAGAAGCTAGGTCTGATCAGACCTCATCGCTCGGAAGGTTCACGGCGACTGTATTCCCCGCGTGATATTGAGCGCCTGCGCAAAATCATCCGCCTGACCAACGATCTGGGCGTTAACCTGGCCGGCGTGCAGGTGATTCTCAACATGTCCGAGCAGATGATGGAGATGCAGGCCAGGATAGAGCAGATGCAAGCCGAATTTGAGGCGGAGATTGCGCGCCTGCGCGCGATGCTGGAATAGGTGTGCCGGTCATTTTCACTCCGGCCCAGGCGAGGTATGTAGCGGCAGATGGCCCTGTCTACCATAGGGCTGACCCAGTGGTTGGCCACTATGCTTTCACCCTAATTATACGAGGAGGGTTAGGGATGTTCACCACGGATGATCTGCAAGAATTGTTGGAATTTCATAGCCCCAATGTGCCGGTACTCAGTGTCTATCTTAATGTAGACCCCACCCAACACAGCACGGAAGAGTACCGGCTTATTTTAAGAGGGTTGCTTAAGGAGGCAGGCGATAACGCTGCTCCTGAAGACATCGCCAGGGTGGAGAAGTATTTCGACTTTGAGTACGACTGGCAAGGAAAGGGTGTGGTGGTATTCTCATGTCAGGCAGAAGGGTTCTGGCGAACTTATTCCCTGGCCATTCCGGTGCCCGATCAGGTGTACGTTGGCCCGCGACCCTACATCAGGCCTCTGTCCGAAGTGCTCGACGATTATAGTCGCTATGGGGTGGTGCTGGTGGATCGAGAAGGAGCGCGGCTGTTTTTGTTCGAGCAAGGTAAACTGCAGGAAACCACCGGCACGTTGGGCGAGTTACCCAAGCGTCACAAGAAGGGAGGATGGGCAGCCCAGAAATACCAGCGTTGGGCCGACAGACATGCCAGACGCAACTTGAAAGAGGCCGCCGAACTTACCGCCAAATTCTTTGCCGGTGGACGCTGCAACCGGCTGATCCTGGGCGGCACCGAGGACAACGTGACCCAGTTTCAAACCATGTTACCCAAAGCGCTACAAGACATGGTGGTGGGTAGCTTCGCTATTGATATGACCGCTTCGGAATCAGAGGTGCTGGACCACTCATTGGCAGTGATTCGCCAGGTTGAGCGTGAGCAAGAAAAGCAACTGGTGGAGCAACTCATCGCTGCCTGGAAACGCGGACAAGCGGTCGTCGGCCTGTCCGATACCCTGGCCGCCATCCAGGAACAGCGAGTCTGGATTTTGCTAACCCTGAGTGGGTATAGGGAGAGCGGATACCGCTGTGAGTCTTGTCACTATCTCGCTCTCCAAGAGCGTGCGGCGTGCCCCCTATGCGGCGGTGAGATGAAACGCATGGACGATATTGTAGACCACGCCGTGCGCCGCGCTATGGAACAGGGCATAGAAGTGGAAACTGTGCGCGATAATCAGGAACTGGAAAAGGTCGGTCAAATCGGGGCGATCCTGCGATATTGATGTCGAGCAACGAGGCTACAGACCTCCGTGGTTTCATAGACCACGGAGGTCTATTACTTGAGGGTGACTTGAGCATGGTCAATCAAGAAAGGCGAGTAAGCACCGGGTTTGCTTTTTCATGGCGAAGGACGTTAGCAGTGATGTGGAAGGAGATCGCGCATATCCTGCGCGATCCTCAGACCTTATTCCAGGTCACGCTGCAACCGGCGGTGATGCTGGTTACCCTGGCTTACATGTTCACGCTGGATGTTGAGCGTTTTCCCCTGGCAGTGCTGGACCAGGACCAGACTGCTCTTTCCAGGGAATATGTGACTACTCTGACCAGCGATGGCACGTTTCAGCTTCTACGGCGACCGGGCAGCGAACGGGAGGCAGAGGCCTTGTTGGTCAACGGACAGGTACGGGCTGTGGTGATCATTCCCGCCGGATTCATGAACGACTTACAAGGGCAACGGCAGGTGGCAGTGCAGGCTCTCATTGATGGTACCAACCCCAACGTCGGCGGTCAGGCTCTGAACCAGTTAAATGCCCGGACGCAAGCGTTCGGCGCGCGCTATCTGTTCCGCAAACTTCCTCAAGCAGCTCAGGTGCCACCGATAGACGTGCGCACGCGGGTATGGTACAATCCTACCCTGAAAGTCCTGTATAGCATGGTGCCCGGGCTTATCGCCATTGTGATGAACACACCCAGCTTCGCTATAGCTGCCTCTCTCACTCGTGAACGGGAGCTGGGTACTCTGGAAGGTTTGATCGTCACCCCGCTGCACAATAGCGAATTCCTGATAGGCAAATTTCTACCTTACGCGGCGAGTGGCCTGTTTAGTGTCATCCTTGCCTTTGCTGTGGCCGTGCTTTGGTTTCACGTGCCCTTTCGCGGTAGTTTCCCTCTGTTTTTGTTGCTATCCGGTTGCTTTCTACTGGGCAGCTTATGGCTTAGTATGCTCATTGCCAACTTTTTGAACAGCCAGCAGGCGGCCTCTGTGGCCACGTTCCTGGTCCTTTTCCTGCCCAGCTTTTTCCTGGCCGGCCTGCTGCGTCCGGTGGACAGGACTTCCTTGATCGCTCGGATTGAGGCCTTCGTTTTGCCGGCTACACATTACATCACCATCAGCCGGGGCGTGTTTCTGAAGGGCGTTGGCCTAGCCGAGCTGTGGAAACCGACCCTGACTTTGACTGGTATTGGGTTGATAGCGTTCACTCTCAGCGTCGCCTTTTTCAGGCGTAAACTGGCTTGAGTTGCTCCTGATGATGGCTCGTATCGCCAATCTAGCCACTAAAGACTTCATCCAGATCGCCCGGGATCGGGTCCTGGCTTCGTTTATCATCCTGGGCATGATCTTTCAGCTCATACTGCTGGCTCTGGCCACGTCCAGAGAATTGACCAGGTTGCCAATGGGCATCCTGGACCTGGATAATAGTCCGCAAAGCCGCACCCTGGCCGCCGAGTTGGACAATACCAGAGAACTCTACCGCTTGCTGGATCTGGATAGCATTGCCCAGGCCGATGATCTGCTGGCCAGAGGCGAGATCATTTTGGCGGTGATTATCCCCCGCGGATTTGCCGCGGACCTGGCCGCCGGCCGCCAGGCTCAGGTCCAGATACTGGCCGATGGAGCCAGCGTTTGGGCGAGCAGCACAGTGGTGCGCGTTGCCGAAGGGGTGATCGCCCGCTTTGGACAGGCGGTTATTCAAAAAAGGGCGGGTTACTCGGGCTCTGCTTTGTTGGAACTGCGCCCCACGGTGCGTTTCAACGAGGATTTGAGCGGCAAATACTTCGCCATACCTGCTGAACTGGGCCTGATCGTGTACATGGTCACCTTGCTGGTGGCGGCATCGGGCATCGCTCGCGAGCGGGAATTGGGTACATTGGAGCAACTCATGGTCACCCCGCTACGTCGAATAGAACTAATCATAGGCAAGGCCATTCCGCCGGTAGTGGTCGCCTTCGTGGACTTTCTGATGATGCTGGCCATCACCGTGTGGGTGTTCCATATCCCGATGCGTGGCTCGTTGCTTCTGCTCATGGCCCTCACGCTCCTGTTCATTGTTTCCGAACTGGGCTTCGGTTTGGTCATCTCGGCCATATCGGCCAATCAGCAACAAACGCTGCTCTTTGTCTTTATGCTGGGCATACTGGACATGGCTTTCTCTGGCTATCTGGTGGCGGTGGAAAACATGCCATCGGCGCTGAGGTTTGCTTCAAACTTCTCACCCATCCGCCACTATCTGATCATCGTGCGCGGGGTGATGCTCAAGGGGGCGACGTTGAACGATTTGTGGCCGCAGACGCTGGCCCTGGTTGGCCTGGGGACAGGCATTCTGATGCTTACTTTCCGCAGTTTGCGCAAACGATTGGATTGACCGTGTAGGCAGGCGCAGGGCCTGCCCCCACTTTTTCACGAGGAGGAACAATTATGCAAATCCAAGTCATGTACAGACCATCCTATTCGTTGGCTGTGGTCAAACTGGAGCCTAACGAGGTCATTCGCGTGGAAGCTGGGGCGATGGTCAGTATGTCCCCTGGGGTGAGCCTGGAGACAAAGGCTCAGGGCGGGTTGCTGGCCTCGCTGAAGCGCTCCGTGCTGGGTGGGGAAAGTTTCTTTGTGAACACTTATCACGCTCCGGCCCAGGGAGGCGAGATTACCCTGGCTCCCGCTCTTCCTGGCGACATGGTCGTTCACTCCCTGCAAAACGAGACGCTGGTAGTACAGTCAGGTTCATACGTTGCCTCGTCCGAGGGGATTGACATTGACACCAAATGGGGCGGAGCCAAAACCTTTTTTGCCAGCGAGGGGCTGTTCATGCTCAAGGCCAGTGGCACGGGCACGCTGGTACTTTCCAGTTATGGGGCCATCCACGAGGTGAATCTGGCCGCCGGCCAATCCTACACCGTGGATACCGGCCACCTGGTGGCTTTTACTGAGGGAATGGGCTTCAATGTACGCCGCGTGGGTGGGTTGAAGTCCACGCTGTTCAGTGGGGAGGGGTTGGTAGTGGACCTCAGCGGGCCGGGACGGATTTTCATGCAGACCCGCAGTCAGGATGCGTTCCTGTCCTGGTTACTACCCAAACTTCCCCGCAGTGACTCGGGCGGAGGACGGGGCTTGCAAGTGAAACTGGGCTAACGGTCAGGTGACGGTGGATGCCGGGAGCGTCCACCGTCACGGTTCACGCTTTCGCGTTTCACGTAGCACCCCACCAGATGCACTTTCAGCCCCCGCAAAAACTGTCCGTCGGTGAGACGCTCCAGGAGGACGCCTATCCAGAACAGTATCTTGTGCAGGGCCAGGTATGAGGGATCACCGATCAGGTGAAACGCCTCGCAGAGCAGACCGGCCTGACGCAGGAGCGCATCCAGTCTCCGTCGGGTGTTGGCCCGGTAGACCACGGGGAAAGTATCGGCCTCGGCCCGCGCGTACACGCGAGGCACCAGGTAACGTTGGATCCAGGCGGGGATCAGGCGGTTGATCATCACGACGTAATTGAGGGCGTTGGGGGTGAGGAACACGAAGTGCCCTCCTGTACGTAACACGCGCGCCACCTCGTGGAAGGCAGCCTGGGGATAGGCCAGATGTTCGATGACCCACGAGCACAACACCAGATCAAAACAGGCGTCAGGGAAAGGGAGAGCATCTGCCAGAGCCACGGCGCGGTGCACGCTGGGCGCCCGGTACTCCATCAGGGAAATCAGGTCGGGGTCTACGCCTACAGGCAGGGCCACGCCATCGGCCAGCAGTTCCATCACCCCACCGCGTCCGCATCCCAAATCAAGTACCCGGGTCTCAGGGGTGATGTGCTGGCGAACCAGGGCCTCGTAAACCTGTCCGCTGGTCCGGTAACCGGGTCGCAGACGAGCATACAGTTCTCGATACCGATTTTGCCTGTCCAGTGAAATCGCCAAACCGCGTCTCCGTATGGGTCAGCCGATTAGATGATGAAGCCGATAGCTGGTGGTCACCCTGAGCGATAGTGAAAGGCCTCGTTTTTGCGCAAACGAGATACTTCGCTTTGCTCAGCGTGACAAAATGGGTGCCATATTTCCATCGGCTTAACTCGACAATGTTAAATTCGGGCTTTTTGGCCTCTCCTAACCCCTCCCTCACC
>JANLFX010000157.1 GCA_024653325.1 Anaerolineae bacterium
TTCGTGCCAGCCGTCCGCCTGCGCGGACGGCCACAGTACCGCGTCGGCGCAGGCCGACGCCCGACCGAAGGCCTCACAGGTGCGACCTCGGTCGCGGTTCCCTCAGGGGCCCGGCTAGCAGATTATTTTCTTAAAATTCATAAGCCGTCACTACGACAAAAATGCCAATGTCCAGTTACCGAATTAGCAGCACACGGGCCGGTACTATAGAATTATCATACCACAATTGAAGCATGTGGACAAATGAAGGTACGATGTACCTTATTCCAAACTGGCGGCAAACGCTCAGACCTGGTATAATTTACAAGAACTTATCTCACCGAGGGTTGAATGCCCGATGGAGACCACTTCGCCCGAGCGCCTGGCGCACTACTTGCTGAAGAAAGTGAACAAGGCCTGCCACACCTATAGCCTGCTGACCGACGGGGACCGCATCGCTGTGGCTGTATCGGGGGGCAAGGACAGCAACACCCTGCTCGACCTGCTCCACCGACGGCGGGGAGTAGAACGCTGTCACCTGGTGGCCGTCCACGTATCGCTGGTCAGCGAGGGATGTCAGGCCACCGTGGACCTGGAAGAGCTGGAACGCTGGCTAAAAGAACTGGGCGTGGAATACACCTTCGTGCCGCTGGAGCCAGCTACCGGTCAACCCCGGCGAGAAAACCAGTCCCCCTGTTTTCATTGCGCCTGGCGGCGGCGAAAGGCGCTTTTTCTGACTGCTCAGCGCCTGGGCTGCAATAAAGTGGCTCTGGGTCACAACGCCGACGATGTAGCCCAGACCACCCTCCTGAACCTGGTCTATCATGGCCGCCTGGAGACGATGGCGGCGCGGGTGGATTTCTTCGCCGGAAAAATCACCGTGATCCGGCCCCTCTATCTCGTGCCGGAGAAGGAGATAATACGCTACGTGCAGGCGGGTGGTGTGCCGGTTATAGCTGGCCCGTGTCCCGTGGCTACTGATTCACGGCGGACGGAGATGGCCAAGGTCCTGCGTCTGCTGGAACAGCAGAATCCCAGGGTAAAAATCGCTCTGCTGCGAGCTGTAGAGCGGTTCAATGAAAAAGTGCCCGGCACTTGAGACAGTGCCAGGCACTTTGGTGAGGCACTAACCTGCCACCTGTCGCTGTCTTCGCCGACGCCGCCAGGCGCGGATGATCAGCACCAGCACGACGAACGGCAAAGCCAGGAGAATCAGCGTTGGGATGACGAAGATGACGATCCAGATGGCAGCGTTTATCAGGAACTGCACCGCCTTGACCAGGGCGCGGGCGGCGTCACGGGCCGTACCCTGTGGCTGCCACCCGCCGATGACCACCGGCTGGGCCAGGGCATCCGGCGTCAGAGTAAGATTGATGGTAGCCATGGCGGACAAGTTTTCCAGATACTGCATCCGCCCTTTGATCTGCTCAATCTGTCCGCGAATGTTGATCAACTCGCGGTAGACCTCCAGAATCTCCTCAGTCTTACCCGTCTCCTGGCGGGTCTGGAGCAGTTCTCGCAGTTCTTGCTCGGCCAGTTCCAGGTTTTTGAGCTGGGCGTCCAAATCCACGTACTGGTCGGTCACGTCCTGACTGGATTGGCTCTCGCTCTCCAACTGACCCAGAGCGCGCAACCTCTCCAGAACGGTTTCCAGATCGTCTGCCGGCACGCGGATCGTTAGCCGGGCAGTGAGGATTCCTTCCTGGTGTCCCGAGCTGGAACTGGCGATATAGCCGTTGAACTCGGCGACCAGGGCACGCACACTTTCCAGGCTGGCTGCCGTGTCGTGCACGATAAGCTCCATGTCCACCGTGTAGATGATCATCTGTTCCTGGGGCAGATTGGCCACATTGTACTGGTATGAACCGGTTTCTCCTGCCCAGCGTGCTCCGCTTGCCTGGTCCACCACAGGCACTTCCTTTACCATTTCTTGCGGGGGAGCAGTCGCGGCTCGAGATGCACAGCCGGCAACAGCCAGCGCTGATAACACTATCAGACTCAAATATAGGAAACCCCTTTTTCTCATGTTCTCCTCCTTGTAATTCGGATTGTTCTGCGTTGGGGATGAGCCATTGGTTCGCTCCTGTCCATTTTGTTTGCCATTAAGACGACAGGAAGAGCCCAGGAGTTCCCTAAACGAAGAACGGGGATGGGTTTACCATCCATAGGACAGGCGGGTAATCAGACGGACCGGCAGATTGGCCTCGTCCATCCTGGCTTGAATCACTTCCACGGGGTAGTAAACGCGGCGGTACTCAATAGTCAGAGCCTCGGTATCAAGAATGAGATAGCTGGCCCGGGCGTCCCCATCGCGGGGTTGACCGACACTGCCCGGGTTAATGATCAATCGGTCATTGCCCAGCAGCATGGGACGGGAATAATAAATCTCCAGGAGTTCGCAAACGTTGGAGTCATGCTCAGCCTCTCGATAACGGAAAATGGCTGGGGCATGGGTATGTCCGACGAAGCAGAAATGCGTGCTGAAATGGGCAAAGTTCGGTTTGGCGACGGAAGGATAAAGGATGTACTCCCATATCGGTTGCCGGGGACTGCCGTGCACCAGGGTGAACTTCTCTTCCTCGACCAGTTTTACCGGCAGCGACTCCAGGTAAGCCCGGTTATCGGGGGTCAACTGTTGCCGAGTCCACAGACTGGCCCGCTGGGCGTCAACGTTGAAATCCTCCAGGCTCAATTGCCCCAACACGGCCCAGTCGTGGTTGCCGGCGACACACACATGGGGAAACTCGCGCAAACGCTCGATACATTCATTGGGGTCTGGGCCGTAACCCACCATGTCGCCCAGACACCAAATCACGTCAAACTTGCCCGCGTCGGCCAGCACGGCCTCAAACGCAGTAAGATTGGCGTGGATGTCGGAGATGACTAGACAACGCATGTCTGGCCCTTATGCAGCGATATTCGGCAAGGAAAAAATCCCGCCATTAACCTTTATCATACCACACTTCACTCTTTTTGCCAACTCGCTTGTCCATAACCGATAACAGTTGTATAATGGTGTATGTCAGTCATATCGGCGACCAGAGGCAGGACCGATGTCTCCTATACTGAACGAGCGTACATTGGATTTCATCAGCCATAGCCCGGCCCAGACGCGGCGTATCGGCGCACGGCTGGGCGCACTGGTCGAACGGGGCGATGTGCTCTGCTTGGTAGGTGAACTGGGAACAGGCAAGACTTGCCTGGTTCAGGGGCTCGGTAGAGGGCTTGAGATCGAAGGCCCCATTACCAGTCCCACCTTCACCCTGATCAACGAATATCGCCATGCGCGGGACGAATTGACCTTTTACCACATTGATTTATATCGCGTGTCCAACGTGCAAGAGGCCCTGGATTTTGGCCTGGAGGATTATCTCTATGGTGACGGGGTATGCGCTATCGAGTGGGCAGAACGAGTAGAGCCGGTCTTGCCCGAGGAACGCCTGTGGATCAACTTGCGGTATCTGGACGTAAACAAACGAGGCATCTTGATCCGCGCCGATGGCGCACGATACGATCCCCTTCTTCGGGAGTTGAAGCGCCTTGCTTTTGGCATCTGAGGTGCCAGCCGTCAGCAGGGGAGGATAACCATGCTCGTGGCTATTGACACCGCCACCCGTTTCGCCAGCCTGGCCCTATACGATGGCCTGGTTGTACGCGCTGAGGAAAGCTGGCAATCATCCGACAACCATACCGTGGAGCTGATGCCCAGTCTGGTGCGGATGATGGCTCGCCAGCACGTCTCCGTTCAGGCCCTACGTGGTGTGGCTGTCGCCCTGGGACCGGGCTCATTTACCGGTCTGCGCATCGGGTTGGCCGTGGCTAAAGGACTGGCTCTGGCGCAGGATATCCCTCTGCTGGGCGTGCCCACACTGGACGTGCTGGCCTATATCCATGCTGGCCAACGATTGCCCATATGCGCAGTGGTGCGCGCCGGGCGGGGACGGGTATGCGCCGGGCATTACGTGCGCCGGCGCGGTCGCTGGCGGCAGCTCGGTGAGCCTGGCCTGACCACCATCGCCGAGCTGGCGGCTAAGCTGGAAAAAAAGACCCTGTTCTGTGGGGAAATCACCGCCGCCGAACGTGAGTTGCTCCAGAGCCAGGAGAGTGGATTGGCTGTGCTTGCTTCTCCTGCCGCCTCACTGCGGCGGGCCGGTTACCTGGCCGAGCTGGCCTGGCAACGCCTGGCCCAGGGTGAAACTGATGACCCTATCACCCTGACCCCAATTTACCTGCACCAACCCCTTACCTGAAAGCGGCGTGATAATGAGATTTTCAGATATTCCTTACGTGGTTGAACCGATGCGCCTGGAAGACCTGGAAGAGGTCCTGGCGATTGAACGGATGGCTTTCCCCCTGCCCTGGTCATTGCGTGCCTATCGGTGGGAGTTGACCAACAATCATAATGCCTGTTATCTCGTCGCGCGTCAACGCCAGCCGAAACAGGGGGCATTGAAAACCACCGTTCGCTCTCCGGTGCTGGCCTATGGGGGGTTCTGGTTGGTTATTGATGAAGCCCACATCAGCACCCTGGCCGTGCATCCGGATTGGCGCAGGCATGGACTGGGCTCCCTGATCATGGCCGCGTTACTGGACAAAGCTGTGGAAAGGGGCGCGGTGGTAGCCACTCTGGAAGTACGGGTGTCTAATGAAGCCGCACAGAACCTTTATCGCACCTTTGGCTTCGAGCGAGTGGGATTGCGTCGTCATTATTATCAGGATAACAACGAAGACGCCCTGATTATGACCACACCCCTGCTTACTACTGCGTCATTCCAGCGGCGATTGACTTATCTGAAAGAAATGCTGATTAAACGGCTGGTTGCCCCGGTGGACAAAACCACCGAAGTGGAATATAATCTGCATTGATTTCCAATCCAGATAAAGGGAGGCAAATGATGACCCTGATCAAATTTGTACGCAACTACGGTGATGAAAGCACCGAACGCGGATTTCAGTTCGAGTTCTACTGCGACCGCTGTGGCACCGGCTATCGTACCCCATTCCAGCCCTCGGCCACCGGGATGGTGAGCGAGGCCCTGGACGTGGCCAGTGGTCTTTTAGGGGGTGTATTCGGCAAAGTCGCGGATGTAGGGGATCGTGTTCATTCTGCAGCCTGGGAACAGGCCCACGACAAAGCGTTTGTCAAAGCCGTGGAGCAAGCCAAGCCCCACTTCGTGCAATGCCCGCGGTGCAGCAAATGGGTGTGCAGGGAAAGCTGCTGGAATGTGAATAAAGGCCTCTGCAAAGACTGTGCCCCTGACCTGGGAGTGGAAATGGCTGCCGCCCAGGCCAGCCGCACAGTGGAGGAAATTTGGGCGCACTCCCAGGTAGCCGAAGAAGACAAAGAGATGCTAAAAGGGAAAAGCTGGCGAGAGGGTGTGCGCGCCACCTGCCCAAATTGCAACGCTCCCCTGCCGGCTGCTGTCAAATTCTGCCCGGAATGCGGTGCACCGGTGAAAGAGGAGAAGTTCTGTGCCGAGTGCGGGAGTAAAATCCCGGCCAGCGCTAAATTCTGTCCTAGCTGTGGGGCCAAGCAGTAGACTGGGGTCGCACCCCAGGTGACATTAGGTGACTGTCACCTAAAGATTCAGGATTTATGTAGGAGGCCGACTCGTGTCTGAATTGACTGACCTGTATGCGGAAATCGCTCGTTGCACCCGTTGTGCCCTCAGTCAATCGCGCATCAACGCCGTCCCTGGTGAAGGACCGGAAAAGGCCACCGTGATGTTCATTGGAGAAGCGCCGGGCTTTCATGAAAATCAACAAGGGCGACCTTTCGTGGGGGCAGCGGGCAAATTTCTCG
>JANLFX010000158.1 GCA_024653325.1 Anaerolineae bacterium
GGCGTTAGATGAACCCCCTGTCCATATGCCTCCAGCAACCTCCACTTCTCAGACAGTTCCTGTGTTCATTAGCCCAGATGCTTGGATGAACGACCATGAGCTACCACTCGTCGCCTGAAGCAATCTCAACTCAAATGAAACGCACTCAATTGAAATACACCCCGCGGCGTGAGATGAATTTCCAGTTTGAGGGCAAGAGTTGCAGGGTAGATGTGGCAGATCAAAACCCGTGCTGTCAAGCAGTAGGGGCAGGTTTCTTACCTGCCCCTATGATCTCTCACGGGAATATCTTGCCTGGATTCAGGATATGGTTGGGATCGAAGACGGCCCGGATGCGACGCATGAGCTCGATCTGGGTCTCGTCCAGGGCCATGGGCAGATACCGGCGGCGAGTGGCGCCAACCCCGTGCTCCCCGGTGATCATTCCCCCCAGCGAGATGGCCAGCCGATAAATCTCCACGGTCACCGCCGGGACAAGGGCCTCCCACCGATCCTGTGGGATGTTGTCTTTGAGAACGTTGACGTGCACGTTCCCATCGCCGGCGTGACCGAAACACACAATACGCACCTCGTGTCGCCTGGCAATGTCTTTCATCCCCCTCAACAGCGGAGGAATCTCAGCGCGGGGCACAACTACGTCTTCCATATGATTGATGGGGCTTTCGTGCTTCAGGGCTTCGATAATCTTGCGCCGAGCATCCCACAACCGGTCCCGCGTAGGGCGGTCTTTGGCCACTAACACATCCCGCGCGCCATGCTTCAGGCACAGGTCGCCCACTATCTCGTAGTCCGCGTCTACTGCTTCCTGGCGGTTGCCGTCCAGTTGGATCAGCAGATGCGCTGCCGCATCGTCGTAGGGCACTTTGTTTCCAGTCAGTCGCTCGGCGGCCAGGATGCTGTCCTGTTCCATAAATTCGAGGGCGGTAGGCAAAATGCGATGGGCGATGATGTCCGACACGGTGTCGGCGGCGGCCTGAAAATCGTCGAAAGGCACCAGCAGGTCAACCTGCACTTTGGGTAAGGGCAATAGCCGCAAAATGATCTTGGTCACCACCGCCAGAGTGCCCTCCGAGCCGATCAGCAATTGGATCAGGTCGTAACCGGTGACGTTCTTGACCAACTTCCCTCCGCACCTGATTATATCACCCGAGGGCAAAACCGCCTCCAGACCGCAAACGTAATGCTTGGTCACCCCGTACTTGACCGCTCGCGGCCCCCCTGCCCCCTCGGCGATGTTTCCCCCGATGCTGCACGAATCGAGGCTGGCTGGGTCGGGAGGATAGAACAGGCCCTCGGCCTCCACTGCGCGGTGGATGTCGCCGGTGATCACCCCCGGTTCGACGGTGACCATCAGGTTCTCCTTGTCAATCTCCAGGATGCGATTCATCTTCTCTGTGGAAAGAACGATGCCCCCTATGACCGGCACAGCTCCCCCACTGAGACCGTAACCCGCGCCGCGGGGGGTCACCGGGATGTGCTCTCGCTGAGCCAGCTTGAAAATCTCCGCCACTTGCTGCGCCGACGTGACCCGCACCACCACCTCGGGGTCGGCCCGTAACCCCACCACTTCGTCGTGGGTATATGGCTCCATGTCCTCATCAGTAGCCAACACGTTGTTCTCACCCACGATCCGGCGCAGTTCTTCAATGATGTCGGCGTTCACCCTTTTGTACGCAAGCTGCTGTTTGTCGTTCATCGGAAACCTCCTCGTCATCCGGTGAGAATTGCCTGGGCAGCGGCCAGGCCCGCACCAGGCTCAAACTTGTAACCCGCTTGAGCTAATCCTTTCTCAATAGCCCCCACGGTGGTCAGGATGTCGGATGCGCTTACCGCGCCCATGTGACCAACGCGGAAGTACCGGTCTTTGATGGCCGGATGCAAACCGCCGGCCAGGATGACTCCCGCTTCGTTAATGCGCTTGAGCACCGTGCTATCCACTCCATCCGGGTAATAAGGAGCGGTCAGGGTGGTCGCTTCTCGGTCAGAGCTCACCGGCACCTGTTTCAGGCCCAGGGCCCTGATCGCCGCTTTGAAAGCCTCGTTCAGCTTTCGGTGGCGAGCGAAGCGGGCCTCCATCCCCTCTTCCAGTATCTGGCCCAGACTGACATTGAGGGCCCAGATGAGGTTCACTGCCGGTGTGCCGAAGTAGCTGGGACGGCGGGCCTCGTAGGCCTCCATAATCGGCAGCCAATTTGTCCAGTCGGCATAATAGTTACCTACGGGGGTTTTTCGCTTCCGGAAGGCCTCCATCGCCCGCGGTCCAGCCACCACCAAGGCCAGTCCCGGCGGCGTGCCAATGGCTTTCTGAGAAGCGGTTAGGGCCAGGTCAATACCCCACTCGTCCTGGCGCATCTCCTCGCCAGCCACCGCGCACACCCCGTCCACCACGACCAGTGCGCCGTACTTGCGCCCCAACGCGGTTAGGGCCTTCACATCCGCCCGCACGGCAGTGGAGGTGTCCACATGGGTGACGGTCATCAGCTTATAGCCGTCTTTCTTCAGCTCAGCTTCCACATCCTCCAAAGAAGGCGCGTCGCCTACGACCGGAGCACGGACCGGGGTCACGGTTGCCCCGTAACGCTCCAGGATGGCGGTGAAACGTTCGCTGAAGTAGCCGGTATCCACCACCAGCGCTTTATCGCCGGGCTCGACCAGGTTGGCGGCAGCGATGTCCATGGCCAGCGTGCCACTCCCGGCGACGATAAAAGGCTGTCCACTGGAAGACAGGAACACCTGGCGCAGCCGTTCCAACGCCTGACCGAAGACCTCGATGAAATTGGGGGCTACGTGGCTGGTGGTGGGCATGCCCATCGCGCGCAGGACCTCTGGAGTAAACTCAATGGGACCGGGGATCATGAGTAGCTTTCTGTCTTTCATCGTTTGCACCTGCCTTTCTTGTTCATGCACAGTTTGGCGGACCGCTTTATCATTATAGTTGGAGGAAAGGGCAAAAGGACTTTACACAATTGTGGTGGTTGACTTGGGGAGACAAAGTGGACGAAATGCGCAATAACGCGTTAAGTATAGCACGGTTGCCGGTGTTGTGCAAAAAAGGAAACAGTCTCAATAGGCCCGCACGTACCCTACCGCCTTTTCTTGCTCCGCGTTCATCACCACTTCCAGCAGCCGTCCTCCGGTCGCTGCCCGCACATCTATGACCTTGACATACCGGGCATAAGGTTCATCGTCCGGCAGAAGCATCGCAAGCACATTAGCACTATCCTCAAAGAAAGAGTGGTTGAAAAGCGTGCCTTCTTCATCGGGGTAAAGGGGCAAGGCATAAATGTTGGCTTCCACCAGGTCCTGGAAAAAGTGCGTGCCGTAAGAGACTTCCGGCGTGCCCTCTGGCCCGGCGAAGGCCACTTCTATCAACATCAGGGTGTTATAGATGTCGGCGTAGCTCACTTTGACACCCAGGTCAATGTTAGCACTGCCCCAGCGGCCTGGACCAATGATGATGTAGCGATGGCCTTCCAGTTTTTTGTTCAACCGTCCGATGACCCGCCCGACCTCGTACTTGGTGGTGTAGTCGGGTATCGCGGCGTAGCGGGTTGGTGACACGTAGACCACGTACTCGACGCGCGGCACAATGCCATCGGGAACAAGCTTGGTGGAAGCGAAGATCACGTCCTGGGGAGGGATAAAGGAGGGCAGGTAGTGTACCTGTCCACTCTCCTGACTACTGAGCGGACGGCATTGCAGCAGGTGAACGATGAACCAGGGATGCTCGGGCAGGATTTCCAGCGTGAACTCAACGTCCACCGGCTGGCCATAAGCCCGTTCCAGCTTCCGCAGGATAGCACTCATCAGTGTGGTGAATTTTCCCTCCTTGAGCAACCGGTCAAAGGTGAGCACCAATGCCCCTGGCGGCAGATTATTTCCCAGAAAATGAATGGGGCGGATGTAATCTCCCTCGTCTATTGAAACCAGCAATTCAGTGGATGGATAATCACTGTCACCCACCTCCGTGACCGGCAGGGTTTTGAAGCAATTATCCTCCAGGTCAAGAACGTCTGCGAAACGTTGAGAGTACTTTCTGATCTCGGCAGCGGTTATCTCAGGCCGGAGCTGGGGATGGCTGAGGGCGACCATGCGCGGATAATCGTTGGCCACCCGCTCTACAGCGCGGGTGCCCAGGCCCAGGACAATGCGCAGGAAGCCATCCTCGCGGCGGATTTTACGGTTCCAGCGGAACGGATTGCGGCTAAACGCCACGCCAGCCACCGTTGGAAAGAAGTAGCGACCATAACGCGAGCCCTCTACCCGCTGGATCAGGATCGCCATGCGCTCGTCGTAGTCCACCAAGCCCACCTGCTGGCGGTAGAAAAGAGCATCAGGGTTCAGCGTGCTGGCATACACGCGTCGGATCGCGTTCAGCAGCGCTTTCAGATTCTCGGCTGGACTGCCCTGATTGGGACAGAAATGGCTCTCGTACTTTCCAGCAAAGGATTTGCCAAAGTTGTCCTCCAACAGGCTCGATGAGCGAACGATCAGCGGGTTATTGCCCATATCATTCACCAACGCCGCCTGGCTGTACACCACGTATTCCGGAAACCGACCGTTCATGAACCGCCGGCGAATCTCCGGGTAATCAGCCTCGATTTCCTCTCTCGTTTTGTATTTCTGATCAGAAAAGCGGAAAAGCTCGTTGTGGGCCAGGAAATCGTAATAAACATCCGCACCGATGAAATAGGAGTCCGGAATAACCACATGCTGGCTGACAGGCAAGGGATCATCCGCTGTATCCTTTTGCAGAATCTTGTAGGCCAGCATCATCCCCGCCGCTTTGCCCCCAATCTTTCCTCGCCCAATGCGGCGGCGATGTATCTCTTCCAGGTCGAAGATGTCAAAATGCTCTCGCGCCACCCCGACGAAGCCCAGTTGATCGCTGATCATTCCCCGGATGAGAACCACGATTATCTCCTGCAGGTGATGACGGATTTTGGCTTTCCTTTCCGGGGGAAGTTTCTCGTACTCCTCGGCCTGGGCAAACAACATGTCCCAAGGAGCCAGTTCCGGGTTGAAAGTCAGGATAATTTCCTCTCCCGGCCTGCGGGCGCTGAGGGTAGAACGAACGATTTCCTCGAAAAGTGCGTGGGGTAAATTGAGCGCGAAGTAAAAATCGGTCAGGTGGTCTTGAGCTATCCGCACCCTTTCGGCCCATTCCTCAGGTGATTCCTGGGCCAGTGGGTCAGACAGCCCCTCTTTTTCCTGGGTCAAAAGGGCCTTTTCTCTGACCTCCCGCCGAAATTGTTCCGGGGTGATGACGCCGCGAGCAAACAATTCCTGACGCATTCGCTCCCGGATCTTGTGGGCCAGAATGGGGTATTCGGAGAGTTGCAGATAGATAGCCAAAACTTTTGGTATGTCGTAAATGCCATAAGGCACGGGTTGATCTTCCATAAGATTCACCTCGCCGCTCAGCCTTTGCACAAAATCACATCTGGAGAGGCCACAACCACGGGACTATGAGGATAGCGATGATGTAGATCAACACGGTCAGTATTAAGCCCACTTTGGTGAAGTCCATAAACCGGTAACGACCGGGTCCATAAACGAGCAGACAGGATGGTTCAAGAGGGGTGATAAAAGAGCAACTCGCCCCCAGGGCAATCATTACCGCCTCCAGTTTCCAACTATCTTCAGGTGACCTCCTGGAGAGCAGCTAGCCACTGTTC
>JANLFX010000159.1 GCA_024653325.1 Anaerolineae bacterium
GCCGGGGTGGGGATGGGTGAGGTAGGCACTGCACGGCAAATCTAACATTGTCGAGGTAGTAATGGGGGGGAGATTAAATCAGAGGAGAAGAGATGTATCGAGAATTATCAATCTTCAGCGGTTCAGCAAACCCGGAGCTGGCCCAGGAAATCTGTGATTATCTGAATGTACCCTTGCGTGGGATGGACATCATTGATTTTCCCAACGAGAATATCTTCATCAAGCTGCACCGCAGTGTGCGTGGGCAAGACGTGTACGTCATCCAATCCGCCTGCCCGCCGTTAAACCGCAATATCATGGAACTGCTGATCATCATTGACACCTTGAAACGAGCCTCAGCGGAACAGATCACGGCGGTTATGCCCCTATATCCATACGCCCGCAGCGACAAAAAAGATCAGCCCCGCGTGCCGATCACAGCCCGGCTTATCGCCGATTTGATCACTGTGGCCGGAGCCAATCGCTATATGACTATTGATTTGCACGCCGGACAGGTGCAGGGCTTTTTCAGCATCCCAGGCGATGAGTTGACCGCCTTCCATATCCTCAGCGATTACTTTTTACAGAAGAATATCCCCAATGCCGTGGTGGTCAGCCCGGACCTGGGTTTTGCCAAAAAGGCCCGTAACTTCGCCGAGAAATTGCACGTCCCCCTGGCCGTCATCGAGAAACGACGAAAGAGTAGCCTGCGGCCAGAGGCTCTTAACGTGATCGGCGATGTGCGGGGCAAGAACGCCATTCTGGTGGACGACGAGGTTTTGACAGGGGGCACGATAGTGGAGGCCGTGGAAGTCCTCAAAGCTAACGGGGCAGACCGCATTTTCGCCAGCTTCACCCACGCTGTTCTCGCCGATCCGGCTACCGAGCGTCTGCGCGGCCTGCCTCTGGAAGAGATTGTGACCACCAATACCGTCACTATTCCCCCGGAGAAACGTCTGCCGAACATGACCATACTTTCGGTGGCCCCTTTGTTAGGCGAGGTCATCCGGCGCACACACCTGGGCATCTCCGTGGGTGAAATGTTCAACGAGTAAGGACTACCCTCCCGCAGGTTTGCAAACTGCGGGAGGGTAAACGGAGACCTTTTTCGCCTGCTGAGAACTGTGGTATAATCTGGTTGAGAGAGATGAGCGGAAAATCGGGAATCGAGGATACATTGAATGCTTAGAGGTTTACTGTCCAAAATCGTTGGTGACGCCAACGAGAGAGAATTGAAACGCCTGCAGCCGGTAGTGGAGCAGATCAATGCTCTGGAACCGGCATTCGAGGCCCTTTCCAATGAACAATTGAGGGATAAAACCCAGGAGTTTATCGGCCGGCTGCACGCTGGCGAAACCCTGGACGACATCTTGCCTGAAGCCTACGCCGCCGTGCGCGAGGCCTCCAAGCGCACCATAGGACTACGCCATTTCGATGTGCAACTTATCGGCGGCATCGTGTTGCACCAGGGCAAGGTGGCCGAGATGGCCACCGGTGAAGGTAAGACCCTGGTCGCCACCCTGCCCCTTTACCTGAACGCCCTGGAAGGCAAGGGGGCCCACCTGGTCACCGTCAACGACTACCTGGCCAAGCGCGATGCCCAATGGATGGGCCCCATCTACCACCTGCTGGGCTTGTCGGTGGGGGTCATTCAACACGATGCGGCCTTCCTCTACGACCCCGATTACGTGGCCGACGACGACCGCTACCAGCACCTGCGTCCTGTGTCCCGCCGGGAAGCCTACCTGGCCGACATCACTTACGGGACCAACCACGAGTTTGGTTTCGATTACCTGCGCGACAACATGGTCACCGACCTGAGCCAATGCGTGCAACGCGAGCTCCACTACGCCATCGTAGACGAAGTGGACTACATCCTGATTGACGAAGCCCGCACGCCGCTCATTATCTCCGGTCAGGCTGAGGAACCCGATCCTAACTACGAACGGATGGCCAGGTTGATCCCCCGCCTGCGCGCCGAAGAGGATTACGTCGTGGACGAGAAAGCGCGCGTCGTCACCCTCACCGAACAGGGCCTCGAGCGTCTGGAGAAGTGGCTGGGAGTGGATAACCTTTATTCGCCGGAAAACTCGGCGCTGACTCCGTATGTGGACAATGCCCTGCGCGCCCACGTTCTTTTCCATCGCGACCACAACTACGTGGTCCTGGATAATCAGGTGATCATTGTGGACGAGTTTACCGGCCGGTTGATGCACGGGCGGCGCTATTCCGAGGGCCTGCATCAGGCTATCGAGGCCAAGGAAGGCGTGCCCATCCAGCGGGAAAACCTGACCCTGGCCACTATCACCTTGCAAAACTACTTCCGCATGTATGAGAAACTGGCCGGCATGACCGGCACCGCTGCCACTGAAGCCGAGGAACTGCACAAAATCTACGGTCTGGATGTGACCGTCATTCCTACCAACAAGCCGGTGATCCGTAAAGACTACCCCGACGTGGTCTACAAAAACCAACAGGCCAAATTCCGGGCGGTAGTTCAGGAGATTAAAGAACTATACCAGCGGGGACAGCCGGTCCTGGTGGGCACGGTAGCTATTGAAACTTCAGAAATGCTTTCCGAGATGCTGCGCCGGGAGGGCATCCCCCACCAGGTGCTCAATGCCAAGCACCATGAGCGTGAGGCAGCCATTATCGCCCAGGCGGGGCGCAGTGGGGCGGTGACTATCGCCACCAACATGGCCGGCCGTGGCGTGGACATCAAACTGGGGGGCGATCCCGAGGGTCTGGCCCGCGAAACCCTGCGGCGCAAAGGCGTAGACCTGACCACCGTTGACCCCCAGACCTGGCAGGCTGCTCTGGAAGAGGCTAAGCGGATCTGCGAAGAGGATCAGAAAAAGGTGCTGGCCTTGGGCGGCCTGCACGTCCTGGGTACCGAACGCCACGAGGCCCGGCGCATTGACAACCAGCTTCGCGGACGGTCCGGACGCCAGGGTGATCCCGGCTCCTCACGTTTTTACCTTTCACTGGAAGATGACCTGATGCGTCGCTTCGGTGGGCAGGCAGTGGCAAATTTGATGGAGAGACTGGGTGTCGAAGAAGATATGCCCATCGAGCACGGCCTCATATCCAAGACCATCGAAAACGCCCAGATGAAAGTTGAGGGTTACAACTTCGACATCCGCAAACACGTCCTTGAATACGACGACGTGGTCAACCAGCAACGAAGCATCATCTACGAGCAGCGCCGGAAAGTGCTCAGCGAGCCAACCCTCAAGCCAGTGGTGATGCAGATGATCGGCGACGAGGTACGCGGGCTGATTGCCCAATACACCGCCGCCGACCGCGACGAATGGGACCTGGATGGCCTGTACAACTCACTGGCCGCTTTCATCCCCATGCGGGAAGGCCGGTCGCCGACGGTAGCCCGTTGGCGTGGCCTCAAACCACAGGCCATTGAGAGCGAGATGATCGCCCGTGCCGAAGAGGTTTATGACGAGGCCCAGAAAATGATAGGGCGTGACCTGTTCCAGCAGGCCATGCAGAGCGGTTTACGCCTGGCGGATTTGGCCAATGCAGAGGGCGGGGTTTTCCGTCTCTTATACGAGGCTTTGCCTGCCCAGGTGAGCGAAAAGACCTGGCAGGCCGTTCAGTCCTGGCACCTCGATCGTCTGGATAAAGCGGCCCGCGAAGAAATAGCCGACGCCTTTGGGCGTATTATCACCCTGTACCGCGACCGGCAGGTGATGTTGCATACGGTGGACAACCTCTGGATCCGCCACCTGACCGACCTGGACAATCTGCGAGAGGGCATTGGCCTGCGGGCATACGGCCAGCAAGACCCGCTGATTGCCTATAAAGTCGAGGCCTACGACATGTATCAGGACCTGATGACTTCCATTCAGCATGAGGTAGCCCAAAACATCTTGCGTCCGGTGACCATCCGTCAGCGACAGCCCTTACCCGTGATGCGAGAAATGCGCACGAACATCAACGGCGACACCCCGACCCGCCGTCCTGCCCAGACCGGTAAGCCGAGAGAACTTCCTGGTCGGAATGATCCCTGTTGGTGTGGGAGCGGCAAGAAATACAAACACTGCCACATGAATCAAGATCAGGCCAGTGTCCAGGGAAAGGTAGGCAGCACGGCACGGCTTCCCATGCAGACCACCAGACCTGCCAAGGCAAAGAAAAACAAAAAGCGGGGTAGACGGTGAGGGATTGTGCTCCTGGCAAGCCCTTTGCCTTTTTCGTTTTACAGTGTTAAAATAATGACAGCGGACTGGACAATCGGCAACCAACAGACTGGGAAAGGAGGCGTGTGACTTGGTTATCAGTGATGATTTTACCGCCAGGCTCATGAATGACATGGACCCGGACCTCCTCGACTTCGTGAAAACCAAGGTCAACACTTTTATCAAATGGGACTTGGTCCGCTTTTTCCATGAAAACCCTAATACAGCGGATACTGTCGAGAATATCGCGCGCTATGCCGGACGTAGCGTGACTGCCGTGGAGCCCGAACTCAACGAATTGGTGGAAAGTGGAGTCATGGAACTCCGCTACCTGGACGAGATTCCCGTCTACTCGCTGACTGCCAATGAATCCATGCGTCACCTGGTGGAAGAGTTCATCAGGGCTTGCGAGGACAGGCATTTTCGAGTGAAAGCGGTTTACCACATCATCCGTGGTATGCGTTGAGTTGAACGGGAGCGCAATAAACGGTCGGTGGACGCGGTTTACATCGCCGGTTTGCGTCCTTCGCTAGTTAATAACCGGCTACCAGTCACAGGAGGAAGACGATGCAACGAGTCAAAACGGGCATCAGGGGGCTGGATGAGATGCTTAAAGGCGGATTCTTGCCGCAGACGGCCAATCTGGTAGAGGGGGCGCCCGGCACCGGAAAGACCACGTTGGGTATGCAATTTATCTACAACGGGATCACCCAGTACAACGAACCTGGCATCATCCTGACGTTCGAGGAGTTCCCCCAGCAGTACTATCGCGACGCAGCTACTTTCGGATGGGATTTCAAAGCCCTGGAAAAGCAGGGCTTCCTGAAAGTGATTATGACCAGTCCAGAGGTGAGCAAGCTTGATCTGGAGCAGGTGAACGGGATGATCGAAACCCTGGCCCATGAGACGGGCGCCCGCCGCATCCTGGTGGATAGCTTATCTCATTTTGAGAAACTGACCGACGATCCCGTGGAACTGCGATCCATCCAATACAGCTTCATCAACGCCCTCAAACGTGAGGGTCTGACTTCTATCCTGACCAAAGAAAGCCCGACCCTGCTCGGCATTGCCGAGACTGAGGAAAGCATTGCCTTTGTCGTAGATTCCTACATTCTGCTGCGCTACGTCGAGATCGAAAGCGCCATCCGCAAGGCTCTTTTGGTCCTCAAATTGCGGGGCAGCGACCACGACAAGGACATCCGCCAATTCGAGATCACCCCACAGGGCATCGAGGTGCAGGCCAGGTTTGAAGGTCGTGAGGGCATCATGAGCGGTAGCCCGCACCTGAGCATGGCCGATTCGTTCGTCCGGGCCTTTGTCAAGAGGGAGAAGCCTTGAAATCCGCTTGCCAACTCTACCTCGACATTGTTAGATTTGCCGTGTGGTGACTACCTCACCCATCCCCACC
>JANLFX010000015.1 GCA_024653325.1 Anaerolineae bacterium
CAGCAGCGGTCGGCCGCTACGGGACAAACCTGCCCCGAAACTGAAACGCACCCCTCCATACCATCGGCTTTGACATATCGCCAATAATGGTTTACAATATAGATTATGTGCCGTAAAACGTATACGCATCGGTAGCAGGAATGCACCACAGGTGCTCATAATTTTTTCTTGGAGGAGGATTACACTTCATGAGGGAATACAAGACTGATCAGTTGCGTAATGTGGCCTTGTTATCTCACGGACATGCAGGCAAGACCTCTTTAGCGGAGGCAATGCTATTCGATACGGGAGCAACCAGCCGCCTGGGAAGGGTGGATGACGGCAGTACTGTAGCGGATTTCGACGAGGAAGAAATTCGGCGCAAAATGTCGCTGAGCACGGCAGTGATTCCTTGCGAATGGAAGGGCTGTAAGCTGAATGTGCTGGATACACCTGGCTATATGGATTTCATCGGCGAGGTCAAGGGTGCGATTCGCGTCGTCGAAAGTGTGATTATAATTCTGGACGCGGTGGGAGGCGTGGAAGTTGGTACGGAGCTGGTCTGGGGTTATGCAGATGAGCGTAGCCTGCCGCGCTTGGTGTTCATCAATAAGATGGACCGCGAAAATGCTAATTTCGAGCGGGTACTCCAGAACTTGAGCGAGAGATTCGCGGCGAGGTTCATCCCTATTCAGCTACCCATCGGTAAAGAAAGCGGTTTCCAGGGTGTGGTTGATCTGGTTGGTATGCGAGCTTACCTGGGATCCGAGGGCAAGCAGGGTGACATTCCTGCCGGGGTCGAGGGGGCGATTGACGATTACCGTTTGCAGCTTATTGAGGCGGCAGCGGAGGGAGACGATGCGCTCATCGAGAAGTACTTTGATCAGGGGGAGCTTACCGCTGAGGAAATACAGCGCGGGCTGAAGGCTGGCGTGGCGAGCCGAACCATCGTACCGGTGCTGTGCGGTTCGGCGACACAGAATATCGGCATTCAGGCACTGCTGGATGCTGTAGCCCTTTACCTGCCCTCGCCGTTAGAGTCCCAGCCTGAGGTGGCTAAGAACCCAGCTACCGGCGAGGAGTTTCCTCTGGAAGTTAATGAGACGGGCCCCCTGGCTGCTTTGGTGTGGAAAACAATGGCCGATCCCTATGTTGGCAAGCTGACTTACTTCCGGGTATATAGTGGTGCACTGGTATCTGATTCGCGGGTTTTCAATGCGCGCAGTGGCGAGGAAGAGCGGGTAGGACAGGTTTATTATCCCCGGGGCAAGGAACAGATTCCGGCGAGCAAGATACTCGCTGGCGACATTGGAGCAGTCGCCAAGTTATCCGGTGTCTCCACTGGTGACACACTGTGCGACAAAGGCCAGCCCATTCTGCTGGCTGGGCCCCAGTTTCCAAAGCCCGTTTTCGACGTGGCCATCAGCCCCAAAACTAAGGCTGACTCGGCCAAGTTGGGTGCTACTCTTACCCGCTTGTGTGAAGAGGATCCGACCCTGCACTGGCGCCAGGAGCCCAGTACGCGCCAGGTTATCCTTTCCGGGATGGGCGAGTCCCATGTGGACATCGCCGTGCGCCGGTTGGAAAGCAAATTCGGTGTAGGTGTTGAGACTTCGGTTCCGAAAGTGCCTTATCGGGAAACGGTCACTAAGACGGCTGTTGCCCAGTACCGGCATAAGAAACAGACAGGTGGGGCAGGTCAATTTGCTGAAGTGCACGTACGGCTCGAGCCATTGCCCAGAGATGGCGGTTTCGAGTACGTTTGGGAGGTCTTTGGCGGGGCCATTTCCAGTTCGTTTATGCCCTCCATCGAGAAGGGTGTCAGGCAGGTGATGGAACAGGGCGTCATTGCTGGCTATCCCGTGGTGGATGTTAAATTGGCCGTCATAGATGGCAAGGAACATCCCGTTGACTCCAAAGACATTGCTTTCCAAATCGCCGGTCGTGAGGTATTTAAACTGGCCGTGGAAAAAGCCGGGCCTGTGCTTTTGGAACCCATTATGAACCTGGTCATTACCGTGCCTGAGCAATACATGGGTGACGTGTTAGGCGATCTGAATACCAAACGAGCACGGGTACAGGGTATGGATCGGCAACGAGGCTGGAGCGTGGTTACCGCTCAGGTTCCTCTGGCCGAGATTCAGCGTTATGCTACCGACCTACGTTCTATTACCCAAGGGCGCGGGTATTTCACCATGACGCTTTCGCACTACGAGGAGGTACCGGCCCATCTCGCCCAGAACATCATCGAGGCCGCTAAGCGTGAGCGCGAGGCGGAAAAATAGAGCAGCCGCGCTGTTTGCCGAGGGTTTCCTTTGCGCAGGTGAAGAAAGCCCGGCATATGCGTCAACTTAAGCGACTCAAGTCGTACCTTAGAGGCCTGCGGCCGGGCGTTCACCTGCGTGGACGCCTCCGTCCGCATAGGCGGACGGCCAGCCGAAGGCTCTTCAGGCGCGATTTCTAATCGCCGGCCCCTTAGGTTGACGCATATGAGGAAGCCCGGTCAGATGCTTGCCGGTTACTTGTCCAGCCGCTGGATAGCCGAATATAAGGGGGTGGTCTGGCATGGGAAACAAAGCACGAATCCTGATCGTGGACGATGAACCCGGTATGTGTGAGTTCCTCGAATACCTGCTTGAAGGTGAGGGTTACGAAGTCAGCACTGCCCTCAGTGGGGCGGAGGGCCTGCTTCGGTTGGAGGAGAATGGCTTCGCGCTGGTGTTGGCCGATATTAAGATGCCGGGTATGGACGGGATCGAATTGTTGCGTCGCGTGCGCGAGCTGGACAAAAATGTCGTTTTCGTGGTGATGACGGCTTACGCCTCCATGGAAACAGCCATCAAGGCTATCAAGTATGGCGCCTACGATTATCTGGGCAAACCTTTCGAGGATACGGACAAGATTCTGGCTGTGATCGAGCGGGGCGTGGCCCGCTACCAGGAGCTGGCTGCCGAGGAGCGCCTCGTTTCCAAAGGTGCACAGTCTTGAATAACCCTCCCGCAGGTTCGAACCTGCGGGAGGGTGTGCATTGGGAGGTAGCCGGTGGTCAAATTGGTGTATCGTCAGCAAGAATGGGAAGTGAAGCCGGGAATGACGGTACGAGATGCTATCTTGAAAACCGGACTGAAACCTTATGCGGTGCTTCCCGTGCGCGATGGTAAATTGATCAACGAGGAAACCATCTTGCGCGATGGTGATGAGATAAAACTGGTGGCCGTGGTATCGGGTGGATGACCCAGGTTGGGGGTGAATCTTGAAATGTCGTAAGTGTGGCCGCCCAGCCGTGATCAACATGCGTCAGCACAAGCTGGCCCTTTGCGAGGAGCATTTCCTGGAGTGGGTTCTGGAACAAACGCGGCGGGCCATTGACAGGTATCATATGTTCGCCCCTGATGATAAAGTCCTGGTCGCTGTGTCCGGTGGTAAGGATAGCTTGTCCTTGTGGGATGTTCTCCTGCGCCTGGGTTACCGGGCGGAGGGGTTGTACATCAAACTGGGGGTTGAGGAAGGAGCGTATTCGGACAAGTCGTTGGGCTATGTGGAGCGTTTCGCCGCGGAGCGGGGAGGAGTGCACTTTCAGGTGGTGGATGTAAAGGTTACCTATGGGATGAGTGTGCTGGAAGTCGCCCGCGCCAGACACCGCGGGCACAAGGCTTGCTCAGTATGTGGCCTGATCAAGCGGCACATCATGAACCGGGTGGCCTACGAGGGGGGATACTCCTGTATCGCCACTGGCCACAACCTGGATGACGAGGTGGCGGTGCTTATGCAGAACACCCTGCGCTGGCAGGTTGGTTATCTGGCCCGGCAATCTCCGGTATTACCAGCAACGCATCCCAGGCTGGCGCGCAAGGTCAAGCCTTTCGTCCACCTGTACGAGCGGGAAACCGCCGCCTACGCCCTGGTGCGTGGCATTGACTATATCTACGATGAGTGTCCCTATGCTGTAGGAGCCACTACCCTTTTCTACAAGGATTTGCTGAATCAGCTTGAGGAGCGTTCGCCAGGGGCTAAATTGAGTTTTTACCTCAGCTTTTTACGGGCCAGGGAACAGGGCCTTACCTTCACCGAACAGACCAGACTTGAGTTACACGATTGTCCACGGTGTGGACAGCCGACTACGGCGCCGGGCCTGTGTGCTTTCTGCCGCCTGTGGGAAAATTAGCCTGAGGCCTTGCGAAGTTGCAAACCTTTGCAAGGCTTCGTTTCAAATTTAAGGATGAAGGAGGCGACTATGGCCGAGATCATGGGTGCTGAATTGCTGGTCAAATGTCTGATCAAAGAAGGGGTGCGCTACGTGTTCGGTGTGCCCGGCGATCAGTGCAATCCGATCACCGATGCCATCTATCGTTTTGGGAAAGACGCCGGACTGGAGTTTGTGATGACCCGCCACGAGCAGGCGGCAGCGCACATGGCCGATGCCTGGGCCCGGGTCACCGGCCGGCCGGGGGTTTGCCTGGGAACGGTGGGCCCCGGCGTGGCCGATTTGGTGCCCGGCGTTTATCCCGCCTATGCCGACTCTATCCCCATAGTCGTGCTGGGCGCGCAGAATCAGACCTGGCGTTGCTATCCGGAGCACGGCTCGATGCAGGCCCTGGACCAGATACCTCTGATGACCCCCGTCACCAAGTGGCGGGCGATGGTGAACTGCGGACGGCGCATCCCGCACCTGGTACAATGGGCTTTCCGCGCTGCTTTGTCCGGTCGCCCTGGCCCAGTCTACCTGGACCTGCCCTCAGATGTATTGTGCGAACTGGTGGATGAGGACGAATATCCCCCGCTTTTACCTTATCATTACCGTGCGCTTCAACCCGCGGCCGGTGATCCCGAGTTAATCGCCCAGGCGGCGGACATGCTGGCCAATGCCGACCGTCCTTTGCTCCACGCGGGGGGTGGCGTGCTTCGTTCCGCTGCCTGGCAGGAGTTCATTGAACTGGCCGAGTACCTGGGCGCGGCTATGACCACCAGCCTGGGGGCCCGGGGCGTCGTGCCGGAAGACCATCCTCTGTGCCTGATCCCCAGCAGCTATGGAGCACTGGGGGCGCAGGCCGCCGCTGATGTGGTGCTCCTGGTCGGGGGCCGGCTGGGCGATTTGGACTTTTGGGGTCGGCCCCCAGCCTGGGGTGAGTACGGTCAGCAGAAATGGATTCAGATTGACATCAGTGGGGAGAGCATTGGCCTGAATCGCCCGGTGGACCTGGGGATCGTCGGCGACGCCAAAGCCTGCCTGCGTGCCTTGCTGTCCGCGGTGAAAGAGCGGACGCCTCGCCGCCAGGAGTGGGCAGAGATAACCGATGCCCGCGAAGCGATGGAGGGCTGGTTGAGTGGCTATCGGGAACTGGGCCAATGCGACGATGTGCCTATCCATCCCCTACGTCTGATGCAGGAGGTCCGCTCTTTCTTCCCTCGTAATGCTATTGTCAGCGTGGATGGCGGCAATACAGCGGTGTGGGCTTTCTACTTGAACCGTATCTACGAACCGCGCACGTTCCTCTGGCCCGCCGACTCCGGTCACCTGGGCACCGGTGTACCCTACGCTATCGCTGGAAAGCTGGCTGCCAAAGCCCTGGGGCACCCCGATACCCCTGTGTATTGCATCACTGGCGATGGCTCCTTTGGCTTCAATGGCATCGAATTGGAGACCGCCCGCCGCATGAATGCGCCCATTGTGATCATCATCGCCAACGACAGCGCCTGGGGGATGATCAAGGGTGGACAGAAGCTGGTGTACAACGAAAGATATACCGGCGTGGACCTGTCTCCGGTGCGGTATGACCTTTTCGCCCAGGCATTGGGCTGCTATGGTGAGCGGGTTACCGAACCAGACCAGATCAGGCCCGCCTTGCAACGGGCAGTGGATTCCGGCTTGCCTGCCGTGCTCGACGTGGTTGTGGACTCGGAGATTAACCTCGTCCCTCCCGACCTGGAGATTCTGGACGGGCTGTGGATGGAGGGCTGTGAGATTCAGCCGCGTTGCTAAATAGCTTTTTACTCAACATTTCAAACGAAAATGGGGGGATGAAAAATGGCTCACATCAAAAGAGAGGTTTTCATTCAAAAGCCACCGGAAGCTGTTTACGCTATAGCCCGCGATCCCAACCGGTGGTCCACCTGGTTTGCCAACCTCTCCGGCCCGGAGAGACTGGAGGGTGATGGCAGCGCGGGCACCGTGGGCCACTACACTTATAAGATGGCCGGGGTGCCCATGTCGGTCAAAGTCACGGTGCTGGAAGACGTTGCCTCACCGGCGGGTTGCCGGTGGCTGGGAAGGGTGGAAGGAGCCGTTACAGCGGAGCAGACTTTCACCTACCTGCCGGAGAATGATGGCACGCGGCTGGTGGTGGAGATAGACTACACTGTGCCGGGCGGGGGTCTGGGCAAGCTGGCCGATAAGCTGGTGGTGGAGCGTTTCAACGAGCAAAGCGCCGATCAGACGCTGCGAGCTCTCAAGCAACTGTGCGAGGGGGTTTAGTAGTAACGACTTCAGTCGTTCTGAAAGCGACTAAAGCATGCACTGAGCACAGCGAAGTGTCGCCATTACGATCACTTTTCGGAGATGCTCCGTTCCCAACCTGCAGAGGCTGACAGCGGCAGGAGACGTTAGATCATGAAAGACGCCGGTGTACAGTACATCTTTGTGGTCTCCGATGCGACGGGCACCACTGCCGAGATGGTACTTCGTGCGGCCCTCACCCAGTTTGAAGCGGCGACGGTGGAGATTCAGCGGGTGCCCAACGTGCGCAGTGAGGAACAGGTGCGAGATGTGGTGCAGAGAGCAGCTCAACTGCATGGCCTCATCGTGCATACCCTGGTTTCTGCCGAATTGCGCCAGGTGATGCTGGAGGAGGGACGGCGTTTCAAGGTGGATACCATTGACTTGATGGGGCCGTTGTTGACCAGACTCACCACCAGCCTGAACATTTCGCCGCTGGCTCGCCCTGGCCTCTTCCGCCAGCTCGATGAGGATTACTTCCGCCGGGTGGAAGCCGTTGACTTCACGGTCAAGCACGATGATGGACGCAATATCGAGACATTGGAGGAAGCGGACATTGTCCTGACCGGCGTGTCGCGCACGTCCAAGACGCCACTCAGCATGTATCTCTCCTTTTACGGCTGGCGGGTGGCCAATGTGCCCATCGTCCTCGACGTTGAGCCTCCCCGGCAGTTGTTGCAACTCCCGCCGGGGCGTGTGGTGGCGTTGACGATTGACCCAGATCGCCTTTATGATATACGTTACGCCCGTCTGCAGCGCATTGCCCGGGGATTGCCCGCCGGCTATATTGATCCGGTGACCATCAGGGATGAGATTCGCTATGCCGGTCGGATTTTTCATGCCCAAGGTTGGCCGGTGGTTGATGTCACTCGCAAATCCCTCGAAGAAATTGCTTCCGAGGTCATCAGTTTAAGCGTACGGAGGAAGAAGCCATGAAAGCTGCTGTTTTCCAGGGAGTTGGTCAGATCGAGATCGCCGAGTTGCCCATGCCTGAGCCTGAACCTGGCGAAGTGGTGATCAAGGTGCATTACTGCGGTATCTGTGGTTCAGACCTGGGTGCCTATGAGACGGGCACTTACGAGACGGGACTGATCATCGGCCACGAATTTGCCGGGGAGATCATCAACACCGGGGAAAGGGTGTACGGTCTTGAGGTGGGTGACCTGGTCACAGTGAACAGTATAGTTCCCTGCGGGATGTGCTATTTCTGTGGTCACGGGATGAGCGGTCAGTGCGAGGACGTGATCCAACCAGGGGTCAGCCACAATGGGGGCATGGCCGAGTACGCGAAGGTGCCGGCCTCGGCCACGTACCGGCTGCCAGCGGGGGTGACTACCCGTCAGGCGGCTCTTGCTGAACCATTGGGCGGTGCTTTGCACGCGGTGCGCCTGTCCGCGCTCAAGCCTGGCGACCGGGTCCTGGTTATGGGAGCAGGACCTATCGGCCTGTTGACCCTGCAATGTGCCCGGCTGGCCGGAGCACGGGAGGTCTACGTCACCGAGGTGAGTCCTATACGGGCAGAACTGGCCGCGCGGCTGGGGGCAACGGCGGTGTTCAATCCGGAGAAAGACAACCCGTTCGTTGCTTTGGATGAGCCCACCGAGGGGTTGGGCCCGGATGTGATCTTCGTCTGTGCTGGAATCCCTGCCGTCATCGAGGATGCGATCACTCTGATACGCAAGGGCGGCCAGATCATGGTCGTCGGCATAGCCGAGGAGCCGGTGACTGCCGACTTCATGACCGTGGTCCTGAGCGAGGTGAGCATCAAGGGCTCCTACTCCGGGTATGAAGAGGTACCGCTGGCTTTAGATTTCATCGCTCAGGGCCGGGTGGATGTAGAGTCGCTGATCTCCCACGAAATCGCCCTGGAAGACGTGGTTGAACAGGGCTTCGAGGTACTGACCCATCCGCCCCACGATGCGGTGAAAATTCTGGTCAAGATGTAGGGAATTAAGGCATTTTGTCTCCGAGCTCGTGAAACGTGAGGGCGTAAAACGTGAAACGAGATGGCCTCTTCATGGCTCACGTTTCGCGCTTCACGAAAGTGAGATAGTCATTTCTGGATGTGCTTAATTTCAATAAGGAGGAGGCGAAACTATGAAACTCGGAAGTCCAGAGTACCTGGAGGAGGTCAAGCGGCGCAGCAACGCTGACGCGACTTACTGTGAGATGATCAAGGACGAGCATGAGTCCTACACCCTGGTCATCCAGGCCGAACCCAAGAAGGGGGTAAACGAGACCCTGACCATTGGTTTTCAGGTGGACCACGGCCAGATTCCGGAGATATGGATTGGCGAGCGGCCTACGACGTTTACCCTGGCGGGTCCATATGGGGTGTGGGTGGACATCCTGCGCGGTGTACTGGGACCCAATAAGGCTTTCACCATGCGTAAGCTCAAGATCAAGGGCAATTTCTTGCAACTGCTCAAAGGGGCCGATTCCACGATCCGCTGGGTGGAGATCCTGCGCACCATCCCTACCGAATTTGAAGGGGAGTATGCACAGTACAATTTTGAGGGACAGGAACTGATCTGAGTTCCCTTCCGTCTTCCCTGAGCCCCATTCAATCAGGAGGCATTACATGGATCTCAGTAACAAAGTTGCTATCATCACCGGTGCCGGGTCTGGCATCGGGCGGGGGATCGCGCGCATGTTTGCCCGCCTGGGGGCCAGCGTCGTCGTGGCTGATATTGACCTGGTGGCTGCCGAAGAAGTGGCCGCCGAATTGGAGGCCCAAGGCTATCCGGCACTGGCTGTAGAGGTGGATGTCCAGGACGCGGAGCAGGTAGAGGCCATGCTCCAGGCCACGTTGGAACGCTTTGGCGGGGTGGACGTGTTGGTCAACTCGGCCGGGGTGGGCACTGAATCGCCCATCGTCGAGATGCTGGAGGAGGAGTGGGATTGGGTGCTGGGGGTCAATCTCAAGGGCACTTTCCTGACCACTCGTGCTGTGGCCCGCTGGTGGATCGAGAACGGGCGGCGGGGCAAGATCATTAACCTGTCGTCCATCAACGAGCAAGTGCCCTTAGCCGGTGAGTCGCATTATTGCGCTTCCAAGGGCGGGGTGATGATGTTCACCCGGGCTGCGGCCCTGGAACTGGCCCCCTATGGCATTCATGTCAACGCCCTGGCCCCTGGCATGATCGAGACCGCGCTGACCGAGGAAGTAACCTTGATCCCCGAGCTGCGCGCCGCTCATCTCAAGCAGGTGCCTTTCGGGCGTTTCGGCCAGCCGGAGGATGTGGCCAAGGCTGCCGCTTTCCTGGCCTCGGAGTGGTCGGATTGGATCACCGGGCATTCGCTGCCCGTGGATGGGGGGATGCATCTCATCGGCGAAGAAAGTTACCTGTGGGCTATCGAGCGGGCGATGGGCCACGAGAGTACTATACCCAGGGTACCAATGTGTTGGCCGCCAGGGGCAATGCCGGAGGAGTAGGCAAGACACTGATGGGTGATGGAACCGGACGCCGTCTGGCATCGCCATGGGAGGGCAAAGGAGGAGAAAATGAAAACCTCATCTGTGTTTACCGGCGTGCTGCTGACCGCGTTGCTGGTGTCACTCACCCAGTGCTGCCCATGTTGTGCTGTTAATGGTACGCCCACGCCCACGACGCCGCCGTCCAAGATAACGACCCGTTCGTTTGGCGGCGGGGACGTGACTCTCAAAGGGGACGAAGAACAGCTCAATAAGATTGCCGATGTGGAACTGGTGCCGGAAAGTGATTCGCGCTATCCGCAGCCCCAGGACATCGCCGGGGACGTTACCAAAATCATCAGCGTGTTCGAGATCAAGCTCAAAACGGGGATCAAGTCGGTAGCGCCTCCTTCCATCACGATAGAGAACATCTACGTTGGGCAAAAGGGGGTGGACCTCAAAAACCTGGGTCTGGCCCATCTACCATTGCCCATCCATCGTTTCGATCCGTCCACCGGCACCTGGCCCAAAGCAGGGGAGGCCAGGCTGAAATCGGATCCAGAATGGGCCAGCGGCACCATCGAGAAGGCCAGCCTGCTGGCCATCGTTTCCACGGCGGAAATTGCCGTGCCGACGCCGCTTTCCTGGGAAGAGCGACAGGCGAGAATCTTCGCAAGCGTGAAACAGGTTACCACTAATGAAGAACCCCAAACCGTCTCCATCCTTTCTCCAGCTATTTGGGGAGCTGAGGCACCGCCTTACGGCAAAATCGCCGAGTCGGCGGCGGCGAGTTTCATGGAGCAGGGTATAGAGGTCAGGTCTGAGTCCGTCTCCGACTTTGCCGTGGTGCGGGAAAAGCTGATAGCGGAGCGGGCAGCGGGAACCCTGGCCGATTGTGTCATCTTGATTGGAGTTATCGGTGATCTCGATGCTCTGCGGGAGACCATGGCGGAGATCGGCGTCCCCCTGTACATCTACAACGATGAATCGGGCTACCTGGATAAACAATAAGTTAAGGCGCGACGCACTTGGAAAGTGCGTCGCGCCTTAATACTTCCCCGGAAATGAGATGGCCGGCGTAAAAATCTCCCCACGCAAATACTTTCTCGCCCTCTTGCTTCTGCTTTTTCTTCTGTGGCCCTTCGGCATCACGGCCCAGGGGACGCGGAGCGGGCAGCCTTTTCGCGCGGTGCAGAACCTGGACCTCACCAACGTGCGGGCCATTGGCGAGGATGTCAACTGCCTGTGGTTCGGCACCGACGATGGGCTGTACTGCTACAACGGCCACCACGCCAGCAAGAGTGGTTCAATCAGCGAGGTACGCTCGATCCTGCACGACCGCGCCGGCACCTTGTGGATCGGGGCGACGGACGGCGTGTACCGTCTCGATACGGGACAAACAGCGCCAATGCGGGCCTTTGCCGACGTGCCCGGTCTGACGGGCGTCTCCGCCATGCTCCAGACTGCCGACGGCGCGCTGTGGTTGGGCACTGCCCGCGGGATGCGCCGCTGCGATCCTGCCAGTGAATCCTGCCAGGAGGAGATCGAGGCTGATCCCCGGCTGCGGGTGGACCCCGACGTGACCAGTCTGGCTGAGGATGAGCAGGGGTACATCTGGCTGGGCACCTGGGGGGCCGGGGTGTATCGCTTCGATTTATCGCGGATGGCCCCGGTTGAGGGTCTGGCTGACGAGACCATCTTTGCCGTGGCCCGCGACTCGACCGGCAACCTCTGGTTCGGCACGGCCAATGGCGCTTTCCGCCGCCAGCCGGATGGCCACCTGGAGCAGGTGGTATCCGACGTGCCGGTGCTGACCATCGCCGAGGACGCCGAACACGCTATCTGGCTGGGCACCAACGACGGCGTGGTGCGGTTCTTCAACGGAGAGATGGCGACCTTTACCGCGGCGGACGGGTTGGTTGGCCAGGCGGTGCAGGTTATCTGGCAGGACGCGAAGGAGGGCAGCCTGTGGTTCGGCACCGAGAGCGGGGTGTCCCGTTTCGACGGGCACTTCTGGCGCACTTTCACCACCGACGATGGCCTGCCTCAGGTCACGGTGCGGGCCCTGGCGCCTGCTGACCAAGATGCGCTGTGGGTGGGCACGGCCAGCGGTGTCTGCTGCTTGCAGGGGAACACATGCCAGGCCGAGGAAGCCCTGACCGGGCTGTACGTGCGGGACTTGTGGTGGGATTCTGCCAGCGACGAGCTGTGGATCGCTGCCGCTGGCCGGGGGCTTCTGCGCTACGATGGCACGACACTGCACCACGAACTCGACGACAACGTGCAGGCCCTGGGCCAGGACGCGGCGGGCGGTATGTGGCTCAGCACGTTCAGCGGGGTGTACCGCTACACAGGGCTCACGCCGGTGGAGTTCCAGGAAATGGGGATTCAGCCCGACGAGAGCCGGGTTTACGCCATCTTCGCCGACCACAAAGGTTTACTATGGTTTGGCACGGAGGGCGGCCTGGTACGCTGTTCCGACGAGCCACGACCCCTCTGTGACCGCCGGTATCTGGCAGAGCGGACGGTTTATGCTATCGCCGGCGACGCCGACGGCAACTTGTGGCTGGGCACCGATGTCGGGGTGTATCCCTACGTGCGCGGCGAGGATGCTGTGTGGGACGTCCCCGTCTTCCGCGCCACCGACGGATTGGCCGACGACGTTGTTTTTGCCCTCCTGCGCGACACCGCTGGCGATCTCTGGTTTGGCACCGATGCCGGTTTGACCCGCTATCGGCCCAGCAAACTCGCTCCCCGCCTGGAATTCGCCCCGGCAGGCATCATGCGCCTCACCCGATCATACCATGAAGCCGGTCTCCCTGTGATGCTACTGGGTGCCGATTTCCGGGTCAATCCCGAGCGCCTGCGTTACATCTACACCCTGCAATCTGGCCAGACGCCGACCCACGGCTTCGCCGTCAGCGACTCGCTGGCCCTGCCCCTGCGTTACCGGGACGTGATTGGCGATAACGAGTATCACCTGCGAGTGCAGGCTCTCGACCCAGACCTGAACATCTCCGAAGAAGCAGTGCTCGACATCGTGGTCAAGCCGCGTCCTTTCTGGCAAGTGCCCTACATCGTCGTGCCCGGTGGTCTGTCCCTGGCGGCTGTGCTCGGCGTGGCCGTGTACGTGTTCGTCACCAGCATCGCCGTGGAACAGCGTTACCGCGACGTGGAGCTTGTTTTCTCTCAGGACGAAGTCGGGGTACACATCCAGGCCTGTGCGGAGGGCGTGGAGAGCGCAGTCGCCACGGTGAGCGCGGCGGAGGTAGAGTGCCTGGTGGAGCGGGTAATACGTCCCGTGTTGGCCGACCTGGAAGAAGGCCGCGTGGGCGAGGACGCCCTGCGCTACCTGGGCCGCCGTCTGTTTGAGACCCTGTTTCCTCCAGATGTGGCCGCGCTGCTGGATGGACATGCGCTGCGGTTGCGCCTGCGCTTCGAGGAAAGCGCCCGTGGGTTGGCCGCTTTGCCCTGGGAATACGCCTGCGGTGGACAGCCGCCGCAATTTCTGGGCGCTTCACCGCAGACGGCTCTGGTACGCGATTTGTCCGCTGGGGATGGCCCCTCGCCTGAACCGCACCGCGTTTCCCGGCCATTGCGCGTCCTGGTGGTGGCTTCCAGCCCGCGGGACCTGGTGCCGCTGGGGCTTGCTGCCGAGCGGCGACGGCTGGAGGAAGTGTGGCAGCCCCTGGTCGAGCGGGGCGAGATGGAGTGGGAGTTTCTGGAGCGCGGTGACAAGTCCACGATGGACGCCCTGGATTCGCGGCTGGGCGCGGGCGAGGGATGGGACATTGTGCATTTTATTGCTCATGGAAAGGTGGATAGCTCCCAGGCTTACCTGCTTTTGGAAGACGAAGATGGCTGGCACGAGGATGTAAGCGAGGAGCAACTAAGCGCGTTGTTCAGCGGGCGGTTGGGGCCGGGTCGTGTGCGCACGCCGGCCTTGGTTGTGCTGAATGCCTGCCAGACTGCCGACCTCGCCAGTGCTCAGGCAACGCTGGGCCTGGCACCGGTGTTGGTCAACCGGGGACAACTGCTCGCCGTGGTGGGCATGCAATTCCCCATCAATGACGACGCGGCCAGGCTGTTCGCCGCCAAATTCTACGAGGCCCTGTTCCGCGCCGGACAGGTGGACTATGCCATCGCCAAGGCGCGGAACGCGATTATGAGCGCTAAACAGGGCGTTGAAGGGCGCGACTGGGGCAGCCCTGTGCTCTACATGCAAACCAGAGAGGGCAGGTTGTTCCGCTTCGTGGGAGCTGAATGGTCACACGTGTGGCGCACGGCGCGCAGCCGTGTGTTGGACTTCTTGCGCCGCCGGATTCGACGGGGAGGGGAGACACATGAGTGAAACCGGACGCCCGGTGGGGATCACCATTGTTGCCATTCTGATGATCCTCACCGCCTTACTGACGATGGCTTTCTGGGTGATCTTTTTCGCCGACTACGAGGGACAAAGCCAATCGTTCCTGGCCCGCGAATGCGCGGGTTGGTTTTTGTGGGAGCGCTCGTTCCCGGCAGCGGATGCGTGGATGGCCATCGCCTGCCTGGTGGGGGCGGTGGGCCTGTGGAAAATGCGGCCCTGGGGGTTGCTTTTCAGCCTGGTGGCCGGGGGTGCGCTCATCTTCCTGGGTCTGATGGACTCTCTGTTTTTTCTCCAAAACGGCCTCTACTGGCCGGTGAATCTTGACGTGGCGACTGAGATAGTGATTCACGCCTGGGTGCTGGCCTTTGGTGCTTTCGTCATCGGCTATGTGTGGAGCAAACGGACGCGATTTGACATCTAGAACGGGCGATGCTATAATTAATGCATCCTGAAGAAAGCGAGGTCAGAGCAGCAATGCGACAAGCACATATAATGAGCTGCATCCGTCTGAGCGAGACTATCCGTTTGTCCGTGCCTGGTCGCACTGCGCCTGTTTGTTGTTAGCTTATGTCAAGCTGGCCGTAGGCGGCGGTGCGAGCGGCGCCCACGGCCTTTTTATTTTCGTCTGCAAGTGAGCCGTGGGCCTATTCTGTGCCTGCGGCTCGTTTATTTGCGAGGCCGAGGGCACTCGTGTCGGTTGGCTGTTTAGTGGAAATCAAGTTCCTGGTCGGACTATGACCGGTCAGGGGGGCCGGTCGGGTTTCGTCCGTAAGTGGAATCAATAAGGAAACCAGGCCCAACCACTGTCGAGGAGAGTTATCATGTATCCGGCAAATCGAGTTCCCCATGTTGAACATGCCCTTTGCGTTGAAAACGCGACCAAGATGTTCCGCCAACCCGGAACCCGTAAATGGTTGTTCCGTTTGCGGGGAGCGAAAAACGGCGCGAAAAAACGCTCTCCTGTTGTGGCGGTCAACAACCTGAGCCTGCATGTGCGACGGGGTGAGATCTTCGGCATCCTGGGGCCCAATGGTTCGGGCAAGAGCACGCTGGTACGTCTCATTGCCACGCTGCTGATACCGGACTCAGGGACGATCACCGTGTTCGGCCACGACGTGCAGCGCGAGGAGATGGTGGTCAAACGCATGATCAACCGCGTTTCGGTGGATGCTGCTTTCTTCAAGAAGCTGTCGCCCATGGAGAATCTGCTTTACGCGGCCCGGTTGTATGGGGTGAACGCCCGCCAGGCCAGGCAGCAGTCGCTGGCGATTCTCGCCCGCCTGGGCATCAAGGAGCGGGACGTTTACATGCCACTGGAGGATATGTCGCGGGGAATGCAGCAAAAGGTGGCCATCGCGCGCGCTTTCCTCAGCTCTCCGATCCTGTTGCTGCTGGACGAGCCGACCACGGGCCTCGATCCACGTTCCAAGCGCGAGGTGCAGGCCTTCGTCCGCGAGTTGCGCGAGGTGCACGAGGCCACAATTTTGCTCACCACTCACGACATGAACGAGGCCGAGGCCCTGTGTGACCGCATCGCTATCCTAGATGAGGGACGCATCGTGGCTTTGGATACACCCGCCGGTCTGAAGCGGTTGGTGCCACAGGCGGATGGTCACGAGCCCACGCTAGAGGACGTGTTCATGGCTTTGACCGGCAAGGCGCTGGTGGAGGAAGATGAAGAGTAACGAAGGTGCGACGCACCTTAGAGGTGCGTCGCACCGGGATCAAGGTGCAGGCGTAGGGATGCCCTTGGCGCGAAGCACATCCTCGCCGATGCCCAGGGCCTGGCACTTCTCCCAGGCGTAGTCCTCTCGTAAAGTTTCCTCGGAATAAATCTCCTGCATGGCCGCGTACCAGGTCAGGCCGTCGGTGCGCTGGTAATGCCAGTACTCGGTGCCAAGAGTGTCGAATTTCCAGGAATAATCTTCTTCGTCATAGGCGGCGATGCGTTCCCAGCCATACTTATGGGCGATGGCGGTCAGGTCCACGAAGTAACCCTCCGGCGGGAGCAGGGGTTCGCCGCCTTGCTCGTAAATCTCCGGTTCGAGACTGCGATCCACGTTCCACCAAAAGCGCCACTCGCCCACGGTCATCGGTTCTCCTTGCGTGCCGTCCTGGGCCGCGCATTTGATGAACAACCGCCAGTGAATTTGCTGACCGATGTCCTCGCGCACGCGGATCAAACGATTCTCCCCGTTTTCGTCAATCAGGTCGAAGCGTAAATCAACGGCTCGCCCGGCGCGGTGCCAGCTCAGGTAGCCGTAGGTGCGGCGCGCAGGACCGTAGCGGCGGAACATGTCGCTGACCAGGCCCAGGAAATCGTAACCCGTCTTCTCGGTCACTTCGGCGCGCCAGGCCTCGTAGGAGTCGGCCACGCGCTCGTTGAGATAGGGCAGAAGAGCGTACCCCGGCGCGCTGACGGGCAACTCGCGCAGGCCCAGGAGACTGCCCGGCTCCGGTGAGGGAAGGGGAGTGGGTGTGGGGGCCGGGAGGGGGGCGGCGGGCCAGATGGCGTGGGCGACGGTCGGCTGGCGCTGGCCGAAGGTGGCGGCGGTGAGCTGCCTTGCGCGTTCGCCGGCGGGGTTGGTGGCGAAAAGGTAGACCTCGCCGGGGCGATAGGGGTCGTAGACCTCGAAAGGCTCGCCGCGCACGTATTTCTCAGCGATAAGGGTCTGCCCGTCTGGTGACCAGGCCGGCGCGCCGTCGTACACGTCGCTGGTGGTGATGCGCTGTTGTTCACTGCCGTCGGGGTGCATGGTGTACAGTTCGGCGTTGCCATCGCGCCAGGAGACGAAGGCGATAGCCGTGCCGTCGGGCGACCAGGCCGGGAATTCGTCGTCGGCGGGGTGCTGGGTAAGGTTGTGCAAGGCTCCGGTGGCCAGATCGAGGGTGTATATCTCTTTGTTGCCGTCACGCCAGGTGGTGAAAGCCAGCGTCGAGCCGTCAGGAGACCAGGCCGGGGCGTAGTCCCCGGCTTTTTCGTTGGTCAGGCGGAGGGGAGCGCTGTCCGCGGTCAAGTCCAACAGGTATAGCTCCAGATTGCCGTCGCGATACGACTCGAAGGCAATGGCCGTGCCGTCGGGTGACCAGGCCGGGCGCCCGTCGTAGGCCAGGTGGTCGGTCAGGCGGGTCACCGCGCCGCTGACCATGTCCAGCAAGTAAAGTTCCCAGTTGCCATCGCGATGGGACTGGAAAGCCAGTCTTCGTCCGTCGGGGCTCCAGGCCGGGGCTTTGTCATCGGCAGGGTTCTGGGTGAGGTTGACGATAGTGCCGTCGTCCAAATCCAACAGGTAAATTTCGTCGTTGCCTTCGTAATCGGAGACGAAAGCGACGGTCTGCCGGTTCGGGATCGGAGTGGCGGTGGGTACTGGGGTAGTAGTAGGGGTTGGGGTTGGTGTAGCCCTCACAGTCGCGGATGGGGTCGGCGAGTCGGTTGTCATGTCGGTTGGCGAGTTGCAGCCGGCGATGATGAGCGCGATCAAAAATGCAATTATGGGCGTTCGTTGGCACATTTGGTCATTAGTCATTAGTCATTGAGTCATTGGTCATTTGATAGGGCGGCCCCATGTTGAAATAGTTGTACACCGTGGCCGACAGGCGGCGGAACAATGGGAAGCACACGTCCCAGTTGATCCAGTCGCTATCCTGCCACATGAACAGTCCGAAAAGGTAATCGCCGCCGGGCGAGAACACGATCCCCACATCACTGCGCGTGGCGGCCACCCAACCGTGTTTGTGGGCGATGGGCACCTCCGGCGGGACGCTGGCCCCGATGACGGTGCGCACAGGGTTGGTCTTCAGCCAATCCAGCATCTCGCAGCAGGCCGCAGCGTCCAGGCTATCGGGGTAGGTCTTCAGCAGCAGTCCTTTGCCCTGGCATCCTTCGTATAGTGCCGTCCACAGGATGACCAGGTCGGCCAGGCGGGTTTGCATCATGGCGTCAGGGTGGGTGTCAATAGCGGCCTCGGTGGCGGGCACGTTCTTGTCCTCGGGCAGGTCTAACGGCGGCAGGGCGGGCCATTTGGCTCCCCCTTCGACGTAATAGGGCTGGCGCATGAAGGTGCGAATCATGCCCAGGTCGGCGAAAGTCTGGTTAACGGCTTCAACCCCGGCGATGGCATCCTCGTCCCCGCCGATGCCCATCAGCACCAGGTTGGAGGCGGCGTTGTTGCTCTCAGAGATCATGTAGGCGATGTTGCTGCGGATGTCGTCAGGCGGGTCGCCGTTCCAGTGGCGGTAGGCGGTGACCAGGATGCCGACCTTGAGCAGGCTCATGCCGGAGTAGACGACGTGCAGGTTGTGGCTGAGGGTTTCTCCGGAGGAAAGGTCGGCCACGTACAGGCTGGTCACGCCGGGGAACTCGTTGCTGATGTCCAGCAGCAGGGGCTTCAGCCCGTCCTCCAGGCCGAAGTGAGGCGGGTTCACGTTGGTGATGACCAGGGAAACGGGTACCGGGTCGCCGGAGGCGATGGCCGTCTGGATGCGGGCGATGGAAGCCTCGATGTCGAGCTCGCGGCCCATGCGCCCCGGATCGAAGGTATAGGCGACGCGGCTGGCCCCTGGCGGAGTCCACCACTCGGGCCAGCGTGGGTCGGAAGTGAGCGTGGTGGTCAGTACACGCACCGACTCAGGCGGGACACTTACCCGGGCGGCGATGGGCTCCAACATGATTTTCAACTCGTCCGGGGTCAGGGAGGGCGGCTGGCGGGTATTCACCGGCAGGGTGACGGTTCGCTGCGCCGGGTCGGTGGACAGGAAGGCGGCGTGGATTTTCTCGACGCCGCCGGTGGTGTCTAGACGGCGTTCCTCCTGGCCGGGGATGAATTGCAGGGCCTGGGCGTCCAGAGTATGCTCGCGCATGGGTTGGTTGATCTCAGTGGCCAGCCTGTCCAGGAAGGCACTCACCAGCGTTTCGTCCAGGTGGGTCTGCAAAGGGATGTCCACATCCAGTGGCGGCGGGGTGCCGAACAGGAAATCGCCGAAGGTGAGGTCGGCGTTCAGGTTGGTGGCGGCCTGTACCATCGCTGTTACATCTACCTCAAAGCCGGCTTTCTCGGCGGAGAGGGTGGTTTCCTGGTCGAGATAGCTCAAGGTCACCGGCGCTTCCAGCGGGGCAGCGATTTTCTCGTTGACCAGAGTGGTGGCCTCGTCGGCGGTCAGGCCGCCCACGTCCAGGCCGGCGATGTGCACGCCGGGCGGAATGCGGGTGGGGTAAGTCTGGTAGACGCTGTAGCGCCAGCCGAGGAAAGCGACCGCGGCCAGGGCGATCACGGCGAGGGTGGTCGGTGCGAGTTGACGTTTTCTGTTCTGTGGTTTTCGGTTGTCTTGATCGGTCATTTGCTCTTTTCGGTAGTGGCGGATGCATTCTTAAACGCGCGTATTTTACCACACTATGCCCCTGAGTACAAGGAGCTCGAGCATAATCCGCTTAAAGTGCGACGCACTTCCGAAGTGCGTCGCACCTCTTAGCTTTCCAGGGAGCACTGCCTGGTTTCACCCCGATAGCGGATCGTGAAGGAGAGCTTTTTCCAATGGGAGGGTAGGCGGGGATGCACTATCGGCCCCTGTGGGGTGAGCTTAAGCCCGGCGAAGCCAAAGATCACCGCCTGCCACAATCCACCGGCCGAGGCGGCGTGGATACCCGCGTCGGCGTTGCCACGCACGTCGTGCAGGTCGGCGCGGGCAGCGCGCATGAAATGCTCGTAAGCTCTCTCTATCTCCCCCAGTTGACAACCCAAGATAGCGTGCACGGCCGGGCCGAGGGACGAGCCGAAGGCGTGGTCGGTGCGCGGTTCATAATAATCCCAGTTGACTCGCTTGGTAGCTTGATCGTATTCATCGTCCAGCATGTAGAGCAGCATCAGCACGTCAGGCTGCTTGAGCACCTGCACTTTCTGGGCCCCCTCGATGCCCAGTAATCCCTGTACGGATTGAGTACGCGGTTCCAGGCTGGTCAGGTCGAGGTCCTCCAGGTCGAAGAAGCCGTCAAATTGTTCCATCAGCCCGGTCTCGGTGTTTTGGGCAATGTAGATGCGGTCAATCACGTCCTGCCAATGGACCAGCCGCTCGGGGGTCAGGTGCAGGCGTTGTGCCAGTTCGCTCGCCTTGTCGGGATGGGTCTCTTGTAGCCAGGATAGGGTGTGCAGGGCAGTACGCAGATGCCATTGTACCATGCGGTTGGTAAAGACCGAATTGTTCACGTGTTCGTGGTTCTCGTCGGGGCCAATGACGTCGTTGATCTCATAGCGGTCTTCTCTGCCGTTGAACTCGACCCGGCTGCCCCAAAAGACCGCCGTGTCCAGGATGATCTCGGCTCCATAGTTGACGAAGAAATCCTCGTCGCCGGTCACCTGCCAGTATCGCCACACGGCATAAGCCACGTCGGCTGAGATGTGCTGCTCGATCTCTCCACACCAGATCCGCACCACCCTGCCGTCGGCCAGGGGAACCCAGTGGGGTGTCGTTTCTTCGCCGCTGGGCACGCTTTCCCAAGGATACATCGCTCCCTGGTATCCTGCCCGTCGGGCTTTGTCCCGCGCGCCGGGCAGGGTGTGATAGCGATACATGAGTAAGTTGCGGGCCAGGTGAGGTAGGGTGAAAGCCAGGAAGGGCACGATGAAAATGTCGGTATCCCAGAACACGTGCCCCCGATAGTCGAAACCGCTCAGGGTCTTGGCCGGGATGCTCACCCGGTCGTCGTGACGCGGGGTGGCGATGAGCAACTGGAAGAGGCTGAAGCGCAGGGCGAGTTGCGCCTCGTCGTCCCCTTCGATGACCACGTCGCAGACCCGCCAGTACTCGTCCCATTCTCTCACGTGCTCGGCCCACAGCGCGTCGTAGCCACGGGCGATAGCTTCAGCGAGCTTTTCCAGCACCGCCGCGGCCGGATTTGAAATATCGCGGGAGGTGTACATTGTTACCAGTTTGGTGGCGGTGGCCGTCTGGCCCTGGGCCAGGTGAAAACGGGCGATCACCTGCGGGCAGTTGGGACAATCATGGGGTGCATAGCTCACGTTTTCCACGCCCTCGACGGTCAGGTAGACAGCCTGGCAAAGGTCAATGCCGCTGGTACGAGTGCGGCTGTGCAGAGTGGCAATTTGCGGTGCAGGGTAGCCCTGGGTCATGCGCTGCCAATGCAGCAGGCCCATGTTGGACTGGAGGGCACAGGGGTTTTCTACCAGGCCATCCAGTCCGGCGCGCAACTCTATCTCGCCGCTGAAGTTCAGCGCGGTAACGGTGTAGCGAATGGCGAGCAGGTGCTCATCGGCCAGACTGGCCCAGCGTTCGATAGTGATGTCCACACTCTGGCCACCGGGGCTGCGCCAGCGCAACTGGCGGGTCAGCAGGCCGGTGCGCAGGTGCAGCGTGCGCAGGTAGTTTGTCACCAAGCCGTGGTTCATGGCGAACCGCTGGCCTTCGACGAAAAGGCTAAAAGGTAACCAATCGGGGGCGTTGACCAGTTCGGTGTGAATGATGGGCGCGTCATCAAACACGCCGTGGATGAGCGTCGCCTGCCGATCCCCCGGATAACGCTCTTCGAACGTGCCCCGTGTGCCCAGGTAGCCGTTGCCGATGGTGAAAATTGTCTCGCTATGGTGCTGGCGTTCTGCTTCAAAGGTATCCTCGTGCACCACCCAGGTAGAATCCATTCTTGCCTCTGTAAGCTGTAATTGACGTGAAACGTAAGGACGTGAAACGTAAGGACGTGAAACGTGAGAGAGTTTACAGTATCCACATTATCTCGTCCAGACGGCTTACGATCCAGTCGGCACCGGCTGCTTCCAGGCCAGGCCGATCGCCGAAACGGGCCACGCCGATGCAGGCCATGCCACCGGCCTTGGCTGCCTGTACGCCGGCGACGGCATCCTCAATGACGATGCACTCTGCAGGCGGCAGGTCCAGCTCGCGGGCGGCAGTGAGGAAGATTTCAGGGTGGGGCTTGCCCTGGGTGAAAGTCTGCCCGCACAGGTTGGCGTCGAACAGGTCAATGAGCATCGTATCTGGGCCCACAAAATCGTAGCGCAGCCCTTCTGCCTGGCAGAAAGCCGACATGGAGACCCGCTTCAGCATGGCGTTGGCGTTCTTCGAGGAAGAGGCCGCCGCCAGCCTGTGCCCCTTCGAGCGGGCGAGCAAAGCGAAGTGCAGGGCGTCGTTGTAGGCCGTGAATTCGCCACGCTCAATGAGTGAGACGATGAGTGCCTGCTTGCGCTCGGCCAGACGCCGGGCGCGGGCGCCGTCGGGGTCGGGCACGTGGAAGCAGGCCAGCAGCGATTGCGCCCCGCTCAGGCGTGGCTTTCCTGCCACGTGGGCCTGGTATAATGCATTCGTGTATTTATCCGGCGCGTAGTCGGTGGTGGGACGGATATCCTGCCACTCGGTCTCCATGAGCAGCTTCAACGTCTCCCCCCACGCTCGTTCATGTGGCGAATCCACCAGCACGCCGTCTACGTCGAAAATCAGCCCGCGCAAGTTTTTCTCCTGGTACTCACCCATACCGGGCGTAGTCGAGTAGCTCGTCGAAGGGAGCTGTCGCCAGGCCGATCACGCGGTCGGCGCCGCCATAGTACACGTACACCGTGCCGTCCACCACTGGGTTGGCGCAGGAGAAAACCACGTTGGGTATGTCGCCTTTGAGTTCCCACGGCTCCTGTGGCTCGAAAATCGGCTCGGCAGGACGATGGATGATGCACGCCGGATCGTCCAGGTCCAGCAGGCACGCGCCTAACCGGTAGACGTGATCGTGGTCGTAGGCGTGATAGATAACCAGCCAGCCATGCTCAGTCTCAATGGGTACGCCTCCAGCCCCGATGCGTTTGCAGTCCCACCAGTTATCCTCGCGCGGCCCCATGAGGGGCTGAAAGTCCGTCCACGTTTGCAGGTCGTCGCTGTAGGCCAGCCACATACCTGGCGGGCGGCGGTGAAAGGTGACATAGCGGCCTTTAATGCGACGGGGGAAAAGGACGTGGTCTTTGTTGTCCTCCTCTGTCACCAGCGGCCCCATTCTCTCCCAGGCGATAAGGTTGGTGCTTTGGGCGAACATCGGTGTGATTCCCCGGGGTGAATAGGCGGTGTAGGTCATGATGAAGCGCTCTTCGTCGGCCAGGCAGGTGACACGGGGGTCCTCGACGCCGCGCGTCTCCCACTTATCCTGCGGGGAGAGGATGGGCTGCTGCAGGCGATTGAAGTGGACACCGTCCGTGCTGACGGCGTAGCCGATGCGGCTGATGTAGTCCAGTCCCTGGGCGCGGTAGAACATGTGAAACAGACCGTTGTGGTGAACGACGGCACAGTTGAACACGTTGAGCGATTCCCACTCGTTAAAGGGGTTAGGCTTGAGGATGGGATTATCGGGATGGCGTTGTAGTTTCATGAGCTTGATCGCCTCCATAGTCTTCACAGTTCAACGATGACGCCCTCATGGGGCCGGAGTTCAAAGCCAGATGGAGAAATGCTTTCCTGCCGGTCCAGGGAAGTGGATATGACAATCTGGCCTGCGTTTTCACCGGGAATTGAGACCTGGCGCTGGTCATCGGCAAAGTTGAGCGCGATCAGGCGTCGTTCGTCACCAGCTACCCGCAGATAAACAAAACAGTCGTCGTTGCTGTCCAACGAGTGGTAGCTGCCTCCGTAGAGGGCCGGGCTTCCCCGGCGATACCAGAGCAGTCGCCGGTAGAGGTTTAGTATCGAAGTGGGGTCGGCCGACTGGGCAGCCACGTTCCGCATGGCATAATCGTTCGAGACTGGCAGCCAGGGCTTGGCGCGGGAAAAGCCCGCGTTGGGACTGGCGTCCCATTGCATGGGCGTGCGGCCCACATCGCGGGTGCGCTCCGCGCCCAGGTTGATCCCCAATGGATCCTGGATTTTCTCCGGTGGGATGACGCCATTTTCCAGGCCCAGTTCGTCGCCGTAGTACAGCGTCGGCGTGCCGCGCAGGGTGAGCAGCATCATGGCCGCCACGCGTGCCTGAGCCTGCCCACCGAGGCGCGAGGCCAATCGTGGGGAGTCATGATTGCCCAGCACGTAGTTGGGCCAGGCAAAGGCTGGCAGAGCGGCTTCCAGCTCATCTACCGAGCGGTGTATGGCCTGGGCCTGCCAAGGTAGCGCCATCAAGCGAAAGTTGAACGGCAGGTGCAGGCCGTCATTGTTCTCACCGTAGTATCTGATCCAGCGTGGCAGTTCGAACCACAATTCACCAATGCCACAACGGTTTCCGTACTCGTCGAGCAACTGGCGAAAGTCGCGGATGATCTCGTGGACCTCATCTTGATCCTGGTTGTAGACGTGCAACTGCCGGCCAAAGATGTCGTTGGGCGGCAGGTTCGGATCGGCATCAGGGTTGGGTGGGTTGTCGCGCAGTTCGGCGTCCTTGATGAGCAGGCCGACCACGTCCATGCGAAAGCCGTCCACGCCCCGCTCCAGCCAAAAGCGGAGCACGTCCATCATGGCCGCTCGCACCTCTGGGTTGCGCCAGTTTAGTTCGGGTTGCTCTTTCAGGAATTGGTGAAGGTAGTACTGGCCGGTTGTCTCATCCCACGTCCAGGCCGGGCCACCGAAGGCACTGCCCCAGTTGTTGGGCGGACCCCCCTCCGGCCCGGGATCGCGCCAGATGTACCAATCGCGCTTGGGGTTATCCAGGCTGCGGCGAGATTCGATGAACCAGGGGTGCTGGTCCGAGGTGTGGTTGGGCACGTAATCAAGGATGATCTTGATACCCCGCCGGTGGGCTTCGGTTATCAACCGGTCGAAGGTCGCCAGGTCGCCGAAAAGGGGATGGATGGCGCAATAATCAGCCACGTCGTAGCCGAAATCGGCCATGGGCGAGGGATAAATAGGGCTCAACCAGATGGCGTCAATTCCGAGGGATGCCGGCGTGCCATCATTCAGATAATCGAGCTTCTCGATGATGCCTGCCAGGTCACCAATGCCGTTGCCAGTCGTATCTTTGAAGCTGCGCGGGTAAATCTGATAGATCACGCCGCGCTGCCACCAACGAAGATTTTGGTCGTTTTTCATACGTGAAGTCTCTGTCAATCGTTATTACTCGTATCAGAATGGTGCCTCTTTTTTTTCCCGCCAGGCCGTCACCCGATCCAGCACGGCGTGGTTGCCCAGCAAGGCCAAGAAGGCGACGGTAATCACGCCCCAGGGGGCGACAAGCAGGGCGCTGAGCAGGGCTATCAGCAAGGCCAGTCCGAAGAGCGTGGCGGAAAAATCCGGGTTGTTGGCGAACATCACCAGCGCGTTGCGCAGCGCCAGGCGCAGGCTGGGCCGTTCCTGTTCCAGGATCAATGGGAAGGCGTAGAGCAACAGGAAGGCCCACAGGAATAATAGCATCAGGAAAAAGCCCTGGATGAAAATGGTGTAATCGGCATTGGAGAGAAGGCCGGTCAACACTACGTCGCCACTCAGGATGAAGAAACCCGCCCCGGCCACCAGGGCCCACAGCCAACTGCGCCAGAAGTGACGCCGGAATCCCTCGAAGAAATCGCGCAGGCTGGCCTCCTGTCCACACGCCAGCCGGTGGGTTAGCACGAAAAGCCCGGCCGTGGCCGGGGGGCCGGGGACCAGCAGCAGGTTGAACGCGGTCCACAGGACGTTAGCTGTTGCCAGCAGGTAGAGCTCGTCCCACAGGTCGTTTAGCGTTTTCCGAAAGACGTGCCAGGCGTCAGACACTTGTCTCCCCACACCTCTGGAGACGATAGGCTATGCCGCCTTCCGCCCGAAAACACAAACCCGCCCCGCACACCTGCGTCTCCACTCCCTCCACATGAGCCACGCCGAAAACCTGCACCGGCGTGGATTGCCCAACCTTTCCGCCAAACGTGATGAGCACCGCGTCCCCATCCTCGATGGCTTCCACCACCGGCGGGCCGCTATAAACTACCACGCCCGGCACGACTTCCTGGTCAGCCACGGCGGCCAGGGTAAGGGCCATACCTGCACCGTACACCTCCTGGCCGATGACGCCGGCCACGCTCCAGCCGTCGCGCAGGTCTTCCAGCGGGATATAGAGCTCCAGCGCGTTCTGCGCTACGGAGGGGTAGGTAGTGGGGTGATCGGTGGCCACGCCCGTGGGCAACAACGGCGGCAGGGTGTAGGGCAGCGTGGTCAGCGTGTGCTCCAGGAAACCGGCTACCAATCCCTCGATAGCCGGGTCAATCTGGCCATGGGCCAGGGTCAGGTACTCCCGCAGGTACAGCCAAGCCTCGTACTGCTCCTTGGGGGTGATGACTGTCGAGCGCGCCATCGGGCTCAGACCAAAAAAGGTACGGTAACTGCTCGCCGAACCATAATCGCACTCCCACAGCCAGGTCAGGTGCAGCAGATTGGCCAGCGGTGCGAAGCTTAATTGTATGTATTTCGCGTTTCCTGTCAAATTGGCCAGCCGGGCACAGGCGGCCGCAGCCTGGGCGGTGATATGGGCCTCGTAGGCCAGGCGGAATCCATGTCCGGCCAGGTGCTCGATGGCCGCGCGGGCCTCGTCCAGGTAGAGCGCATTGCCGGTGAGATCGTGCAGCAGGAGCATATAGTAGGCGTATCCTCCGGCGCAGTCCGGTTCGCGTCCCGTCCCTCGCCAGGTGTCGAAATTGTAGAATTGGGGGAACTGGTAATCCACCGTGTGGGCGAAGTCTATCCAGGCCGCCGCCGAATCAAGCGCCAACTGCGCAGCTTGTTGATGGCCTATTAATCCCATCTCGGCCGTTTTCACGGCGTGCCCCAGCTCGTACCAGGTATCACCCCGCGTCTGGTAGCCCAGGGCTACGGGCCCGCTATTCACCAGCATCCCATGGTCTTTATCATAGAAATCGGGGAGAGTTGCCCACAGGTCGTCGTCGAGAGCGGTCGCGTCACCGTAGCGAGCCTCGTAGCGCACCATGCTCTCCAGCACGTCGAGCTGGCTGATCAATTCCGCGCTCTGGCGCGTATCCCCCGCGTAGGCCCGCAGGTAGCGCTTGTCTCCCAGCTCCACCCATGCCCGTTCGTCGGCCAGGTCGGCAATGGTTTTCTCCGCCAGGGTGCGCCAATTGGGCAGCGCATTATTGACCGGCTGGTACAGCAAGTCGTAAACGTCCCCCAGATGGCGCAGATAGCGGGCGAAGAGTTCAACCTCGCTATCCGGTTCCCCCGGCGTTAGGTACAGGTAACTATCGTAGATGACAAAGGGCTGGCCGGCTGGCAGAACACGCAGGTTGGCGGCGTCAATCGTGTGCCCAAAGGAACGGCCTCGCCGTCCGGGGGTGGCACTGGGGGTGTAGTGCGCCACCTGCATGAAGGGATTGAGCGCGGTGCGGTCCACGGCGTAGAAGAGCGTGCTGTCCAGGACCCGGGCATACCCATATAGCACCGGGGCGCACAGCGGAGCAGGGTCGGCGTACACGGTAAAGCTAGCTTTCGTTTCCTCACCGGTGGCCGGGTCCACGAAAGTCCATTCTAGAGCAGAGTTTGCGGGCGGTGGGTCGTGCAAGGTGACGGTGAGCTGGGTGTGTAACAGCCCCGGCTGGTAGGGGTAAACTTCTAATCGCAGCGTGACCTCGGCCCAGCCCGCGCTGCCCGATAAGATGACGGCCAGCACGCTGTCGCCTGCTTCAGAGGTAACCTCGCTAAGGGTGGGCAGCGGATTGAGCTCAGTTCCCAGGGGATGCAGAGCCAGCGCCCCGTTGGTGCCCGCTCGTTGGATGAGAAGCGCATTGTGCGTAGCGGCTCCGGCGAAGCGCAGATTGTATTCGCCGCTGGTCAGGTGCACGTTTCCGGCCTCGGCCGCCTCGATGGTTGCAGATGGCGTTTCTGTCCGTCGGACAGTCGGCGCCGCGCGTCGCTCGTAGTTGTCACTTCGGATAAACGGTGGGGTGGGAGTGGGTATCTCCACCTGTCTGCAAGTCGGCAATAGCATGATCCCAAGCAGTACCCAGCGTAACCAGTGCCTCGCGCGCATGGACAGGTTAGCCCTTCAATCCGGTGTAGGATACACCTTCGATGTAGTACTTGCTGAAGATAAAGAACAGGGCCAGGATAGGAGCAGCGTTGACCATGGCTCCCACCAGGGTGACGTTCCAGGCGTAGCGGTACTGCTGCTGGAACATCATGAGGGCTATGTTAAGCGTGTACATGTCGGGCGTGTTGAGGTAGAGCAGGGGCCCCAGGAAAGCATTCCACATCCCCTGGAACTGAAGGATGAACAAAGTCAGCAGCGCCGGCCGGGCCAGGGGCAGTACCACCTGGTAATAAATCTGGAACAAAGAGGCCCCGTCAATCAGAGCCGCCTCTTCCAATTCGTGGGGGATGGATTTGAAAAACTGGGTGAGCATGAAGATACCGAACGCGCCCACAATGCCGGGTAACACCAGCGCCCAGGGAGTGTTCACCAGCTTGATTTTGGCCATCAGCACGTAGGATGGCACCAGCGTCACCGCGCCAGGGATCATCATGGAGGCCAGCATGAAGGAAAAGATGACATCCCGGCCGGGAAATCTCAGCCGGGCGAAGGCATAGGCAGCCATGGAACAAAAAACGACCTGAAACACGGCGACCCCTATGGAGAGGATAGCCGTGTTCAGTAACCAGCGGACGAAGGTGGCTCCACCGGCCGCCTTGAGCAGGGCATAGAAGATGAGCGTGACCGCCATGCCGCTGCTCATGGCAGTGGCCAGGCTGGTGAGTGGAATGGCCCGCTGTGCCTGCCGCTGTTGGAACATGGTGACAGCGCCAAATCCGACCAGGGAGAGAGCCAGCAGGACCCCTGTGGCTATCAATAGCCCTCTGATGAAGGACGAATCGCTTCCTACCGCTGTGATCAGCCCCCAGCCGACCAAAGTGGCCACCCCTGTCATCAGCAGCAGGCTGGCCGTAGTGCGCCTTTCCCTTCCCGAGATGGAGGACATACGTCCCACCACCAGGACCAGAAGAAAGGCCACCAGCCCCATCGTTCCCGCGAAAGCTACCATGCCGCTCTCTTGGGGCAGGCCGCCCATGTCCGTCGCAAACAGCTCTACCCAGTTCTCAAAACGCCACCTGGAGGGCAGGAGCGTGGGTGGCCAGGCGACGATCTCGGCGTTGGACTTGAAAGAACCCAGAAAGGCCAGAATGAAGGGCGTGAACAGGATCAGGCCGATAACCGATAGCACCGCGTAGCGGATCACTTGGCTGACGTAGAAACTGGCGGGTCTCCTACGGGTGCGCACTCGTCCAGCAGTCCGGGCAACAGCCGTGGTCATCGTATCCTCCTACTCCTAGATTTGGATATCTAACTGGACTCTGGCGAATTTTTAGCCCCCCTACATCTTGGGAAAATCCAATCACTCAACCACAAGATGTAGGTTCGTAGTAGCGACTTTAGTCGCTTTTTCCCCGCGCTGGACGACTAAAGTCGTCACTACGAACAAAAACGCCAGACTCCAGATCTAATTCTCCGTTGGGCGAAGGTCTCTGACCGAGTCCACAGGCGGCTGCGGTCAGGAGATCTTGCCGAACTTTCAAGCTAGTATTGCTCAGTGCCCCGCTCGATCAGCCGCCGCTGGATAAATGTGAAGACAAAAATGATCGCTGCCAGGAGGAAGGCCATCGCCGCCGCCAGGCCCATCCGGGGTGGTCCCGTTGTGCCCAGGGCGTCCCGGTAGATCAGGAATACCGGGGTCAGGGTAGTCTTGAGCGGCCCACCGCCGGTCAGGATCTTGACTTGGTCGAATATCTGGAAGGTACCGATGGTGCCCAGCACCACCACCAGCAGGATGATCGGGCGCAGCATGGGCAGCGTGATCTTCCAGAATTGCTGTCGCTTGTTCGCGCCGTCAATTGCCGCCGCTTCGTAAAGGGCGAGGGGAATGTCTTGCAGCGCAGCCAGGAACATCACCATGAACGTCGGGGCGGTGGTGAAAATGTTCTGGAACATGATGGCCATCCAGGTGATGCTCGGTCCGCGCAGGTACCAGTACTGGGTGGGGATGTCTCCACCAAATAATTGAACGATCAACTGGAAAAGGCCCCGGGGGTCGTTGAGCCAGTTGATGGTCTTGAACGACACGCCCACCAGACCCAGGGCTCTGGTCAGAAAGAGGTTCAAAAAGCCGGTTTTGAGATACAGCCACCAGAAGATCATGGAGATTACCACCGATGACGTAACGCTGGGGCCGTAGAAAATAGTGCGGAAGAACTGCTGACCACGGATGGGGGTGTTCAACAGCACCGCCAGCAGGATGGCCAGGGCGGTCTGAGTGGGCACCACGATCAGCACGTACCAACCGACGTTCACCAGACCGCGTCGGAAGTCCTCCTTTGTGATGGCCTCCACGTAATTCTGCAGTCCCACCCATTCCGGCGAGGAATACAGGTTGTAGTGGGTGAAGCTGATGTACACGGCGAAGGCGATCACCCCGACGGTGAATATCAGAGTGGTGATCAGATAGGGTGAAATGAAAGCATACGCGGCCAGGGCTTCACGCCGTTTGCGTGGATCGCGCCATGGGCTACGCCGCTTTTGCGTCATGACCGCCATAGCTTACCTCCTGGGTTCTTGGAAAAGGGGGATGGGATAATGAGGATAAGTTAACGAGGGACGAGTCAATGGGTAAAGCGTTACGAGACGCCCGTTGCCTCATTACTCCATTGCCCCATTTCCTGTAAATCTTCTCGCAACACAAAGTGTGTTCAGGGGCGACCCTGCAGGATCGCCCCTGAACTGAGAGGGCCGTGCACTATTGGCCACAGGCAGCCAGAATCTCGTCGGCCTCCCGCTTGGCCTGGTCGAAGGCTTCCTGAACGGTTTGCTCACCCAGGTAGGCGCGGTTCAATGCCTGGCTGATGGTGTCGTTGATCTGGCCGGTGCAGGGGCCCCAGTAGGCCACGCGGCCCACCAGCCCGCCTTGAGCAATGGCGGCATCGTTGGGATCCACCACCAGGTCAACCTGATCAGGATGCGTGGAGTAGGCGAAGCCCGTCTTCACGATCTCCGCCTGGTTTTCGCGGCTGGTGAGGAAGATGGTGAAGGCGGCAGCCGCGCGCGGGTACTTGGTGGCCGCGTTGACGCCGATGGCGTTGGTGAAGATCACGTCGGCGGCCTTGCCCTCCGGCGACTTGGGCAGCGGGACGGCCTTCCACTTCACGTCGGGGTAGTCCTGGCGCATATAGTTGACCATCCAGCCACCTTCGTAGGTCATTCCTACCAGCTTCTTGCCGATGGCCTCCCCACACCAGCCGGCGCCCAGGTCCGCCGAGGTGACCAGCGAGCCGTCCTTGTACATGCCGACGACGAACTCCGCTGCCTTCACCACCTCAGGGCTGTTCATCGTGCCCTCGGTGAAGGAGTCGTTGGTGTAGGAGCCACCCGCGCCGAAGGCGAAGGGGGCGAAGCGGGCCCAGTCGGCGTTCTGACAAAAGCCGGCGTAGTCGGTCTTCTCGGCGATAGTCTTGGCGGCGGCCTTCAGGTCGTCCCAGGTCCAGTCGGCGGTGGGCTCGGCAATGCCTGCGGCCTCAAAGGCTTCGGGCAGGTAGACCAGGCCGAGGGTGCCCCAGTCCTTGGGCAGGCCGTAGGTTTTGCCTTGGTAGGTGAAGATGGTGAGCAGGGCCTCGATGAAGTCGGAGCGTTTGACCCCGGCCTCGGCCATGAAGTCATCCAGGGGCAGGAGCTGGCCGGTAGGGCCGAAGGCGGCCATCAACTGGTCGTCCACGTAGAAGACATCGGGGGCGGTGCCGCCGGCCATGCGGGCTTTGATCGTAGTCTGGAAGTCGGCGGGGATGGGTTGGAAGTCTACCGTGACGTTAGGATAGATCTTGTTGAAGCGGGCGATGGAATCGCGGTAGATTTTCTGCTCCGTCTCATCACCCCAGCCGGAGAAAACAATCGTGGCTCCGTCTTCGACTGCGAACTTGGTGAAGCTGGTCGGCTCCTCGCCGGGCAATTTTGCCGGTGACGTTGGGGTAGGAGCGGCGGCCGTTGGTGCTTTGGTGGGGGCGGCAGTTGGGGTTGGGCACCCGGTCAACACCAGGCTCAGGGCGACCAGCAAGACCAGACATGCGAATGGAAACCTTTTCATCGTTCTTCCCTCCTTAAGTGCCTTAATCGTGAAAGTTGATAGTGACACCCGGCTCGCGCCGGGCAGAGCTCGCAGGCTCATACCTCTTGTTTTTCCAGGCTCATCACCTCCTTCACCTCAGGCAAAGTCAATGGGGTCAATCTTTTATCAAAGCACCTCCGCTGGACTCACGAATAATCAAGGTTGGTTCTAAGATCACTTGTGTTTCTGTTAGTTCCTCATCGTGTAACAAAGCCATCAACATGCGCACCACTCGCTCTCCAATGTCATAGAAATCCTGGCGCAGGGTGCTCAGAGTCGGACGGACGTAGGTCGTTAGGGGGATGTCGTCAAAGCCGATGAGAGCAACATCGTCAGGCACGCTCAACCCTCGATCATGGATAGCGTTCATGGCTCCCACGGCCATCAAGTCGTTGCCGGCCATAACCGCCGTGGGGGGTTGGACCAAGTCCAGCAGTTTGCCCATTGCCCGATAGCCATCCTCCTCTGTCAGACCGCCGGCTACAATCAACTCTGAATCTAATGGCAGATCGTTCTCTTGTAGCGCCGCTTCATATCCCTGTCGGCGGTGCATCCGGCAAACCAGGGTGGGTGACAGTTCGATGAGGCCAATGCGCCGATGACCCAGATCAATCAGATATTGAACGGCCTGTTTCACACCGGTATAGCCGTCTACATCCACGTAGGGGAAAATCAACTCATTGGCTGGCCGCCCGAAAGCCACGAAAGGGAACCCGGCCGCGATCAGATAAGCGAGGCGTTCATCGTCGAGCCGGGTATCGGCAATAATAAAACCATCTACACGTCTATCTTCCACCATATCCTTATAGGTTTTCCGCTCCGAAGCCAGATCGGCGGTGGTGGTCACGGCTACGTGGTAATTGAACCCGGCGGCCGTATCGGCTAGGGCGGCGATGAATTCGTTGAAGAAAGGGTCCTGGGGCTGGCGCGCGTAAGGAGAGAGAACGAAACCCAACATGTGGGTGTGCTTGCCTTTTAAGCTGCGGGCGATGATACTGGGGCGATAACCCAACTCTTCGACTGCGGCCAGTACGCGGGCGCGGGTAGCCTCACTGACAGGGCCACTATTGTTGAGCACGTAGGAGACGGTGGCCGTGGAGACGTTAGCTAACCTGGCGACATCTTTGATCGTAGGCATAAGCTATCTTCGCTTCTTTCAAGGAACCGGCATTATCCGGATTGCATGCCAGTATTGGGATGGTGATGAAAAGGGGTTACTTAAACGTTTAAGTAGTTTTAATATACCACAATTTTCGCAGTTTGTCAATACTCTCAAAGCGCTTTTTCATGGGTTGTCTCGCCTTTCACCACTGGACTGGCGGACGATCAAGGGGGGCAACAGGATGACGTGGCGTTCTGGCAAAGGTTTATTCTCAAGCAAACACACCAGCATGTCTACCAGGCGCTGGCCTATTTCCGCCATAGGTTGGCGCAGGGTAGTCAGCGGGGGATGGGTGTAAGCCGCCAAGGAGATGTCGTCAAAACCGATCAGGGCCAGGTCGTGGCCGACCGCCAGATTGCGCTCTTGGGCAGCACGCAAGGCGCCGATAGCCATCAAGTCACTGGAGACCATAACCGCTGTTGGTGGGTGAGACAGTTCCAACAGTTGGACCATGGCCCGGTAACCATTTTCCTCGCTGCCTGCCTCTACTTCCACCATCAGGTCCGATTCCAGGGGCAGGTCATTGGTTTGCAGGGCGGTCTCGTAGCCTTGGCGGCGGTCGTGGGCACAGAAAGAGAAAGAGGGTAATCCGATAAAACCAATGCGCTGGTGACCCAAGTCAATGAGATGTTGTACCGCCTGGCACACACCAGCGCGACCGTCCACGTCCACGTAAGGGAAATCGAGATTCTGATCCGTGCGTCCGAAAGCGACAAAAGGGATTTCTTCTCGACAGAGGTAGGCAATGCGATCGTCGTGCCGATCAGTGCCATCTACGATGAAACCGTCCACCCGTCCTGTCTTGATCATTCGTTCGTAGGCTGCTGGGCGAGAAGTGCCCGATGGACAACCCGAGACGAGAAGATCGTATTGGTGATGAGCGGCTGCGTCGAGCATGCTGGCCAGAAGTTCATTGAACAGTGGGTCGGAAATGCTATTTCCACCGTAGTATACCACGAAGCCCAGGGTGCCGGTGCGTCTGGATTGCAGTCGTTGGGCGATGACGTTAGGACTGTAGTCAAGCAAACGGGCCGCTTCTTGAACCCGTTGTTTTGTCTCCGGGGCTACGTCTGGGTACTCGTTGAGAGCTTTGGAAACAGTGGATACGGAGAGATGGAGGAGTTGGGCGATATCTTTTATCGTTGGGGACATACGCGTCACCCCCGCCGTGTGAAGCAACTTCCTAAAACGTTTTCGACATTTATATTATATACTAAAACGTTTTCGGTGTCAAGTGTTTTTTAGCTAATTGGGGGGTAAAAGTTGCGCATGAGGAGTGGGGAAATGGTGTCTTATATTCCTCTGCCGGTTTACGGGGGGCTAAGTTATCACAAAAGTGCCACACCCGAAATGGGTTTGCCTGCCGATGTGGAGTATGGACGCCAACTCGAGGTAAGGGATGATGGGGGTGGGTATGGATGGGAAAACCTGTGTGCCTGTCCAGCGTCCCGGCCAATTCTTGGGGGCGGGATGGAGGTCATGGTGATGAATGGGAATACGGGCTGCCTGTTCCATAGCCGCCTGAAGGGAATACCGTTCTTCTGGGTTCAAACTGTTCCAAACGTCAGCGGGTGTGTTATGTTTTCCTGGCAAGAAGAGGCTCATCCGGGTTATCAAGGATTCCAGCAGCCTTTGCAGGTTTGGCACTTCTTGGGCGGGTGGTGTTTTCTTTTTGCCGGGGAAAGCGTGAGCTTTACCCTTTCTACCCGTCGAAAGATCAAAGGGGGTAATCCACGTCAGGCGGTCGAACACGCGCTTTGTCTGAGGGTCAAAGGTGAGTCCTTCTGCCCACTGACTGGGGGTGGCCCGGTAGTGCAAATCCAGTTTTCCTTCCTGCACCACGGTTTCCCATGTGGCTCCCCGAGCTGCATATACGGCATATATGTCGAAGCGACCCCAGAGACTGTTCTGAGAGTGCCACCGTGGATCGGTAGTCGTCGCCGCTTCTTCCATCGCCGGCAAAAGAATCTCCAGGAAAAGCCCGTGATCTGCACTCTTCCCCAAAAGCGTAAGTTCCCAAAGGATCAACTCGTCTGACCCGTAAGCCCGCTTGTTGTTGGGATGAACGAACAGTACAGTTTCGATGGGCCACGACACATCGGGGACTGTCTTGAGTCTACCTATGTCTTTGCTGTATTCGCCCCATGGCTCCAGAGCTTTGTGCCAGCGACGTGCTTCTTGAGTCGGAAGGCGGTCAGCGATGATGGTGCCCAGGACCAGGGAAAGCTCGGTGGAAAAACATCCGGGCAGCCAAACCAACGGGCCATTCACTCGCCATACGCATAAATAACGAATGAGGTTAATCGGACTGATAAAAGGCCACATAGTCTACCAATTTGTACAGCAATTCGATCCGATGCCTGGGCCATTGCCGGATTTTCCAGGCGTTGAGCATATCTTTAGCTTCCGGGCTCAAGTAACTCAGGAATCGCCCCCAATAGAATTGCTCTTCGCGGGTGTCCTCCAGGGTTAGCAGTTCATGCAGTATCTGCTGGGTCTCGGGGCGCAGGAGGGTGCGAAATACCGCGGCCATTTCCAGCAGGCTTAAGAAATCGGGGGCATCAAAGGTGAGGATACCCCGTTGGTCGTGCACGTGGGGTCTGAGAAGCTGGTGGGGGGCGGAAAAAAACCGAATGCGCAATTGGTCCATCGGGAAGCGAGTTTCGTAGTAAATAGCCCGGCAGAGTACGTCCCCCATGCTGAGCCCTGTCCCGGCGCCGGTGGTAGGCAGAATCTGGATCTGTCCCTTCAGTTCAGTCCCGTGGTAAATGGCCAGTTCTTGCAACCAGGTTTTCAATTGCCGGCGGTGCATCATCAACAGGAAGTGGTTTTGGTCATGGACGTAGGTGCCTAAGATGGACGTATCTTGAAAGCTTTCGCCGCTTTCCAGTTGCTTCGGCAATCGGTTGACAAACCCCCAGACGGCTATGGTGCGGCGCGCTATGGGGCCCAACTGGCTGGCTTTGACCAGAATAGCCCAGCATGATTCACAGTAGCGGAATGTTTTGTGGCCGGAAGGTGCGCGGGGATATATCCAACATCGTTGGCAGGGGCCATTTAGGGCGGAATGAGGAGGCCCGATCTCTTCGACTTTGAAAAGATCGGGCTTTTCCTCAAGACATTTCAGGGTAGCTAATAGCTCAGCGCCGGTGTAGCTCCGGCGGATCCAGTCAAAGCTGTTCAGCATTTAGCGCTTTTCTCAGTTCTGGATAGTGTTTAATGACAGCAGGCTTGATCCATTCGTCAACTCGAATGGGCAGGCGCCAGCTTTCCTCTGGCTGATCAGCATACCGTTTCGCCCAGTCAATGAGATAGCTGTCTGGCATAATGTGCAAACGGAGACTGCCCAGGCCGAGGTAGCGGTTCTTGCCCATCTTGTGGGCGAGTCCTGGTTCCAAGGCCACGCACCAGATCAATCTTTGTAGCTCCTGCTCCTCGAGGTTCCAGAAACGAATCGTGAAGTGGGCGCGAGCGCCGGGCAATATGGCTCTGAAATAACTCGCCTGAACTGTATCAGGCTGAAAATCATCTAGCCGATCCACAATCGGGGCCAGGGGGGCATGAGGGAAAATCCGCCAGGTTTTGGCGATGCGTAATAGGGAAGCGGAGCTGCCGGGCACGTTCTGCCACTGGCTGGCAGTGTGTTGCCATTCTCCATAGGGATAAGGCACTTTGAACCAGGCCAGTTCAGGGTTACGAAACAGTGCAAAGCTGAAAGAGAGTCGCCCCATGATGGCCTGGTTTGGACCCTCTCCCACCCAACCGAACAGGCTATCGGCTGGATTTAAGTGGCTGATGTCGGAGCTCGGCTGGCGGGCATCGCTGGCAATGGAATAGATGTGGCGTAACATCCCCCTGATGCTCCGGCTGGGGAGGGCGTAGACCTTTTGATCTGCTCGTTTTGCTGCCTCTGGCGCGGACATGGAGAAAAAGTCCCAGCCATTGACGGGCCCGTCTGTCAGGGTGGCCCTCCAGGAGGGTTCGCCGCTCTCCCGCACATGGATGGGGGTCAGGACCTCCGCTTCTACTGATAACAAGCCGCAATAGCCACCAAAAGCCCGGTGGGAGATAAAGCCCGCGCTAGCTCTGGGAGGTGTTTGAGGCACTTGTGTCTCGGCAGGAGCGAGAGGGGAGATATTTTGTAAGGCGTTTGCTGCTGCCTCACCCTCCAGCTCTAATCGCTGCCAGATACCCTCCTGGGTTAGCGTTTGTTCACCGAATAATTTCTGGCTCACCCCGGCCGGATCAGCGGTCAGCCAGTCGAGATGGGTAACGGACGCCTTGACCCAGCCAAAGCCGCTGGTCTTCTCGCCGCCCAGGGGAATGTCCCCTCTTTGGAAATCCTGGAGCAGATGGGCCAGCAGGGAAAGGGCTTCCAGGTCGTTTTCGTCAATGTCCTGCAGGTCTATCTGAAGTTGGAACGTCAGGTGGGTGCCGTAGGCAAAAAGGTAGTCGTGCTTGGCGGTCTCTAATGGGCGGCCGGTTTGAGGATCCATCTTGACCCCATCCATCGAGCACCAGGCCCGTTCCGGATCGTATGGGTCCGTGAGGTAGGCATCGGAGAAGAATACCAGTCCGCGCTGCCCCTGAGCGCCAAACAGGCGGTTCAAGACCTGGGTGGTCCTGGTGGATTCACCCCAAAGTGTTCTTAGCACCTGGGAGGCGCGTTTCCTGAAGGCCCCCTTGATGGTGCTGCCAGGGATGTAGATCTCCCAGGCGCCCTGTTCTTGTGAGGATGGGGACCAGGATAACATGCGCATGAATATCGCATCGTAGGGTTTGCCATACTTGCGGGATATTTCTCGGCTGAATGGGCCGCCGGCTCGGAAATCAATGTGATAGGGTTGGGCGAGTTCCTGGCGAACGCGCTCGCGGTAGGTTTTGAGAAAGGCAATAAAGTTCTCGTCGTTAGTAATGCTTTTTTGCAGATTCCTGGGGTTGGTTATGTGGCGGAACCGCACGCGACTATGGGTTTCCAGGAACTCTCTCCACGCGGCAGGACTGATGCCTTCCGGGACCGGGGTGGCGTCTTCCCACTGGCGTTCAGTGATTTTACCTTCCAGCAGCATGGTTTTGATCTGCAGGTGCGCCTGGCGGGTGGCGATTTCCGCGTCTACCCAGGCGTCGCTTTGAAGCAACTGGATTTGTTGATCTACTTGCTGGTAAAGCCGGGGGAGTATCTTCTGGCACGCTGGGGCCAGGATTTCCACCAGGGCAGCTTCGTCCTGGATGTGATCAGCTAGGCGGTCGGCCAGGGCAATGTCCAGTCCCAGACTGTTGGCCACTTCCTGCCAGGCTTCGTGATCGAATTGTTGTCTGGTCTGGCGTTCATGCTCCATGACCTCGAGAACGCGGTTAGCCATATGGGCTTTTTTCCCCAGGGCTTCTTGCAAAGCGGCCTCGGCTGCTTCCCGGCTGGGGAAAGGCCGATCGGCCAGGGGTTGGATTTGGGCAATGATTTTTTCAGAGAGGGGATGTTTTCCTTTGCCTAGCCTGGCCAGGGCCGCGGAGGGCAGGGTCCAGACCTCGACCTCGCCGGAGGAGCGTTCCATCAACCAGATAGCGATCACACGGGGCAGATAGGCGGCGAATTTGGCTTTCCAATCCTCTGGGCTGAGGATTGGCCCGGCCAGCCCCATTTCCAGGCGATTGCGGATGGGATCGGGGATGTCGCGCATCGTTTGCACCAGCAAGCGGCCTTCAATAGCAGCGAAGGAAGGGACTCCAGGTTCCACCTTGCCCCAAGGCCAATCCACCAAAACGGGGTTGGTGGCGTTGAAGGTCAAAGTTATTCTTAAATGGTTGGCGGTGGGATGCAGGTGAGGTGGCGTGTCGGGAGCGGGAAATGGCAAGTCCATTTCGAGGCGAAAGCGTCCCAGTCCTTTGCTTTTGCCCGCCCCGAACCAGAACCGTCCCTCTTTGAGCTCTTGAAGCAGATAATACAGCCGGGCTTTATTTTCGTTTTGCTGGAGGATAGAGTCGTTTACAGACAGCGTGAGATCGAATACGGAATGGCGAAACAGGGTCTCCATCTTGTAGTTCGCGTTGGCCTCTGCGGCCCACCGGTCTTCGTCCAACCTGATCCCCATACGCAAGTCGAAGAGGTTGCCTCGGGGATAGGATTCTTCCCGCAGCTTGCAGTCCACTCCGGTAATGAGTTTTTCCGGCATCGGGGAGCCATATAATCGCAGCCACATCCGGTTTAGCAGGCCAATGTTCTGGCCGTCGCGTGATTGGCCAATAAAGGCGTCCATTAAGGACTGAGCCGTTCCTGTCACCTCCCCTGCCAGGGAGACCAGCCGATGGGTTCCGTCGCCGTCTCGTGTAAAAAGGGTTTTCCGGGCGTTTCCCCTGTAAACCGGGGATTCGGCAAAAAGCTTACCCTGTAGTAACATGGTTATCCCTCCCATATCTTGCATTCTTGCAATAAATCTGGCGCTTAAACAAGGAACCACGAGGTGATCAGCATGGATAAGTATACCACTGGTGAGACTATTGGTCAAACATAAGTCAGTCCGCGGGTGTTGGGATCGGGAGGGAGGTGCGACGCACTTCGCAAGTGCGTCGCACCTATGCTACCTCACCAGCGGATGACGCGGTTAAGCCAGCGGCGGGTTTCGATGGGGCTCAGGTATTGACCCAGGTAATGCTCGCCGATCCAAATCTCGAAGTGCAGGTGCAGTTCGGCGTCCGCGTTGTACAGCGATTCTGGCGTGCCAGAATTGCCCACGTAACCGATGACCTGTCCCTGCTGCACTTCTTGTCCCACTTTCACACCTTTGGCGATGGCGCTGAGGTGCACGTAGCGGGTGACGATTCCATGGCCGTGGTCCAGCCACACCTGCCGGCCGCGCAGGTGGTCGAGGATTCCCTCCGGGGTGTAACCGCGCTGCCGACATTCGGCCAGCCAGGCGTTCATCTGCGACGGGGTGGGCTCCTCGTAGTCCCAATCGGCGCGGATAACGAGGCCATCGCGCGCGGCCAGTACCTCGGTGTTGGTGGTCACTTGGGTGCCGTCGGGCCAGGCGTAGAGGTCAATGCCCTGGTGCACTCCGTAGCGGTAATAGCGCGGTGCGCCGGGCAGGGAGTTCTCCCGCTCCGGCAGTTTTATCCCGGCGATAGGTGGGATGAAGCCGCGCAGGCGTTCCAGGTCGTTGGGATCGAAGACCTCCTGGTCCGGATCGGGCAGGTGGAAGCCGGTCTCGCCTGCGGCAGCGGGGTAGAGGTAAACGGCGTCGGGGGCGACGAACAGCAAGCGCTCGTCCAGCGGCCAGCCGCCGCGCAGGGTGACTTCGCGGTCAAGCAGCAGGTACTCGTCCAGCACTGCGCCGCTAGCGCGGTCCAGGGCCAGCAGGCGGCGGTCGTTGCTGTCGAGCACGTAGAGTGGGCCGTTGGGCTGCGGAGTGAGCCACAGCGCCGTGGGATAGTCGAGGCCCTTCTTTACCGTCCAACCCGGCTCGCCGGTTCTGGCGTTGAGCTGCAGGATGGCCGGGCGTTCGTTGGCGGTTTCCCTCAAAAGAACGTACAGGTTGCGTCCGTCGGCGGCCAGGTCTATGCCCCGGCTACGGGGGATTTCGACGATCACGCGGGCTTCTGCGCCGGGGATGTAGCGCCAGACGCGGCCCGAGTTGGTGTCCAGGAGATAGATGGCCTCTTTATCGGCAGCCACGGCGGTCAGGTAGTGGCTGCTGCTACCGGAAAGCTGTGCCCAATTCTCTTGCGCCCAGTTATCAGTAGCGGGAGTATAGCGGTAGACCTCGCCGTCGCGGTCGAGGAGGATGAGCGCCGAGCTGTCGGGCAGGGCGGTCAGGTCTAGTAGCTCTTGAATATGCGTCTCATCTCCCTCTGGCGGAACGATGGTGCGCGGCGGTTCGGCTACACCCGGAATCAGGGCTTTGAGCTGGCCGCCGTCAAGGAAATATAGCGTGCCGTCCATCATGACCGGGCTCAAGGGGTGGGGAAACGCGCCGATGCCGTAGTGATAGGCGGTCCATGCTCCCTTATCCAGACCCAGCCAGTGGGCCTGGCCTAGGGCCTGCGGCAGGCGGGCGGTAACAATGTCCTCGACGTTATTCAGCACGGCCAGCACGCCGCGCAAGTTGCGGTCAAGTTCGGTGTGTTCTTCGTCGGTGAGCTCAAGGGTGACAGCGGCCACACCCAGGTCAGTCAGGTAGTCGGCCAGTCCACCGGTAGATGGGTAGGCAGTCCAGCCCTCGGCGGGCACGTCGTAGCCGGTGGCCTCGGCCAATACCTGGGCCAGACGCAGCGTCGGGCCGTGGGTGCCGCATCCGCCGGGGAAGATTGCGCCGGCGTAGCTGTGGTAGGAGACAACAATGTGAGTTTGTTTCAGAAAATCGGCCAGAGCGCGGGTCTCGGGCTCGGAGAAGGGATAGGCTCCGCCTGCGCCGCGATGTTGGCCGTCGGAGGTGAAAGTATCGGGTTGCCAGTCGTTGCCCGCGCAGCCATCCAGGTCGGTGTCGGTGTTGCGGTTCAGGTCCACGCCGCGGGCGTTGAAGCGGCGGTCCTGGGCCAGGCTGTCCGGGTTGGCGACGGGGATGAGCCATAGAGTCACAGTGGGTGGCACGTCCTCGGGATGGGCCTCGAAATGGGTCTTGAGCTCCAACAGCAGTTGTCGGGTGTTGGCCTCGTAGCCGCCGTGGATGTCACCGACCAGCGCCACCTGGTAAGGGCCGGAGCCGAAGCGGTAGGCGGTGATGGGCCGTCTCTCCACGGAGTAGCCGATTATCTGGGAGTCGGGTGAGGGTGTGGCGGTCGGTGTGGGAGATGGGGTCGGCGTGCGAGTGGGCATGACGGTCGGTGTGGCTGTCGGTATGGCGGTAGACGGGATGGTGGGTGTGGGAGCAGAAACGGTGGCGGACGGGGTCGGACAGCCCGTCAGGGCGACCAATCCTGCCAGCAGGATGGCGAATAGCGGCAATCGTGATTTCATTGTGCGGGCGACTCCTGGGTTTCCCTATTCAAAGTGTTTCATAAGCCTGTGTTAGCCTGTGTTTGTTTCCTGGCAGTGTTATCTGCGGTGATCCCGTGAGAGTTCCAGGTTTAAGATTTCAAGTTTGTCGTCGTGCCCAACCTGAAGCCTACAACCCGAAACCGCAGTTTTGCGTTTCATTGCTCCCCAGAAGCTGCGGCGGACTTATGAAACATGAAATACCGATACACGGCCTGCGACAGGTCGGCCATGATAGGAGAGCTCACTCCCCACTCCAGCCAGTCGGGGTGGTGCAGGTACATGCACAACACGTAGTCGCCGCCGGGGGAGAAGACGATACCCGCATCGCCGTGGGTATCGCCGATCCAGCCATGTTTGTGGGCCACGCGGGTGCCCTCGGGCACGCCAGCCTCGATGAGGGCGCCGATGTGGTTTTGCGACATCATGTCCAGCATGTCGCGGCACTCGTCCGGGGTTATCTGCTCGGGATAGGCGGCGATGAGGGTGCCACCACCGTTCGCGCACTGGTAGATCATCTCCAGCAGGAGGCCTATGTCCTGCGGCGTGGTCTGCATGAAGGGGTCGGGATTGGTGTTGATGTCCGTGCGCGAGTTGGCCGGGGTGCGGATGTGCTGCGGCAGGACGTCCTCGTCATAAGGAGCGGCCATGAAGGTGTTGACCAGGCCCAGGTAGCGCAGGGATTCGTTCAGGCGCTGCACGCCCTGATAGGCGTCGCCGTCGCCGATGACATAGCGCAGCAGCAGGTTGGCGGTGAAGTTCCCACTGAGGGTCATGGTCTCGGTCAGAATCTTGGTCGTATCCTGATCCGGGGGACCATCAAAATAACGGTAGGTCTCCACCATGATGGCGATTTTGAGGATGCTCATCCCGGCGTAGGCCACATCGGCGTTGATGGCCAGCTCCTCGCCGCTGGTCAAATCCTTGACATAAATACTATAAATGCCGTCAAAGTTGTCCAGGCGGCCTTCCAGCATCTGTTGGAGCACGCTCATGTCAATGGGGGGTGGTTCCTCATCGCCCAGGCGGACGACCAGATCAACCTCACGTTGGGTGGCCGAGTTCAGGGCGGCGATAACCAGGGGCAGTGAGGCTTCCACGTCCAGGCGCTGCTCGCGCTGGCCGGGCAGGTAGGTGAGGGAGCTGACCACGGCTCGGGGTGGCTGTAGCGGGTGGTCATACCTGGCGGCGATTTCCAGCAGTTGCTGGCGGACGGCTTCCTCGTCAAAGCGAGATTGCACGGGGAGGTCTATGCCTTCGGCGGAGTTGCCCAACAAATAATCGAGGAAACCTCGCCAGAAATCACTTTGAGCGGTCACCTGGCGAGCCTGCTCCATCGAGGCGTCAATTTGCAATCGGAAATCCACTTTCCTGGGGTTAAGGGTGGTGGTTTCGTCCAGGTAATGCAGGGTAAGCGGAGTAGAAAAGGCTTCTTCGAGGCGAGCTCGTGCTTCTTCCTCGGTTTTCTCTCCCACGGGTAATCCAGCCAGGGAGAGGCCGGGAGCGAGTAGTTCTCGATAGGCGGTGTATCTATTCAGTTGGAACAGGAAGGCGAACAGAAGGGCGATAATGAGTACAAAAATGATGAATTGCCAGTTTTTCACAGGGTTCTTCTTTCAATTTGGTAGATGAGTAGTGTCAAATTATAGCATAATCGTCCTCTGCTGACAACTTCCGCGCGGAAACGGCGGCCACAAGGGCCGCCGCTACACAACTTTCGACATGACTTTCAAAGTGTGGTATAATCGCGGGCTGAGCACATTTGTGAAGTTGGAAACAGGTCCTCGTTTGTATGCCATTTTACTTGTCGGTGGGTTGTGAGGTGTAAAGCGTGATGCGTGAAAGCGTGAAACGTGCATTCACGTTTTCACGTTTCACGTTCACACTTCACGTTTCCACGTTTTGGAGGTGAAAATGCGCGAACGCATGGAGCAGGCCCTGCGTACCAGCAAGGCCGATTACACCGAAATACGCATTGAACAACGAGAAGCGTCTAAGGTCATCTTCCGGGGCCGAGACCTGGAGACGGCTGATGTGGTGATTGACGTGGGTGGGATTGTGCGCAGCCTGTGCCGGGATGGAGGGTGGGGAATCGCTACCTTCAACAGCCTGGAGGATCTGCCGGCCCGGGTGGAGCAGGCTTACCGCTGCGCCAAAGCGGTGCACGGCGAACCCATCGAGCTGGCCGAGGTGCCCCCCAGCCAGGAGCGTATCCTCGTTCCCCTGGTCAAGGATTTCCGGGGCATCTCCCTGGAGGCCAAGAAGACGCTCATCGAGGGCTACAACGAGATCTTGCTCTCTTACGGCGATGCCATCCAGGATACCACTGCCCGTTACACCGACCGCTTCAGCCGCGTGTTCTACGCCAACTCTGAGGGCACGTTCATCGAAGAGGAGCGGCCAGAAGTGAGCATTGCTCTTTCGGCGGTGGCTCGTGAGGGGGACAACGTCCAGCGCGGCTTTGAGGGGCTGGCTTTGGTGCAGGGCTTCGAGGGGGTGGAGGGCCAGGAGGAGCTGGCGCACCAGGCTGCCCGGCGCGCCCTCGATCTGCTGCGCGCGGAGACTGTGGTCGGCGGGCGCTATCCGGTGATCCTGGACCAGCGGCTGGCCGGGGTGTTCATCCACGAGGCTTTCGGTCACCTCTCGGAGGCCGATTTCGTATACGCCAACCCGCAGGCGCAGGCGATGATGGTCCTGGGCCGGCGCTTTGGGCGGGACATTCTCACCGTGGTGGATGACGGCTCGATACCGGGTCTGCGCGGCACGCATAAATACGATGACGAGGGCACGCCCACGGGCCGCACGGAGCTTATCAAGAATGGCATTCTGGTGGGGCGGTTGCATTCGCGGGAGACGGCGGCTAAAATGGGCGAGCGGCCCACAGGCAACGCGCGGGCGACCGGCTATCGCTATCCGCCCATTGTGCGCATGACCAACACCTTTATCGAGGCGGGCGAGACGCCTTTTGAAGACATGCTCCGCGACATTGACCTGGGGGTGTACGCCTGTGGCATGTTCGGCGGACAGACCATGCTGGAGAATTTCTCCTTCAGCGCGGCTTACGCTTACATGATTCGCCACGGGCAGATAGCCGAGATGGTCAAGGATGTGGTGCTCAGTGGCAACCTGTTCGTTACTTTGCAGAACATTGACGCTATTGGCAATGACTTCCAATGGGAACGGCTGCCAGGGGGATGTGGCAAGGGACAGGGTGGCCTGCCGGTAAGCACTGGCGCGCCTCACGTCCGCATTCAGGATGTGATCATCGGCGGCAGGTAAGAGGAATGCGGTTTCGGGTTCAAGGTTTCAGGTTCAAGGTTTCGGGTTTCAGGTTGGATTGTGGAACTCGAAACCCGCAACCCCAAACCCTGAACCCTGAAACCCGAAACTCACAGGAGTGAGACATGGACATTTTGGATAAGTTACAAGGCAAAGCTGAACAAGCTGAAAAGTTCTTCGTGGAAAACGAGGTGACTAAAGTTGGCTTCGAGGCCAATGTGCTCAAGTCGGTGGAAGTGGAGGAAACTCGCGGCGTGGCTTTGCGCGTGATGGTCGAGGGGCGTTTGGGGTTCGCCGCATCCAGCGATATGAGTGCCGAGGAGCGGTTGATAGCAAATGCTTTGGACTCGGCGCGCTACGGCGATGCCCTGCCACTGCGCTTCCCCGGCCCGCAGCCCGGCGTCCCGGTCACTACTTGCGATGAGCAAATCACCGGGCTGTCCATCGAGCGGCTGGTGGAGATGGGCCAGGAGATGATTGACCTGGTGCGCCGCGCCGATCCGGACGCTCACGTCAACGTGAACCTGGAGCGGGGGCAGCGCCGTGCCGAGGTGCGTAATACCGCCGGAGCCCAGGCGGTGGTGGTGCAGTCGCCTCTGGAGATTATGCTCAGCGTGGAGCGGGTGCGCGGGGACGATGTGTTGATCTTATATGATTTCTTCAGCACCACCGTTTGGGACGATGATTACCTCCAGGTGGCCCGGCAGGTGGCCCGCAAGCTGGAACTGGCTCGTGAGTTAACCACCATCCGCTCTGGTACGATGCCGGTCCTGTTTTCACCTATGGGCTCCACTGTGCTGGGCCTGCCCTTGATGCTGGGCCTGGACGGCAAGAACGTCTACCGGCGCATCTCTCCCATGGCCGGCAAAGTGGGACAGAAGCTTTTTGACGCCAAGCTCACCGTGGTGGACGATCCCACTCTCGATGGGCGACCGGGCAGCGCTCCCTACGACGACGAGGGAGTCCCACGACGGCGCAACGTGCTTATCGAAAACGGGGTGGTGGGCGGCTTTCTCTACGATTTGAAAACCGCGGCCCAGGCCGGGGTGGAGAGCACGGGCAGCGCCTCGCGCGGTCTGTTCAGCCCGCCGGAACCCTCACCCTCAAATCTGATTCTGGCTAGCGGTGAGACGGGCCTGGCTGACATCCTGACTGATATTCAAGAAAGCTTGCTGGTGGACACTCCCCTGGGTCTGGGACAGGGGAACGTGGTCAGCGGGGCGTTCGCCAACACCTTGGGTTTGGCCTACAAAATCGAGGGCGGGGAAATCGTGGGGCGGGTGAAGGACGTCTCCATTGCCGGCAACATCTACGAGGTGCTGGGTGACATTGCTGCCGTCAGCCGCGAGAGCGAGTGGGTGTACGGCGGACTTAAGCTGCCCTACATCCTTCTGCCCGCGCTGAATGTGACCAGCAAGTAGGGCTTTCCTGTAGCCGCGCTTTCCATAGCGCGGGCTTTGCATAGAACAAAATCCGCGCCTGACGAGAATTGGCTATCCGATGTGCAAGAATGTGACCGGTAAAGTACTACCGCTGGGCAAGCTGCCCGCCGAGGATTTAGCCGAGTTGCTTCATCGCTACACGCGCGTTGACGAGCGCGTGGTGGTCGGTCCGGGCATCGGGGTGGATGCCACAGTCATCGCATTCGGCGATCGGCTGTTGGTGGCCAAAACCGATCCCATCACTTTTGCCACCGATGAAATCGGCTGGTACGCGGTCAACGTCAACGCCAACGATGTGGCCTGCCTGGGCGCGACTCCGCGCTGGTTTTTGGCCACGCTGCTTCTGCCCGAGGGTTGCACCGACCGGGCGCTGGCGGAGCGCATTTTCGCGCAGATGGCGGCGGCCTGCCGGGAGTTGGGCGTGTCCCTGTGCGGCGGCCATACCGAGATCACCTACGGTCTGGAGCGGCCCATCGTCGTCGGCCAGATGCTGGGCGAGGTAGCACGCGATGCTTTGGTGGTGCCCGGCGGGGCGCAGGCGGGTGACGTGGTGATTCTCACCAAAGGCATTGCTGTGGAGGCCACAGCCATCATCGCCCGCGAGCGAGGGGCCGAGCTGGCCGGGCGCTTCTCGGATGAGTTCCTGGCCCGCTGCCGTGGTTTCTTGCATCAGCCGGGAATCAGCGTGGTGCGCGATGCGCACATCGCCACCGCGTGTGCCCGCGTGCACGCTATGCACGATCCCACCGAGGGCGGACTGGCTACCGGTTTGTGGGAGCTGGCCCAGGCGGCGGGGGTGGGCTTGATTGTGGATCAGGAGCAGATCCCCGTTCTGCCGGAAACGGCGGCCCTCTGCGCGGAGTTTGGTCTTGATCCGTTGGGGGTTATCGCTTCTGGGGCGCTGCTCGTTGTCGTGGCAGCGGAAGACGGCGAACGGGTGGTAAATGGTTTGCGGGAGGCCGGTGTCGCTGCGAGGATCATCGGGAGGGTGATAGAGCCTGGGGAGGGGGTACTGTTGAGGCTGCCGGGAGGTCAGACGCAGTCGTTTCCCCGTTTCCCTCGCGACGAAATCACCCGTCTGTTCGAGTGAAGCCGAACCCTCCCGCAGGTTCGAAAACCCAATGTTGAGCCGTGTACACAGGCTTCAGCCTGTGGGCGTGCTGAAGCTCGTGCTACCACTGCATAAATCATTTCCGTAAACTTAAGGCCGTAACGTTGGGCCAGTCACGGGGTTATCCTATATGATCATTTTGTGAGGAGGTTTTGCCCCCGTGGATACGCTGGTCCAACGTTACGAGGCTTTCGCCTCAATCCTGTCCGATGAGGAATTGAAACGGCTGGCCGCTGAGTATGACGTGGTCGACCAACGAGAACGGCGTTTGCCGGTGCGGATCTTCTTCTGGCTGATGGTCCTCTCGGCCAGTCAGCCAGGTGTCCGTGGCGGTCTGTTTCAGTTGGCGGCTTTCTTCGTCAGTGCGCTGGCTGGGCTGTTCCCAGCCCAGACTGTCGTGCGGCTCAGCAAGATGGCCCTGAGCAAGAAGCTGAAAGGAACCAACTGGCACTTCTTTCGAGCCGTGTACAACACCCTGCTGGCGCATTATGAGCGCCTGCTCCCTGCTTCAGCACGGCGCTGGCTGGACCGGTTCAAAGAAG